>CAZQCO010000004.1:47565-79279 GCA_964592225.1 uncultured Bacteroidales bacterium
GGGAGGGTGGAGTTACTTGATAATAGGAAAAGACAGGTTTTAAATAGTAAACATATATATGCAAAAAAGGTCAACAGGCAACAACACAGCTTTTTGCCTTTTGTCCTGACACAGAAACCAAACCTGTAATTAGTTATGCAGCATGCAAGGCATGGGGCCTAACGGGGAGTTGTTACTTGTCTTATAAGGCAGTTAACCTGTAATCGTCTTTCCTGAAGTAAAACGACATTAAAAACCCCCATCCCGCAGTATGACCACAAAATCAACATTGGGATGAGGAGTCAAACAAAAGTTTAACCTAGTAAAATTAATAGAAATGAAATCTTATTTTATTAAAATTCAAGTAATACTTATTGTAGGGCTATTCTTATTTGCATCATGTAGTGAAAAAGAAGATACCATGATCTTGGAAGATACTACTAATCAAAGTAATCTTAATAGTTTTTTATCTCTTCAGGACGGAAATGAATTGGTGTCTTTACTTGATCAGCTTGATGAAGGTATAGAAGTAGAAAAGAATTGTAAAATCTCATATTTCCCCACAATGTGGGATATATATATTGAAATAGTTAAAAGCAATGATTCACAACAAAATTATTTAATGAAAAAATATCCGGAAGTCGCTAAATATAACGAGTATGGAGAAATTGAACTCAAAGTCCACGATCATACATTAGCAAAACTTTTAAATGCGAATGGTTACATCAAAATAGGTAATAAAATAATTAAAGTTAATGGAGATACTATAAAAGCTATAATGAATGGAGATATCAATCGCATCAAAGAATTAGAATCTGCTATTGCTTCAACTCAAGATGGAATTATTATAGTTGAAAGAATCATTAATGTCTATCAAAATAACCTTTTACCTGATAAAGATTACGAATGGTGGGGAACAGTGTACAGTGGTAGTAATAAAAGAGTTTGTTGGAGAAAATATGGAGAAACCAGTGGTATAATGGAATATGCATATATTGGTGGAGAAATTAAATATCAAGAAAAAAAAGCACTTGGATGGTTCGCTCAAAAAAGATCACTGTACTTACATGTCGTATGCGATTTCGTTACATTCAACTGTCATGATGATTGGTGTGATTGTTATGAAGATATTGACATTTCTAAAAGTGATGTAGCAAAATCTTTAGAGGTACATAAGCGTGTTGGTTCTGGACCTGTTAAAGATATATATGGATTAGTAATTGATTTCAACGCGAATGGAATTATTGCGACTAGATAAATATTTACTTTTTTCTAAGGTTGTCTTAAAAGCATCTTTGTTGGGATTTGAAAAATCTTTGCTTCCTTTTTTGTTATTGTAGCAATATTCAACTTCAATAAAATTACAAAATAGGAGATGAAATTATTTAAATAAATATCTGATTATTTGTGTTTTGTATGCTTTTTAGACAGCCTTAATGTTTATCTAAAATAAAAATTCCAAAGCAACGTTTTTTGTTTTAAAGTTTCCAAAACATGTTAAACCGGTTTTTGTTTTTCTGCATAATAATCTGTCTATTAACATTTATCAGAATTAATGCACAGAGTAAAAAAATTTCAGGATATATTAAAGATAGAAAAACAAATGAATATATTCAGTTTGCAACTATATATGAAGTTAACAATAAAAAGGGTATAACAAGTGATATAAATGGTTATTTCGAATTAAACCTGAAAAAGTATGATTCATTAATTATAGAAGTATCACACCTTAATTATGATAAATTAACGACAAATTTCATCATTTTGCATGACACAACAGTTACATTCTATATGCAGGAGAAAAATATCGAATTAAATGAAGTTGTTGTGTCCTCATCTTATAGAATTAAAGATGAAAATACCAGTTTCACAAGAATAAATCATATACAACTGAATAATTTGCCATCTTTGGGAGGAGAGAAGGATATTTTGAAGGCATTGCAACTATCTCCGGGAGTTCAGGGCGGCATTGAAGGAACTTCTGGACTTATTGTTAGAGGAGGTGAACCCGGACAAAATTTATACTTAATTGATAATCTTCCTATTTATAGCCCTTCTCACTTATATGGCTTTTTTAGTACATTTAATTCGGATATAATCTATAGCGCCGATTTAATTAGAGCTGGTTTGCCATCAAATTATGGAGGTAAATTATCTTCGGTGGTTGATATAAAAACTAAAAAGCCCAAATATAATGATGCAAACGGATTGTTTTCCCTAGGGTTGGTTTCATCCAAATTGTATGCAGAAATACCTGTTTTGAAAGAAAAAAGCTCTCTTCTTCTATCTTTCAGAAGGTCATATTTTGATATTTTAATAAAATTAAAAGCTAGATATGACATGGATAATGAGAGAAATAAAATAGGCTTTTATGATACATATATCAAATACGAACATAGTCTCAATAAAAAAAATATATTTTCTTTTAACTTCCTGAGAAGCGTTGATAAGTTCTACTATATTTTTAATGATCCTGAAGGCATTACTAATTCTGAGGATATTTCAGGAGTAAACTGGATTAATAATGCATTTTTCTTCAATTATAAATATTTAACAGAAGCTGGCAACAACCTCTCATTATTCTCAAGTCTATACACTTATGAATATAATTATATTAATGAAAGTTATATTTCCGGAACCATAGATAATGCTTTTAAAAAGTCTACTTCAATAACGGATTTCACATTCAAGATAGAGTCGGAAGCTAAAATCAAAGATAATATTCGCCTTATATATGGAGGAAGTTTCATAGATCATAATTTGTACCCTATAGAAATATCTTCTCTAAATAAAACTATAAATAGATTATATGAAAACTCCAAAGAAATCACAATATTTTTACATTCATATTTTACGTTAGATGAATACAATACCTTATCATTAGGTATAAGACAAAACGGCTATTTTTTCAACAATTCCAGTTTTTTCCCTATAGAACCCCGTATAAGTATAATTAACAATCTTAATAACTATTGGAAAATTAAAAGTTCATTCTCCAGAAATATTCAGTTTATTCATAGAATTGAAAATTTTTCGGCTGGAATGCCTGTTGAAACATGGCATATATCAAATGATGAAATGAAATTTGAAAATGGATATCAGATTTCAACTGAAGTTTATCACAAAATTGAAAAATTCAAATTAGAAATTGGAATTTCTCCATACTATAAATGGATGGACGGTTTGGTTGAGTACGGAAATTTCTATTCAGACTTCCCATTACCTTCATCATTACAAAATAATGTTTACGAAATAAACGGGACAGGTAGATCTTTTGGAATAGAGATATACAGCAACAAAAAAATCGGCAATTTAAATTACTCTGCCTCATATATTTTGTCAAAGTCGATAAGAAAATTTGAGGAAATTAATTACAATACCTGGTATCCGTCTAACTTCGATAGGAGGCATTATTTCAATTTTAATACATTTTACAATCTTAAAGAGAAATATCTGTTTTCTATTAACTGGATTTTTGCCTCCGGACAACCTGTTACCCTTCCTGATGGGCTTTATTTTTTAAATACCGAAGAACAAAATTCTGATATAATTGCATATTATGTCTCTTCAAAGAATAATTACCGTTTGAAACCTTATCATCGATTAGACATTTCCATTCAACAAAAGAAAATTAAAAGAAATGGATATAGAATTTGGGAGCTTAGCATTTATAATGTTTATAACAGAGCAAATCCATTTAATGTTGATATTGAAGATGAAATTATTTATGAAAACGAGACTTTTATTCGTACTGAAAGAAAACTTAAACAATATAGTTTATTTCCTTTCATACCATCAATAAGTTATATTCGAAAATTTAATTAGAAAAAATGCTGTCTCGATTTGTGAAAAATATTACCAAAATAGTATTATTTGTTATTGTATTTTACTCTTGTACATCAAAAGACATTTATTATGATTTGCCTACAGCAAGTAACAAATTAGTTGTATATTGTTTATTTAATCCTGATAGTACCTGGAAAGCAAGTGTCAGTAAACTGGGTAATTTATTAGACTTAGCAAGTGATACCAGTTTATGGATTACTAATTCTACAGTCATACTGTTTGAAGAAAATGCGGTTATTGATACCTTCATAAAATCAAAAAACAATGAATATATAAGCTCCAAACAATTAAAACCAGAATTTAGAAAAGAATATAAGCTTAAAATATTAAGTCCAGGTTTTGATGAAGCCGAAACCAATATTCAAACCTTACCTGAACCAGTTCTTTTGGATAGTATTAATTATCTGAATTCCCTGCCACCTGATATTTTTCCTAATGAAGTATATATTTTATGTGATAATCAACAAATAGATTTTCATTCTATTGCTCTTAAAATAGAAAATTCTTATAACGGTCAATTCTTCAAAATATTTGTATCGGATAATAACCAAACAAATAGAGAAGGTATTAACCTTTCAATCAATTCAAAAAAGGATTTCATCGAGTATTATTCATGGAACTGCTCCATTCTTGAAGCTATTAATACAGATGCTCAATTGCAAATTCCTTTCGACCCTGAATTATATGACTATCTCAATATTTATACTATCTCAGAAAGTTACATGCTATATGAGCTTAGCTATGCAGAATATGATTTTGTTATAAATACAACTTATTTTTTAACACCAAATAATATATATTCAAATATTAATGGAGGAATTGGAATTTTTGCCGGATATACTTCTAATAAAATTGATCTTAGAGAATTCAACTAAATAATGAAAAACAAAAAAAGGTTGTCATAAATAAAGACAGTCCCCTTGTTAACAAAGCCACTGAGAAATTCTTTTAAAATCTTTAAGATTTGGGTCTCTGTAAATCGTGTCATTTTCATAATTATAACAGTTTAAATTTAACGAATATGTCTAATTTTAAACTGTCCTACTTTTGGGGAAGGCTACACTTTTGGGGAAGGCTACAAGAATGGGAAGTCTACACAGTTACAATCCTAAATGAGCGATTACCGCTCACGATAAAGAACCTGTATGCTTTTCACAAAATCGATCATGTGAAAAGCAACGATTTTTAAATCGGGATTATCTCTGAGTAAAGCGTTTATTCACTACGTTTTAACTACTTGCTCAGGAATAAAAAAACCTCATCCCGCAATATGACCGTAAAATAAGCATTGGTATGAAGAATTCAATTGAAATAACCTTTATTGTGCTGAACTTAGGTTCAGCACAATTTTTAATTTATTATTAAATTTCCATTCAGAAATGTTATACATTTTATGAAATTTCATCTCAAAATACGGCCCCTTTATTTATTCTTTCTATTTGGCTTTTTTGTTTTTAATTCCTGTATTAGAGAAGAAATCATTGATGATGAAACAATATCAGCACTGTACAGGGAAAAACTTGTCGTTTACTGTCTGCTTACTCCGGGTGATAGTATCTATGCATACATTGCCAGGACTGCTCCTTTTTCACAAATAGCAGACAAACCGGAAGATTATTATGTGTTTGACGCTTTAGTTGAACTCTCTGATGATATTAACAATTCTATCCCCTTAGTATTAAAATCTGATTCATTTCCATTATATGCGGCCTCCCAGGAAAACTTCAATATTACACAATCTGCCCAATACCATTTGCATGTAACTACTCCCGGCGGATTAAGTGTTCGTGCTTCTACAACAACTCCCCATACCTTTGCAAAACTAAATCAGGAAAATGTTTCACAATATACTCTATATGATGAAGTATTCGGATATAATCAGATTGTAGAGGTATTATTATATTGGGAAACAGTTAGCGAATACAGTTATGGTTACCATTTATATAGCGGTTCCAGTAATTCAATTAATTACGGTATTGCTATTTTAGAAAACTATTATTCGGCAGGGAACATGAATTTTTGTCAATACGGCTATAACATGTTCTTCCGGGATAGTAATAGAATTTGCGATACCCTTTATTTAGCTACTACCGATGAAAACCTGGCAAACTTCATTAAAGTACAGGAGATATTTGAACAAATAAAAAATGTACTGGATGGCGGATCGTTTCTTAATCTTTTCCGTGGTGTCATACCTGAGACCAGTAATATTGAGGAAGGTGTGGGAATTTTTGGAAGTTATTTAAGTGATACAGTTATAATTAATATAAACACAGATGAACTATGAAACTCACAAGAATATATTTATTAATCTCTTTTATGTTTTCAGGATGTGCGGTTAACTATAATCACATTCAATTACAGGATTTTACCTACAATGAGAAAATTGATACTGCTAATCCTGTTACAATATTGCATAGCCAGCAAAACATATTTCAGGTAAGCAACAACAGGGCATATGAAAAAAGACAAATGCGTAAGAAGTTATGGATCATTCCTGTTCAGGTATTGAATAATGGGACCCGTGAATTTATTATAGCTGATTCAACAATTAAAGTTATTAATAACTATGAGATTGCTGACCTTGTTCCGCCTGAAGTGTACGCTAAAAAATTATCAAGAAAAGCCGGTTTACTATATTGTATGGCCGGAGGTCTTATCGGTTCTATGATAATTACTGCAAATGGTGTGATATTCTTTCCAAGCCCTGCTCTTATCATACCTGTAATTGGTGCAGTGAATTTTTTCAAATTCAAAGGAGAAAACAAACAACTCCTTATGGATATTGAACAAAATGATTTGTATGGGGAAAGTATCCCTTGTCAGTCAGAAAAGAACGGATTCATTTGTATTGAAGCAGATTCCATTAACAATTTATTTTTCAGGCTTAATTATGCATATTAAGATATTTTTAACTATAGTACTTTGCATCAACCTTCCTGAGTTGTATTGTCAAAACAATATGTGGATTATTAAGGGAAATGTATCCGATGAACAAACGAGTCTGTCTGTAAACAAAGCTTCAGTTTTAATACCGGAATTGAGTAAAGAGATCGGATCGGATACATACGGGAATTTTATATTAGCGCTTCCATCAGGCAGGCACATAGTACAAATCAGCCATCCGGATTATGAAATAAAGGTTTTGGAACTCCATTTATTTTCTGATACATCTCTTCAAATTCAATTGAAACCCCTTTTAAGGTCCTATATGATAGAAGAGGTATCAATAATATCTGATTTCATTGATAAAGTCGGGGATACACAGATAAGTATAGAACGAATTGAATCTAAGACCATTGACCGGATTCCAACAATCGGTGGGGAAAAAGATATTGCGAAAGTATTGCAGCTGCTTCCCGGAATTCAATCCGGCTCGGAAGGAAGCGCTGATCTGATTGTAAGGGGAGGTACCCCTGATCAGAACCTGTATCTTCTGGATAATACTACCATGTATAATTCGAACCATTTACTTGGATTTTTATCTTCGTATAATCCTTTGATAGTTAGTAGAGTAAATCTATATAAAGCAGGATTTCCATCAAAATATGGAGGAAGGCTGTCATCAGTTCTTGATGTTGAGACTAAAGAGCCTGATAGAAATAATTTAAATGGTGAATTCGATATTGGCTTGCTCTCATCCAAAGGTTCATTACATCTGCCCATTATCCCTGGTAAATCAACACTAATGATATCCGGAAGGCGAACTTATTTCGATTTGATAACAAAAGCCTTCTCTGATGAGAATGAATTTGAATCGCTAAACTTTCATGACCTTTTTATTAAATGGATGTTTTTCTCCAAAAAAGGTAAAATATTAATCAGCGCTTATGCCGACCGGGATAAGATATACAGCATAACTGAAAATGAAAATTCTAAGGTATATCTTGATGAGAATGTACTGATGAGGAACAATAAATATCTTAATTCGGCTATTACTTATAATTTTAATGATAAATGTTCTAACAGCTTTTATTTTCAGTTGATTGAATATGAGTTAAATCTGGAGGATATTGGCAAAAGAGAGGATACTCTTGGAAATTATAACAGTGCGTTTAAGTCAAAGATTTCTGATTATGTTTTGAAGAATGATTTTAGCTATAAATCTGATATTTTTTCAATATTCACAGGTTTCGAAACAATTAACCACCATTTCGAACCGGCAACTGTCAACTGGTCCGATTATTATTTTGATACGGCTGTTTATACTATTCCGAAGTTTGAAACCTGGGAGTTGAATGCTTATACCAGCCTGGATGTCAAAATGGGTAATGGCCGGCAATTTCAAATTGGCCTGAGATATAGTAATTACTTGGTTAATAATGTAATATATAGTAATCTGGAACCCAGAATTAATTTTACTCAGAAACTTAAAAATCACCTTACTCTCAAAGCATCGTACAGCAGAATTAGCCAGCCTGTTCATCTGTTAACGAATCCCGGGCTTGGAATGCCAATCGATTTATGGGTATCATCAAATAATTATTTAACGCCGGAGTATTCAGACCACATAGCAGCAGGTATATATAAAAAATTGAAAATTAAGGAATCAGAATTTACCTTAAGCACTGAGACATACTACAAAACTATGCATAACATAATTTCATACAGGGATGGATTTAGTTCTCATAATTTTACGGGGCTAGTACAGAATTCTCCGAAGACAATTGAAAATATTTTAACCATAGGAAAAGGTAAATCCTATGGCCTTGAGGTAATGTTGGAAAAATCTACCGGGAAACTTTCAGGGTGGTTTGCCTACACATTATCATGGACTAAGTTTCAGTTCGATGATCTTAATGGCGGAAAGTCTTTTTTCTCGCGTTATGACCGAAGACATGATATTTCGTTAGTTACAAATTACAGGATTAATAAGAAATACGAATTTAATATTAACTGGGTGTATGGTACCGGTCAGGCTATTACAATGCCGCTGTATACCTATAACGCTGTAAATTTTGATTATTTAACAGGTTCATTTTCAGTACCTGTAGGAGATTTAATATATTATGGTCAGAGTGAGAGAAATGCATTTAGAATGAAGGATTTTCACAGGTTAGATGTAAGTCTTAGGAGATATTTTCCTTTTAAATGGGGAAAAGGCTTTTTGGATGTTGGCTTGTATAATCTGTATAACAGGAAAAATCCTTACTACTATTATGCAGATTATAGTTACACCGGCACTTATGGCACGCAGGGATTTATTGGAAAAAGAGAAATTAAATCCGTATCGCTTTTCCCCATTATGCCCTCTGTCAGTTTTAATATTAAGTTTTGATTTATAGTTAAATTCCTAATAAATTATTAGTAATACAAATTATACATTAGACCAAAATCAATATACATTATCTATAACCATCAGAATTCATTCTTTCTGTATCTCAAACAGAAAGATGGAAGAATCAGGCTCTACCAGCAAAGTCTTTTCCCTTTAATAATAAATTTTGGGTATACTTATATCTTCTGAAAGGTATCAGTAATGGCTAAAAGATTAGTACATTCAGCCATTACACTGAACTGTTAATTTCTCCTGAAAAAAACTCTGTGTTTTATCCCCTGGCCCATCACTTAAATTTTAACTTTACGAGCCTTAAAAACATGCAATTTTTGTGGGTACTCTGTTCGACGGATTAAATGAAGCTCAGGAAACAGCCGTAAAACATACGGAAGGGCCATCGCTGGTTATTGCCGGTGCCGGTTCGGGGAAGACCCGCGTATTGACCTACCGGATTGCCCACCTGTTGGAGAAAGGCGTTTCTCCTTCATCCATCCTGGCACTGACTTTTACCAACAAAGCCGCCCGGGAGATGAAAGAGCGGATAGTCCAGCTACTGGGAAATGATGCTGCAAGGTACCTGTGGATGGGAACTTTCCATTCCATGTTTGCCCGGATATTACGAAAGGAGGCTGATAAGCTTGGATATCCTTCGGCATTTTCCATTTACGATACCGACGACTCCAAGAGCCTGGTCAAAACCATTATCCGTGAGTTTCAGCTCGATGAAAAAATCTACAAACCCGGTGAAGTGTTTGGCCGTATTTCTTCGGCCAAGAATAACCTCATCACACCTCAGGCCTATTGCAATAACAACCAGTTTACGGAGCGCGACCGGATAACGCGCCGGCCCATGCTGGGAGATATATTCAAAATGTATGCGGCACGCTGCAAAAAGGCCGGTGCCATGGATTTCGACGATCTCCTCCTGAACACCAATATTCTCTTTCGCGATTTCAAAGAGGTCCTCCGCACCTACCAAAAAAAATTTCAATTCATCCTCGTCGATGAATACCAGGACACCAACTATGCCCAGTACCTGATAGTGAACCGGCTGGGAGAAAGGCATAAAAATGTATGCGTGGTGGGCGACGATGCACAGAGTATTTATTCATTCCGGGGTGCAAAAATTGAAAACATACTCAATTTTAAGAACGACTATCCTGACTACCATTTATTCAAACTGGAACAAAACTATCGCTCAACACAGACTATTGTGAATGCGGGCAACAGCATTATCGATAAAAACCGCGATCAGATAAAAAAGACTATCTACTCGAAAAACGAGGAGGGTGAAAAAATTGAGGTTATTAAAGCCCTGACTGATGTTGAAGAGGGATTTATTGTATCGAATTCCATTCTCGACATCCGCTTGAGTCGGCAAATGCAATACAACGATTTTGCTATTCTGTACCGCACCAATGCACAATCGAG
Source organism: uncultured Bacteroidales bacterium (assembly GCA_964592225.1). Lineage (GTDB taxonomy): Bacteria > Bacteroidota > Bacteroidia > Bacteroidales > UBA10428 > UBA10428. The sequence goes on from CAZQCO010000004.1 coordinate 58,100, forward strand.
AATTTTTGAAGAAGCCCTGCGCAAACGCAATGTACCCTACAAAATTTACGGGAGTATTTCCTTCTATCAGCGTAAGGAGATCAAAGATTGCATTGCCTACCTGAGACTAATGGTAAATCCAAATGATGATGAGGCACTGAAACGTATCATAAATTATCCGGCAAGAGGTATTGGCAAGACAACACTGGGAAAACTTCAGGAAGTGGCACTTTCCGAAAATACCAGCCTCTGGGATGTACTTCAGAATTTATCCGACCCGGCACTTCAACTCAATCGGGGTACACTGGAAAAGCTTAGGGTTTTTGCCGAATTTATCAGCAGTTGTCAGACGAAAGCAAAAGCAGAGGATGCCTATGAAACTACCCGGCATTTACTATCGGTCAGCGGTATTATGAAAGAACTCCATAATGGCAATACGCCCGAAGAGCTCAGCAAATTTGAAAACCTGGAAGAACTTCTGAACGGTATTCATGATTTTACAGAAGGTGCCCGTGAAGAGGGTGAGTCTCCCATGTTGGAGCGATACCTGGAGGATATAGCACTGCTCACCGATGCTGATAATATGAAAGAAGAAAACCGGGATAAAGTCAGTATTATGACCATGCATTCGGCCAAGGGACTCGAGTTTTCTGTTGTTTATGTGGCAGGTGTTGAAGAAGATCTTTTCCCTTCACCTATGTCAATGGAAAATATGCAGGGTCTGGAAGAAGAACGGAGACTCTTCTATGTGGCAGTTACCCGGGCCAAAAAGAAGGTAGTTATCACTTACAGTCAGACTCGCTACCGATGGGGTGAGCTTACCGATTGTTCACCCAGCCGCTTCATTAAAGAAATTGATGAAACCTATGTCGATTGGCCGGACGATCCGCGTAAAGATTCTTTTGTATTCGATCGTGAAGATGAATTCAGGAATAATAATTCCCTGCATCGCGAACCTAAGTCTTTTTCAAGGGGAACCGGAAGAAAACTTACTAAAATCAGTAATGTTGCCGGAAGAAACGAACCGCTCCGTGCTCCCTCCGATTCATCCTTTAAACCTTCCGATCCTTTAAAAATACAATCCGGGATGCTGGTTGAACATTCCCGGTTTGGTAAAGGAAAAGTGATACACATTGAAGGTGAGATGCCCAACCGGAAAGCAACGGTTTTCTTTCAGCAGATGAAGCAGGAAAAACAACTTCTTCTTAAATTTGCCAAGCTCAGGATCGTCGATAATTTCTGATTGTAAATATCGGTGTCATGTAAGAAACTAACTTCCAATTCTGTAGTAATATTCGTAAGTTGTAGTAACTTGAGTTACTAACACAAAGAAGGCCTTTCTCCCATAAAGATTAATCCAATTTATAGGGCTTATGCCATTAATTAAAGTAATTATTCTGTTCATTTCTTTTCCTATGATGAAAAGAAACGAACCAAAGAAAAATCATGAAAAACCTAGTCAACCCACAAGCCATGGCCGACCTCGTCAACGCTGGTTTTTCTCCTATCGCACTTTTTTATCTATAATACTTTTGGGCATTTACTAAAAATATATTCTACTCCTGAAAATCACTCTGTAAATAGCTTTGGTGGTACGGATTTTTCATTTAGCTTTGTAAATCATTCCATTTTTGGGAGTAACTACCCTGGTAATGTAAAAACAATTTATTCATCAGAAAGCAGGCCAAGCAGTAATATCCGGAGTTATATCCTACTATAGGTGAACATGGAGATTGTCTTTCCGCCAGAAATAGATTTATACAACAGAATAGAAAAACAAGAAAATACGAAATATTATACGAATGAGCTTTGATTATAACACCAGCCGAAAACAGCTAGTCCTTCCCGAATATGGAAGAAACATTCAGAAGATGGTCGATTATATTAAGACTGTAGAAGACCGCACCGAGCGTAACAGACTGGCGTATGCTATTATTGCTATTATGGGTAACCTGAATCCACATTTGCGCGACATAAACGACTTTAAACATAAACTATGGGATCACCTGGCTATTATTGCACATTTTGAACTCGATATCGATTTTCCTTACGAAGTCCCGAAACCCGAAACTTTCCAGCAACGTCCCCGCATTGTTGAATATGGCGTTCACAATATTGCCTTTAAACACTATGGTAAAGCAACTGAACTATTGATCGATGCAGCCTGTGAACTTCCCGATGGCTATGAAAAAGAGAAGCTTGTCACCACCATCGCTAACCATATGAAAAAATCGTATCTGATCTGGAATCGCGATACAGTGAACGATGAAATGGTCCTTAATGATCTGGGGAAACTATCGAAGGGACGTCTCAAGACAGATAATATCAAACTGAACGAAACGCGCGAAATATTAAGTAAGAAAAAAATCCGCAGACCTATGCGGAAAAAATAATTATTTGCCTGCATGAGCTCTTTTCGAATAGAAGGAGGCCATAAACTCCGGGGTGATCTGAAACCTCAGGGAGCTAAAAATGAAGCTCTTCAGGTTCTCAGCGCAACCCTTCTCACTTCCGAAGAAGTTATTATTAACAATATACCGGATATTCTCGATGTAAAAAATCTGATCCTGCTGCTTAAGAAACTTGGAGTAAAAGTAAAAAAGCTTGCCTCCGGCTCCTATAGTTTTAAAGCAGAAAAAGTTGACATCGAATATCTTCTCAGCGAAGAGTACAGGAACAAAAGCGCGAGTCTGCGCGGATCGGTTATGATCATTGGCCCTTTACTGGCCAGATTCGGTAAGGGATATATACCCAAACCCGGTGGCGATAAAATCGGTCGTCGTCGTCTCGATACACATTTCAATGGTTTCATTCAATTAGGTGCTGAATTTAAATACAACCATCACGATGATTTTTATACCGTTGTATCAAAGCAACTGAAAGGAACCTATATGCTCCTCGATGAAGCCTCGGTGACCGGAACTGCTAATCTGATTATGGCTGCCGTGATGGCACAAGGAACCACAACCCTCTATAATGCTGCCTGTGAACCTTATATTCAGCAGTTATGCAAAATGCTGGTTTGCATGGGAGCCAACATTTCAGGAATAGGCTCGAATTTAATTACCATTGAAGGCGTAAAAAACCTGAGAGGTTGTACCCATTCGTTATTACCTGACATGATTGAAGTGGGAAGTTTTATCGGACTCGCTGCTTTGACAGGTTCGGAAATTTTAATAAAGAATGTATCGTATGAAAACCTGGGTATTATTCCTCATTCATTCGAGCGACTCGGAATTCAGTTAATCCGGCAAAACGATGATATTTTTATCCCTGCACAGGAGCATTACAATATTGAAACTTTTATTGATGGTGCAATTATGACCATTGACGATGCTCCATGGCCGGGTCTGACACCTGACCTGCTGAGTGTTATTCTTGTTGTGGCCACACAGGCACAGGGCAGCATACTCATCCATCAGAAAATGTTTGAAAGCCGGTTATTCTTTGTCGATAAACTTATTGATATGGGAGCACAAATTATTCTGTGCGATCCCCACAGAGCTACGGTTATAGGGCTGGATCATAAAGTGAAACTACGTGCAACTACTATGACCTCACCCGATATACGTGCCGGTGTGGCACTGCTTATCGCCGCTCTTTCAGCCGACGGAACAAGTACAATTCATAATATCGATCAGATTGATCGGGGATATCAGAATATTGACCAGCGCCTAAATGCCATCGGTGCCAACATACAGCGTGTTTAATTAATCCATTATCTCATGTTAAAATTTTTTGCAATTTTCTGCCTGGCAATATTTTACCAGTGTTACAATGCCGACAGAAAAATTAAAGCAGATATTCCTGAATCAGTAAAAGAAGGGATCAATATTGGTGAACAGGCGCCCAATCTCAGTTATCCCAATCCTGAAGGAAAAATAATTTCGCTTTACTCGCTACGAGGGAAAATTGTACTGATCGATTTCTGGGCATCATGGTGCCCTCCCTGCCGCCATGAGAATCCAAACCTTGTTGCGATTTATAAAGAATTGAACGACAAGAAATTCAGTAAAGGAGATGGTTTTACCGTTTACAGTATTTCATGCGACAGAACAAAAAAAGACTGGACCGAAGCCGTCGCAAAAGATCAATTGATATGGGAAAATCATGTCAGTGATCTTAAGGGCTGGGAAGCCGAAGCCACCTATGCTTATAATATCAGCGCTATTCCTTCCAATATCCTGATTGATGGTGATGGTATTATACTTGCAAAAGATTTACATGGCGAAGCACTCAGAACCTATCTGGAAAATCTTCTTATTGAATAATCTTTAAAATATGTATAAATACTAACTGTCAAATTGGCCGCTGATCTTTCTTGGCAACAATTTTGAGAAAAGAAAGACCATTAAGTTAATATGATTAAAACCTGAATTGAAATATGGGTAAAAAAACGGCGAAACCTGCTGCAAATTCTAAAAGTAGCAGCTTGAAAGGCGATCAAGAAATTCACATCGAAAACATGCAGTCAAACACAAAGAGTTCTGAAAAGGAGGAAAAGCAGGACATTAAGTCAGATAAGGAAGTCAGAAAAATGAAGACAAGTGATGGAAAGTCAGCACATGCTAAAGAAAACGAAACGAAAAAGAAAATCGTCGAATTGGAGCAGTCTTCAAAAGAATGGCAGGATAAATATATTCGTTTATCGGCTGAATTTGACAACTACAGGAAACGAACCCTGAAAGAAAAAGCCGAATTGATATTTAGTGCTAACGAAAATCTGCTTAAAGATATTCTGGCCGTAGTAGATGATTTTGAAAGAGGCATCGACCATATCGACAAATCGCATGATCTTGAAGCTTTGAAAAAAGGAATTCATCTTATTTATACAAAGTTTTCAGAGTTCCTCAAACAAAAAGGCGTTAAAGAAATCGAAGCCAAAGGACAGGCTTTCGATCTCGATTTCCATGAAGCCATGACCAAGATACCTGCTCCTTCTAAAAAAGATAAAGGAAAGGTAATCGATGTCATTGAAAAAGGTTACATGCTGAATGATAAAGTAATTCGCTATGCCAAAGTGGTAGTGGGCGATTAAATAAAATACTGTTTTAAGCTGGATACATGGCAAAAAGAGATTACTATGAAGTATTAGGCGTTTCAAAAAGTGCTTCACTCGATGAGATCAAGAAAGCCTATCGACAACAGGCACTGAAATTCCATCCGGATAAAAATCCTGATAATAAGGAAGCAGAAGGAAAATTTAAAGAAGCCGCTGAAGCTTACGAAGTCTTAAGCAATACTGATAAAAGAAGGCGCTACGATCAGTTTGGACATGCTGGTCTGGGTAACTCCGGAGGAGGTTTCTCAGGCGGAGGAATGACCATTGAAGATATATTCAATCAATTCGGAGATATATTTGGCGATTTTGGTGGTTTTAGTGGTTTTGGATTTGGCGGCAGCAGGGGTCGCAGTTCACGCAGAGTCAACAAAGGCAGTAACCTCCGTGTAAAGGTAAGTCTCACTCTCGAGGAAATTGCCAACGGAGTGGAAAAAAAGCTTAAGGTCAACAAATATATTACCTGCCAAACCTGCCAGGGTACGGGAGCCCGGGGTAGTGACGGTTATACCACCTGCAGTACCTGTCACGGATCGGGGCATGTAACACGTATTGCCAATACACTTTTAGGTCAAATGCAAACTTCAACCACTTGTCCGCATTGCGACGGAGAGGGAAAGATTGTTAAAGACCGTTGTACAACCTGTCATGGCGAAGGAATTATCAAGGATCAGGAAGTAATAAAGATCAATATTCCTGCAGGCGTTGCAGAAGGTATGCAACTTAGTGTTTCCGGTAAAGGGAATGCGGCCCGTCGGGGCGGTATCAACGGTGACCTGCTGGTAGTTATCGAGGAAAAAGCGCATCCGGAACTTATTCGCGATGGAAATGACCTGGTGTTTTACCTGTTCTTAAGCATCCCTCAGGCTGCGCTTGGAACAACAACGGAAATCCCTACAGTAGATGGGAAAGTTAAAATACGAATTGAACCAGGTACCCAGCCCGGGAAAATATTGCGTTTACGGGGCAAAGGAATACCGGAGGTAAATGGATATGGAAGAGGTGATTTACTCGTTACTGTTAATGTCTGGATTCCCAAAACTCTGAGCAAAGAAGAACAGAAACTACTTGAAAAATTTGGAGAATCAATTAATTTTAAGCCCGATCCTTCAAAAATGGAAAAAGGTTTCTTTGAGAAGATCCGTAATTATTTCGAATAACGCTTACTATTTTCAATACAAAAGCAGATGTCACTATTTGAAGCACTGAATATCGATAAAAGTTATGCCGCCCACAAAGTACTCGACAATGTTTCTATTCATGTCCCTGAAGCAAGTATTTATGGCCTTTTGGGACCTAACGGAGCAGGCAAGACTACGCTGATTAGGATTATTAACCGCATAACAGCCCCCGATAAGGGAGAACTTCTGCTGGAAGGGAAAAAATTAACCTACGAAGACCTTATTCAGGTTGGCTATCTTCCTGAAGAAAGAGGCTTATACAAAAAAATGAAAGTAGGAGAACAATCGCTTTATCTGGCGAGGCTCAAGGGATTATCAAAAAATGATGCCCTGAAAAAGCTCAAATTCTGGTTCGAAAAATTTGATATGATCGACTGGTGGAATAAAAAAATCGAAGAGCTTTCAAAAGGAATGGCTCAGAAAGTTCAGTTTATTATCACTGTGTTGCACAACCCGAAATTGTTGATTTTTGACGAACCCTTCAGTGGTTTCGATCCGGTGAACGCCTCCATGCTGAAAAAAGAAGTACTCGATATGAAAAAAAACGGAACCACTATTATTTTTTCAACCCATGATATGGCATCTGTCGAGGAGCTCTGCGATCATATTTCGCTGATCGATAGATCAAAGACTATTCTTGAAGGCAAGGTTTCAGATATTAAGCAACAATACAAAACCAATCTTTTTGAGTTGACCTATCTGGAAGATGACAATAGTCTGGTTCAAAAACTTAATGGTGATTATACTATCACTCATACCGAAAAACTCCCGGGCGGAGAAAATGTGATCCGGATTCAACTGCCGGAAAAAAGAACGGGTAACAATCTTCTCAAACAAGCTATGGCTCATGTTGAGATACTATCATTCCGGGAAGTATTACCCAGTATGAACGAAGTCTTTATAAAAGCTGTTAGTAAAAATTCGAATACATCTCGCCATGAATAAAATACTCCTTATCATCCGAAGAGAATACCTGACACGGGTCAGAAAACGCGCTTTTATTATCATGACCATTTTAGGTCCGGTTATTTTCGCTTCATTTCTGGTGGTCCCCTATTTACTCGTTAACCTGGAAGATTCCGATATAAAAACTATTGCTGTTGTTGAACTTGATGAACAAAATGCGCCTGTATCAAATGAAAATCTGGTGTTTGAAAACTTATTTGCTTCAAAAGATAAACTTAAGTTCGAATACCTGAGTGATATCGATGCTATTACTGTCGAAACCCTTATTCAGTATTCGGGATATTATGGGGTACTTGTCCTGAATCATCGTCTGCTCAATCAGCAGAATAGTGATATTCAATTTTATTCAAAGAAACAACCCAGCATTGGCATTGAAACGCATATCAGTCAGGCGCTGGAAAATTTTCTTTTCGAAAAAAATCTGGAAAAAATGAATCTTTCTCCGGATGTAATCAAATCGTATAAGCCTCATATAAAACTTAAGATCAGCCGTCTGGAAAAGGGTGAATTTAAAGAGCAAAAACTGATGGATCTGAAACGTGGAATAGGTTATGCTGCAGGATTTTTAATCTATTTCTTCATTTTCTTTTTCGGTGCCCAGGTTATGCGGGGTGTGATCGAAGAAAAAACAAATCGGATTGTTGAGGTCATTGTCACTTCGGTTCGTCCTTTTCAGCTTATGATGGGCAAAATTGCAGGCATTGCTCTTGTCGGATTGACCCAATTCTTAGCATGGATCTTGCTCACAATGGGAATATATCAATTCGCCATGACCCAGTTTATGGGTCCGGGTAAAATACCCCAGACCCAACAAATTCAACCTATGGGCTCCTCGGCCTTTAACAGCCCAATGATGCAGGAACCTGCAGAAGCCCCGGCAATTATCAGTGCACTAAACTCAGTAAAACCGTCATTTTATTTTTACCTGCTCGGAACATTTTTATTCTATTTCATTTTCGGATATTTATTATACGGATCGATGTTTGCAGCCATTGGCTCGGCTGTCGATAGCGAAACCGATACACAGCAGTTTATGCTGCCGGTTACGATACCACTTATCATAAGCATTATCGTAATGATTAACGCTATTACCAATCCGGAAGGGCAACTGGTGTTCTGGTTCTCTATCATCCCCTTTACTTCACCCGTAGTAATGATGGCCCGCATTCCCTTCAGTCCACCGGTTGGAGATTTAATACTCTCCATGGTATTATTAGTCGGCACATTCCTGGCAATGACCTGGGTAGCAGGAAAAGTATACAGAACCGGAATCCTTATGTACGGTAAAAAGGTAAACTATAAGGAAATATTTAAATGGCTGACCTATAAGGATTAATACATATTATCCGGACGTATAGAAAATCGGTTGGAGATTTGTACTTTTACTCAGTACAATACCATTACCTGATTTTTATGCGCGTAGCTGTTCTCGATCTGGGTACCAATACCTTCAACCTGGTTATAGCGGAAAAAAATGAAACAGTCGCTTTGCGGATCCTCCACAATAGTAAACTTCCCGTAAAACTTGGTGAAAAAGGAATTAATAAAGGCGAAATCACAAAGGCTGCTTTCGATCGTGGAATTGAGGCGGTTAAAATCCATTACCAAACGATTGTTAAGTTTCAGGTTGATACAATTAAAGCTTTTGGGACATCAGCACTAAGAACCACCAGGAATGGGAGTCAGTTTATTCAAACCATAAAAGATCTTACGGGAATTGAAATTGAAATTATCTCTGGCGATACAGAAGCTGAACTTATCTATTTTGGAGTCAGACAAACTCATCCTATGGATAAGGGTAAATACCTCATTCTTGATATCGGAGGCGGTAGTAATGAGTTGATAATTGCCGATAAGGACCGGATTTACTGGAAACGAAGTTATGAACTGGGAATAGCTCGTTTGCTTGAGCTATTCAAACCTTCCGATCCGATCAGCCCTGATGAAATCAAAAAAATTAACGAGTACCTGTCGGATAAACTGCGCGATTTAACCCTACAGGTTAAGCATCATCATGTAAAAACATTGTTAGGTGCTTCAGGATCATTTGAGACTTTTGTTTGCATGATTCGTTCCGAGGCTACCGATATTGAGAGCCAATCATCATTAGTTCCGCAATCGGTGACAATTTCTCATGAAGAATTTAATACACTATATGAAAAGTTAATCCGTTCGACAATTGCTGAACGTAGTAAAATGGAAGGACTCGAACCCATGCGTATCGAGATGATTGTATTCGCTTGTCTTTTTGTTAAATTTATCCTCGAAACCCAAAAACTTAAAGAGATCTTTCAGTCTAATTTCTCTTTGAAAGAAGGGGCAATTTACCAACTTTTTAAAAACTAGCTACATGGCTCATATCCTGGTAATCGACGACGAAAAAAGTATCCGGAACACACTTAAAGATATCCTCGAATACGAATCGCACGAAGTTGAATTAGCCGAAGATGGAACCTCCGGTCTCGATCTTTTTAATCAGAACCATTACGATGCCATTCTGTGTGACATCAAAATGCCCAATATGGACGGTATCGAAGTGCTTTCAAAAATTGTGGAAACTAATCCTGAAATTCCTGTGATCATGATCTCAGGTCACGGCAATATTGATACTGCGGTAGATGCTATAAAAAAAGGTGCCTACGATTTTATTGAAAAACCACTTGACCTGAACAGGCTTTTGGTAACTATAAAAAATGCCCTTGAAAAGAAAAGCCTGGTAACCGAAACCCGGCAGCTAAAGAAGAAGATCAGCAAACACTATGAAATTGTCGGAAATTCGACAGCCATCAGAAAGGTAAATGATATGATTGATAAGGTAGCTGCGACCGATGCCCGGGTATTAATAACAGGTGCCAACGGCACAGGAAAAGAACTGGTGGCAAGGGGACTTCATGAGAAAAGCAACCGGGCTTCAGGGCCATTTATCGAGGTCAATTGTGCGGCAATACCTTCGGAATTGATTGAAAGTGAACTTTTCGGACATGAAAAAGGAGCGTTTACTTCTGCTCATAAGCAACGCAAAGGTAAGTTCGAGCAAGCCGAAGGAGGCACTATCTTTCTCGATGAAATCGGAGATATGAGCCTGGCAGCACAGGCAAAAGTGTTAAGAGCCCTGCAGGAAAATAAAATAGCAAGAGTGGGCAGCGATAAGGATATCAATATCAACGTGCGTGTACTGGCAGCTACCAATAAGGATATGCGCTCTGAAATTGATGCCAAAACCTTTCGTGAGGACCTTTATCACAGGTTGAGTGTAATTCTCATTCACGTCCCCGATTTGAATGAACGCCTCGAAGACATTCCAATTCTTGCGGAACATTTCAATGAAATTATCTGTAGTGAATATGGACAACCTAAAAAGGTTATTACCAAAGATGCTATCGAAGAACTCCAAAAGATTACCTGGACCGGTAACATCCGTGAATTCCGCAATGTATTGGAGCGGCTTATTATTCTTTGCGATAAAGAGATAACCGGTAAGGATGTAAAGGCTTATGCAGCGCCTATTTCAAAGTGATTTTTTAACTCAACCCATTCAATGAAAAGAATCACAATAACCGGAGGTTCTTTAAACGGTAACTCAGGAGCTGAAGCTATGTTGGCTACAACAATCTCCAGAATCGGGGAAGTATACCCCGATACTATATTTGGAATATTTTCTCCCTATTATAAAGACGATCAGGTCATCTGGAAGCAGAATAATAACAGGATTTTCTTATTTAATTCTTCTCCGTTAAACCTTACATTCATACTAATACCTCTCTCCTTTTTAGCCGGTTTTTTCAGGTTCTTACATTTACATCGGGTAAGAAATTTACTTCCTAAGTCTTTAAAGTTTCTTTGGCAATCTGATCTCCTTATTGATATTGCCGGGGTATCTTTTATCGATAGCCGGTTAAAATACCTGCTTTTTAATGTCTTATCCATTTACCCGGCTTTTTTGTTTCGAATACCCGTTATTAAATTTGCTCAGGCTTTAGGTCCTTTTAACAATAAAATAAATCGACTTTTGGCTACTCATTGTTTGAATAAATGTGAACATGTTTTCGCAAGGGGAGAAACAACATTAAATCACTTAAAAAAAATAAGTTTACCTAAAACAAAATATTCCCTTGCCCCGGATATTGTTTTTTGTAATAAACCAGGTGATTCAATTCTTCCCTCAGATAAAAAAGTTGATGATTTTATCAATGAAATCATTATGAATTCTAGAAATAAAAAATCTATTATAGGTATTTGTCCGAGTTCTGTGATAGAATCTTTATGGAAAAAGAAAAGAATGAATTATATTGAATATCTTGAAACCCTTATTCAAAAATTAATCGATAAAGGATACTATATTGTAATATTTCCTAATGCAACAAAACAACATTTAAAATATAAGAGAAGAAACAATGATTTACCGCTTATTAAAGATTTACAAGATAGGTTAGATAATAAAACCGAATCTTCACAATATTCTTTCTTTAATAAAAATCTTACTTCTGATGGCGTTAAATCGATAATATTAAACATTGACATTTGTATTCTTTCCAGATTTCATGCGATGATTTTTGCTTTGATTTTATTAAAACCCCTGGTTGTCTTAGGATGGAGCCATAAATATATGGAAGTTATGAAAGTGTTTCATTTCGAAGAACTTGCATTTGACTGCCTAAATCAGGATATCGAAAAAATAGTTGAAAAAGTTGAGTACTTAGATAAAAATAAGAATCAGTTAATACAGAATATCCGACAAAAAATTGATTCCATGAAGGATTTAGCTTATAAACAAATAATATTTACAAAAAAATTACTGGTAAATTAATGCCAGTAATGTGGATAAAGTAACATGGGAAAATACTTCAAAATATTTATTTATATCTCGCTTATTTTTCTTGTGCTGGCATTAATAAAAGCAGATTACTTAAAACTCCCGATAATATATTCAAAACTCCAGCTGTTTTTTTCAATCATTTTGTTATGTGTTGGGTTTGTTCTTGATGCCGTAACCTGGAAGAAAACCCTTGATATTATGGGTCATCCGTCATCTTTAAAAGATTGCATGGTTTCTATTGGTTTATCAATATTCGGAAAGTATATACCGGGAAATATTTGGACTATTGCCGGAAGAGCATCATATATAAACAAAATCTATAATTATAGTAATAAGGAATTACTGAATATTTCGGCAATTGCCCAGATTATATCCATATGGATGGGATTGATATTTGGGATTACCGGTGTCCTGCTTCTTAAAGAAATTTCGAGGCTTGGTATTATTGCATTGATTGTGTGGCTGGCAGTTACATTATTTCTTATTTCACCGTTACCTCACAGAATAATCATCAATTTGATAAATAAAATATTCCGAAAAAACTTCAAAACCACATTTATAAATATTAAACAGTTAGTATTAGTAATTCCGTTCTATTTTATTCGCTGGGCTATAGTTTCTATTGCTTTCTATTTTTTAATAAATAGTTTATATTTTTCAAATGCCCCATTGCTTACAGTATTTGCATATCCAATTGCAGGAACCCTGGGAATGATTGTCGTATTTTCGCCCGGAGGCTTAGGTGTGAGGGAAGGAGTACTTATCGGATTTTTAACCTTAAGCGGTTTTACTATCGAAGCGGCCACAACAATAAGTATTGCCGGTAGATTGTGGTATCTTATTGGGGAGTTTTTTATTTTTATTTCAAGCCTGGCGATAGTCAGGCGATCAATACATCATAAATAACAGGCAAATAGTTTATAAATTTTTTAATCTGAAATCAAGTCTGATTATAACTTCTAAGTGAATTAAGTGATTTCCTCTGTGAAAAAGCGACTTTACCCTCCGGATCGGGATATCCAACGGCAATAAGCATAATGGGCCTCTCGTCGATTTTCAGTTTAAGAGTTTTCCTCATTTTAATTTCTAACGGCTCAAAGTCAGGCCAATTAATTACACTTGAACTTAAGCCAAGTGTTTCCAAAGCCAACATAAAAGACATAGCAGAAAGTGAAGCATCAATATATATTATATGCCTGTCCCTAGAGCTAAAAAAATGATTCAATTTCCCAACTAATACAATAATCGTAGGTATGTTGCGGTAATAACCTGAAGCTCCAAAAGGAATTTTTCCAACTTCTTTTACCAGTTCAGGGTCATCAAATATTCTGTATTCATAGGGTAATCGGTTGCAGGCACTGGGTGCCTGACGTGCCACCATTATTGCCTTATCAATCAGGTCTCTGGGCACATTCGTCTGTTTAAACCAGCGCACTGATTTTCTAAGTTGATTTAATTTAAGTAAATCATCATACGCAACCGGCGATTTATCAGATTCGCCGATTTTATAGGGTGCCATTTCGACATCAGCTTTCTTTTTTAATGTCAAATGGGTTAGTGCTTCAAATTCATTTTTTGCCTTTCTGATTTTGTCAGTAAACTTAACGGTGCTAAAATACCGCACCAAAACATCATGAGTCCAGTTGATTTCATCACTATCTACATTAAGTTTATTATCGGAATATTGCTGTAAAGCCAGTTCATATGATTTTATAGTTTCCTGAATATAATTCCTGGCAAAGATGTCTCTTCCGGGTCTCATTAACAGTCCCTTCTCTATCCTGTGAATATTTCTTCGAAGTTCAACCCGGGTGTTAGTCTTTCTTTTAAGATTTCGATAATATTTATAACGGCCCCTTAAAACAGCCTGTTGCTCCCGGCTAAAGGTAAAAAAGGATATTATATGATAGAATATGCTAAAAAATCTGTTAAATGAAACTATTCCAAAAAATATCAAATACCATAACCTGATTATTCTTTTAATTATAGGGAATTCAAAAAATGCCTGTATAGTGTCTTTTAACTTTAACATCGTTGTTATGCCCTACTAGGTCGTTTTTATATTTTTTTAGGTCAGAAAGTAAAACTATTCTATCCTGAATATATGAACTCCGTTAAACTCACCCACTTTCTTTTCCGGAGCGGTATACTCATTTAATGTAGAGTCTGCAAATATTTCCGTATCTGCTATCATTAAATACTTTAACCCCTTTTCTTTAAGCCTTTCAATATTTTGTTTACGACTGCCTTCAAGCTTAAAATCGGTATTTCCCAACTGATCCATTAAATATAGTGAAATATTCATACTGGGATCAGGAGTATAATAAACCCTGTCTTCTCTCTGAATACCTAAATTTCTCAGGTAAGGAGTTATCTCACCACATTTTCCCACCCTTTGACTACTACTATAATAAAACCAGTCGCTATATTTATTTTTCATGCCCATACGGCAATCATTTACCAGTAGAATACAAAGAATGATTACTCCAAACCTGAAAAGATTACTATTGAAAATTTTAGGAAAATTGTGTTTCAAAAACCAAAAAAAGTTCAGAAATAAAATGGCTAAGAAAAGAAGATTATTGATCTGATAATAATCGCATCGGCCAATGGATAAATAGAAGATTATATTAAAAATCAGAACTCCCTGGACGAACACTATTAAAAGAAAAAAATTAAGCAATCTGTTATACCTTTTAATAAAAATTAAATTTGAAATAAATAAGAGTGTGGCAAAATAAATCAGTTTTGGATTATGGAAATACCCCTCTTTAAATCTACTGATAAACAGATTCCAAACCGGCACTGTTGTTGCTTTTGACCAATTCCAAAAAGCGGATCGTAAAAACCTGTTCGAGGATATACTATTATGTTCAATTGTAAATTTATGCGCAAATAAATACCATGAACAAATAACAATAACAACCCCGGTAAAACCTGCGATTACCGGCCATAGTTTCTGAAATATTTTTGAACCGGATTTAGTAAACTTTATATTAAAAACAAATTCAAAGAAGAATATTGCAGCAATTGAGAAATAAACCATAAGCGATTGAGCTTTGAGTAGCCCGGCAATTGCAGAAAAAACCATTGAAAAAAGAAAATACCTGTATTTCTTAAAGAGGTAATATCGATAGAACTGATAAAGCCCTAATAAGGCAAATGCTAACCCGGTAGCATCAGTAATAAAATTATTTATATAAAAAGCATAAACGGTAGATGTAAAAATGATAAGTGAAACAAACATACTGGTCACTTTATCCTTTAATAGCAGTTGTGACATTTTAAACAGGCTAAAAAGCCCCAAAAAACCGATTAATACATTGCTCAACCTGAAAAGAAATTCATGATACCCGAAGATTCGATATAATATTGAAACAAAATAATAGAATACCGGGCACTCTAACATGACAACCTGCGAAGTAAAGTCATCGGCATAATAATTACCTGTTTTTGGTTCAAGAAAATTACCATCGTAATAATAGCAAAGCGCATAACTGGCACTCACACAATTTCGCCACTGATGTATGCCAACGGGTCTGGAAAAAAGAATATGATTATAATTATATATAAATGCTATCGCTATAATTATTCCCCAGAAAAACGTTTTATCCTGCATTAACGGTATTCGTTTCATTCGAGAAATAAATGTCTCCCAGTAGGTTCTGAACATCAGTAAAAAATTAATTGAAATAAATCATAAAGATTACAAGAAGATGATAAAATTTATATGACTGCGAACAATCCATACCACTTATATTAGGTAAATCGTTTGACATTCCGTGCTTGACACAGAATCCAGGAAAAGATATACTGAATTCCTGCTTTCGCAGGAATGTAGCCAGATTCAGAAAACTTTAGGTATAATATCTGATATTCATAAATTTATTTATTCTTCTTAAGCAAATATAAAATTTGTTCCTGGTTTTTTCGTATCCGGGTAATCATATCCAGAATAAAACCTATTAAAAACAGCATTAAAGAAACGGATATAAAAAAGATGGAAGTAAAACCTGTCCATTTATAGGGTGTGAACCTGTGATGGTGAAAATAAAATAGCAAAAGGAATATACCGAAGGCTATGCCGATAAATAAAGAAATTGATGCAAAGAAGGCAAAAAGATTGAATGGCTTGTAATCTCGATACGCCCTGAGAATAATCTTTAAAGTTTTATAGGCATATGTAAATACATTAAAAGCAACCCGTGATTTCCCATAATCTCTCCTGCCTTTAATTTTTACAGGGATTTCTTTCATATTGATCCCTTTTAAGGCTAAATCGATAAATGTTTCCTGTGTATAGGTAAATTCCCCGAATAAATTAAGTTTAAGCAATGTATCAAAACTATAAGCCCTGAAACCACAGGAAACATCGTAAAATTTTTGTTTTGTCAGCTTACTGATAAACCATGACATAAACCTGTTACCTCTATATTTAATTTTTGACATTTCGGGATACAATGCCGGATCAATAAATCGGGAAGCAGTTACGAAATCAGCCTGACGGTTTATTATTGGCTCTATCAGCTTGCTTATATCAACTGGATTAAACTGGCCATCACCATCCATATTTACCATTATATCTGCTTTCTGTGATATGGCATACTGAACACCTGTCTGAAAAGCAACACCAACTCCTTCATTCTTACTGTGTATTAACGTATGAGCGCCTTGTTCTTTTGCCAATTTTGCCGTACTGTCGGTTGAGCCATCATCAATTACTACCGTTTCAATCTGGCTTATATTTTTAATTTCTGACGGAATTTCCTGTATAACGCTTTGGATGGTTTTCTCTTCATTTAAACAAGGGATAATAATTATTAGTTTCATGATATATCTTTAAATGCAATACAATATAAATTAAAAATCTGTTAAAAATTCTGAATCATTATAATTTCTCCATTTATTTCTTCAATCTGATCACAGATTATTCCTACACAATTTCAAGAAAACACTTACCGGTTATTATAAGTGGTAATAGACGTTCAGAGACAAAACAATCATACATCTTTTCTTAACTCAAATTACGAAACAAAAACTACATCAGGAATCGAATTTTGTATGTTGTACCCTGACTTTTGTATAACATTATTTTTCTACTTTTTTATTATTCTGATTGTCATAAACATAGACAACTGTTTTGATAGCCTTGAAAGTACCCTGTCAGTGAAAGTAAACAAACTGAAACTCCAACCGGGTAGAAAAGTTTTGCAGGACACACCCCCGCTCAACAGATACCTCAGAGGAGTATGATATGAAATGGATTCGATATCCAGATTCGGAAATTCTTTTTGAAACATAGCCTGATCCCTTACAAATACTATCCAGGGTAACGCTCCATTTGCCCCGCTCATAGGGCCCGATTCCGGAAGTTGCCAGTCTCCTTTTTCGTTAAAAGGCTCGTGATGTAAATTTTTATATATAAATCGACCCCAACATGTATTTGCGGGTTCGATCATTATTATCTTTCCTCCTTTTATAAGAACACGGCTGGCTTCTTTAAGAAAAAGACTTGAATCAGGGATATGATGAAAGGTGTCCAAAAGAAATAAAGCGCTCAATTCGGAATCGTTAAAAGGCATAGCTAAAGCTGAGAAAGTTAAATCAGTATGAGGTAACGATAAGATATCACTGGTAATTATGCCAGATTCTATGTCTTTTATAAAACCACCCCCCGATCCTATTTCAACACATTTACCTGCTGGAAGTATATTCATTTCCGATAAAAAAACAGCATACCATTCCATGTAGAGCTTTTTTAAAAAAGGTTTTTTTAATAAGATCTCACGATGGAACAGGGTTCTCGAGGGAGAGTCCAGGTCGTGCTCATTTTTGTACTTCAACATTTATGTTGATTTTGTCGCAAAGTAAATAATAAATACAAAAAGGTGTTATTTTTATCACCCGAATCACCAGCACACTGCAATATAATGACAGGTAAAGAAATTTATCATTCCTATTTTGAGAAATTATCAGCTAAAAGGCTGGTTTGGAAGAAAAGAAACTGGTTTTACCACAAAATCCTTGAAAAACATCACCGTTTTATTATACCTGAGGGATCGAGGGTACTTGAATTAGGTTGCGGAACAGGCGAATTACTGAATGCTGTTAAGCCTTCTGTCGGAGTCGGGGTCGACTTTTCAGAAGGTATGTTAACGATAGCGCGCCAACAGTTTCCACACCTGGAATTTACTCTTGCCGATGCTGCTGAATTTGCTACTGAAAAAAAGTTCGACTATATTATAATATCTGACCTTCTTTCATCATTATGGGATATACAGGCAGTTCTTAAAAATGCTCAAAACTTCTGTCATTCTGGAACAAAACTTGTAATATCGAATTACAATTATATTTGGGAACCATTCCTTCGGTTTTTTGAATTTATAGGACTTAAAGCCAGACAACCTTTGCAGAACTGGTTGACACCTGCGGATATTAAAAATCTCCTTGAGCTGGAAAATTTTGAAATGATCCGGATTGAAAGAAAACTTTTGTTTCCAAAATATATCCCCTTAATTAACCTTATTGTAAATGGCTTTTTAGCGAATCTGCCGGGAATAAACCGGTTGAATTTAATTCATTTGATCACAGCCCGACCTAAAATCAGGATCAACAGAGATTATTCCGTTTCCATTATAGTTCCGGCCCGGAATGAAGCAGGAAATATTAAGAACGCCATTAAACGAACCCCAAAATTCAGTGAGCACCAGGAATTTATTTTTATTGAAGGCAATTCTAACGACAATACCTATGAGGAAATGCTCCGTATAAAAGAAGCATACCCCGATAAAGATATTAAAGTTCTAAAGCAGACAGGGAAAGGCAAAGGAAATGCCGTGCGCGAAGCTTTTGATATGGCTACCGGTGATATACTTATGATACTCGATGCCGATCTTACTACTCCGCCCGAAGATATGTTAAAGTTTTACAACGCTCTAAGTACGAATCACAGCGAGTTTATCAACGGTTGCCGCCTGGTTTATCCTATGGAAAAACAGGCCATGCGCTTCTTAAACTACCTGGGTAATAAATTCTTTAGCTGGCTTTTCACCTATCTTCTAGGGCAACGTTTAAAAGATACGCTTTGCGGAACAAAAGTACTTTTTCGAAAAGACTATGAACTGATTGCCGAAAACCGTAGCTATTTTGGAGATTTTGATCCTTTCGGAGATTTTGATCTATTATTTGGTGCCGCCAGGTTAAATCTTAAGATAACTGAAATTATTGTACGATACCGGGAAAGGGAATACGGATCGACGCAAATTAGTCGTTTTCGTCATGGCTTACTTCTTTTAAAAATGAGTTTTTTTGCTGCTAGAAAAATTAAATTTATTGTTTAAGCGACTTAATAAAGTTGATATCAAATAGTAATACTATTCAACCTGAAAATTATATTTGAATAATGATATCTTTCAATCAAATATCCAAAAATAAATCACTATTAAATTCTTTCATTAACGCTGTAATACCCTTGGTTTTTATCCTGACGGGTATTAGCTTTTTTCATGCACTGGGAGCCTATTATTTAAGAGCTATCGATCCGGAATATGCTTACCTGTTCAATGGTCTTACTGTGGCACGTCTCCGTTTTGAATTGGGGCATATCGATCATCCGGGTACGCCTCTGCAAATTATTATTGCTCTTGTTATATGGATTGTTCAGCTCTTTAACAATCATCAGTCAATGGTAGAAAATGTTATCAGCAATCCTGAATTATACCTGAAAATAACCTTTTATGTAGTACTATCAATAAATGTAATTGCTCTTTTCTATTTAGGAAAAACAGCAACTTTAATTCAAGGAAAATTATCAGGGCTTTTGCTTCAAATTATGCCTTTTACTTCGATAATTTTTATCGCATATCTTGAAAGAGTCCGACCCATAAATTTTCAATTCAGTATACTCGCATTTTTATTCATACTTTGTCTTTATTATATCGATAAAGGATTTGTTAAATGGAATCAGGAAAAATTTAACCGCCTCTTTGCTATTCTTGTTGCTGTGAGTCTATCTTTAAAAATAAGTTCATTCCCAATTATTCTTGTACCCTTCTTCCTTATAACGGAAAGGAAAAATAAATTTCGCTTCGTCTTGTATACTATCGTACTATTTTTCCTGTTCTCTTTTCCAATTCTTATCCGACACCATAAGTTTTTTGAATGGATCTCAGATTTATTTATTCATAGTGGCCGGTACGGCAGAGGTAATTCTAATATTGTCGATTTATCCATTGTAATCACAAATTTCAAAACACTTTACCAGAATAACCGGTTCCTTTATATAGTCCAGGTTTTTACTTTCATTTATATTTTTGGGGGATTATTGCTTAAGCAATATTTGCCTTCAAATTCTGGTAAATACCTACGATTACTAACAGGTCTGCTTGTTACAGTCATTCTTCAGACCTTGCTTGTGGTTAAACATTTTGCATTACATTATTTTATTCCCTTTAATCTGATACATATTTTTCAACTCTGGATAATGATCACCCTTATGATTAATTCCCTGAATAAGAAATTAACACTTTTACGATTAAGCTATTTGCTAATTTTCATGGTCCTGGCTATCATCTACTTTCCTAAAATTTTAAACGAGCGTAAGAATCAATTGGAAAAATTACATGTTACAGAAAAGTCCATTGAATTTATGAATACAATACCTGATTCTCTGCCAATTTTCATTTACGGAGAGGGGTATGGGGATCCCTACCCGCAAGTGGCACTTTATTTTGGATGTTTATGGTCTGGGAGATACAAAGATGATTACAAGAAGAACCTGCAGCAAAATTATCCTGATACCTACCTCTACGATTTCTGGTATAAAAAATTCTTATTCTGGTCAGATACAATCAATACAACCTTACTGAAATCAGAATTGAAAAATTCCCTCCTCTTCCTTGGTAAAGATGACGAAGAAACCAGAAAATTTATTATTGGAAAGCTTTATGAAACAATTGCCCCTGATACATTATCACTGGATCTATTATATAAGAATGATGAGAAAAATGAAGCTTTTTATATGATAGAGTTTAAAGAAAGGTAAATAGGTGACACCTCTCACAACAAACTTTTCTCATGCAGTAACTAAACTGAAAATGTGTAGTATTAATTCACTGACAGAATCAAATCATCTACAACAAATTCCTGATTCCCTTTATTCCATACATAAAACTTTATTT
>CAZQCO010000005.1:0-76481 GCA_964592225.1 uncultured Bacteroidales bacterium
TCAGGGAATTCTTTTCTGTTATCAAACTGTTTTTCAACTGCCTTCAATAATTCCATCACAAGAAACTTTTAATGTTTATATCCCAAAATTTTCAGGTCGCAATATTACGAATATTTTTTCAATACTTACAACAGTAATTCTTATAATTGATGACTAGGTATCAAAAATCAATATCTTTTTTAGTTTTTATTTTAATGTGAAGTTTCGCCATGGTATAAAAATTTCTCGCCGGTTTCATTAACAATTCTCCGATACCAGGACTCCCCATAACCCGGTTGTTCAAGATCAGGATTTAGTTCACCCGAAACAGGAGTTTTAACATTACCATCCATAAATCGAGTGAATAAAAACCTGTAAAGTTGTTGCCATTCTATGAATGTATTTTGTCCGGCTGTAACTGAGAAATCAGTTAAAACGGCCAGTGCTTCAGCCTCATTGGTTGAGAAAATATTTTGCGCTGTACTATCAATAGCCTTAACCTGTTCGATATAGTATTTTTCAAGTTCAGCCTGTTTTTCCCTGATGTAGGGAATTATATAATTATACCCTGTATAGGTAAAGTTCGAAACCTGATTAAAAATCCAGAATGCAGAACTATCACTGAATTCCATTATGGCACCATTACCCTCTTCGAAATTCGATGGGATTTGAGTGATCCCGCAATACATGGGTGTATAAACCGTACTGTAAGTGTCATCGACTCCAAACCAAAAAATACCTCCAATGGGATCGGGCAACCAGTTTCGCGACTGAGCTACAAAAGAAAAACCAGTTTGCTGAGTCGATATGGCTCTTTCATTAAAGTAGGTCTTTCCATCAAGTTCCCAGGTAAGTGGACGCCATCGTATAATTGATCCATAGGGTCCTGCTCCAATATCCTTTGTCATATCCATAGGAGTTCCCTGAAAATAATCCCGCATCAGTTCCATCACATCTTTAACCGATAATTTATTATCAGGCTTAATCCATAAAGGCATCCTGTTTTCCATATTGAGTCCCATGGCATAATCTTCATATTGAAACATATCATTGTTAACTCTTCTGAAGCCTGACCATACACGCGATTCGCAAAATCTTGCACCGCCAAAATCCAATGGAGCATAGGCATCAGCAAAACTAAAATCCTTATCCTTTCCTGTAAAGTATCCTTTTTCGCGTGCAAATGTTATCACATCCAGGGCATACAAACAGTTTTCCGGATCGTTCTTTGGAAATGTAGTTATTCTGGACTGATTTGCATGGCCACTGATAAAACCGTCGGGAATTTTTCTGGCTACCCATACGGCTCCTTTGTTGCCTGCTCCCTTTCCTATCATTTCCATAATCCAAACTTCATTAGCATCAGATATTGAAAATGATTCACCTGTACTATTATAGCCATATTCTTCGGCAAGATTGGTCATAATTTTTATTGCTTCCCTGGCAGATTTCGCCCGCTGTAAGGCAATATACATTAAACTCCCATAATCAATTTTTCCCAAAGTATCCTGCAATTCAGGGCGCCCAGTATAAGTTGTTTCACCAATTGCTACCTGATGTTCATTCATATTTCCTACAACCTGATAGGTATGTTCAACCTGTGAAATTTTTCCCAGAAGTTTTCCGGTATCCCATTCATAAATGGTAAGAGAATCTCCTTTTTTATTTGTACTTGCCGGCCAATAGTAAAGCTCACCATAAAGAACGTGGGAATCGGCCGCATAAGTTATCATAGTAGAACCATCGACAGAAGCTCCTCTGGTAATTAAAAAGTTTGTACAGGTTTTTCCATTTATATAATAAAGGAAGAACAATGTTGAAATAATTATAATTTTTCGATTCATATGCATATTATATTAAAATTTTTAATGAAAATGAAATATATGAAGTAATTTGTTGCAAATTGTAAGTTTTTCATAATTTCTTGATACTATTCGTCATAGAAAACAGCAACTTTATAAAAAATTAACATATTCTTATTGAAAGTATTTAATTAAAGACTATCTTTGTAGTATAAAAGTTAAACAGACTGACTGATAGTAAGTTCATAATAAATTTTTCTTTTGTATTAATTAGGGTTAGCAAGTTTAGTTAGTAATTAGATTGTTTTTAGTAGTTAGGGTATGGAGAGTGGGAAAAATCTCACTCTCTTCTTTTTTATGGCATATGAAGTACTCCACATACTGAATCACTTTTTGCACCGGTGACACTCGAAAGACAATTAATCTGGTTATTCAACCGAAGCAATCCCAAACAACCGAATATCAGCGCCTCTTTATATTTTATAATTAATTTATCGGGTACTATTATCTCTGCTTTAGATTCAGATTTTAGAAGATTTAAAAGAAATTTATTAAACACACCTCCTCCTGTTACTAATATGTTCCTGATAGTATAGTTGTCAATTACTTGAAGAATCTGATGAGCAATATGTGCGTAAACTGTTGCTAATTTATCTTCTGTCTTTATCTTGTTAATGCTCAAATTAACAGAGAATTCTGATTCCATCCATTCTCTCGACAGTGATTTAGGAGGTGCTTTTCTGTAATATTCAATGTGGTTCATTTTTTCCAACAAATCTTTATTAATCTTTCCCCGTTCACCGATGAGTCCATTTTTATCGCAATCATGTCCACATTTTTGAGCTAACTCATTAAGGATTATATTGACCGGACAAATATCAAAAGCTATCCTCTTCCCTTTAAAATCGAATGAAATATTAGCAAATCCACCCAGATTAAGACATGAATCATAATTAGCAAAGAGTAATTTATCTCCAACTGGTACTAGAGGAGCTCCCTGGCCGCCCCTGGCAATATCTTTTGAGCGGAAATCACTTACTACAGCAATGCCTGTTCTGACTGCAATATTAGTTCCATGTCCGATTTGAAATGTAAATCCCTTATCAGGTTTATGAAAAACGGTATGACCATGTGAAGAGATAAGCTGTGGTTTAATTCTCTTCCTGGAAATAAAATTATATACTAAATCGCCAAGATAGTCACCAAAGTTCCTGTCTAAACAAACCAGGTCCTCTCCTTTCAAAAGATGCGCATTACGCAGAGTTTTTCGCCAAAAATCATTGTACTTGACAGTTTTTGCAGCCAAAATTTCATAATGCCAGTTGCCTTTATGCTCTTCAAAAGAACATAAAGCAATATCCACCCCATCCAGGCTTGTTCCGGACATAATTCCCGCAACAACGACACCATTATTTCCTCTAATAGTAGAATCTGTTTTCATACTCATTTCGATTGTATTTAGCATCGCTAACAACAATTTTGAGTTTGTGTAATTTTCCAGGTTCAAGCCTTTCAGCATCAATCGTATAAGTTAATGTGCCAGATTTCGCATCGAATTGCAGCAATACCCATTCATCGTCGATATAAGCATCATAAGATTGAACTCCTGAAAGTTTATCTTCAACCTTAAAAGTTAAGTTTTGATCCTTGTTATATCTGCCACCTGAACGAAATGACAGAGGTTTGATCAGGGGTGCTGTTGTATCGACTGTTACTATGTATTTCCCGAAATTACGCGTGGTAACACTAAGTACTCCATTATGGAATTCTCCCCCTTCGGCACTTATTTGTTTTCCTCCATTTAACCGGGCAAATAGTAATTTGTCTTCTAAATATTCTCTTACTGTATCAATTGTAACCCTTATTGTAATTCCTATATGCAAGGGCTCGGTTTCCTTGTGCACTATCAGTGTATCGCTAAAAACATCTCCTGTGCCTATCATGCTACTCACGGATAAATAAGTATCCTGGTACAATGCTCTTGGTGGTATGTGCACAGAAAAATTTCCAATAGAAAAATCATCTCCTTTTTCCCAGTTAACCAGAGTTGAATAAGCCGGAAAGGTTCTTATTGTATTATCATTTGCTAATGATTTGCAGGAAAAAATAAGCGTTGAGGAATTACCGTTAACATCAAGTGCCACAATTTCACAATGATATATCGAATCATCAGCCAGATATAGTAATCCATTCTCAAGAGTGTTTGAATATATGGGCAACGAATTATTTGGTAGTACAAATAAGCGATGTACACTTTTGCCCTTGTCAACTTTTAGTTCATAATCCATATGTGCATTTACAAAACGGCTGTTAGCAAACGAAATCGCATCGATCTGAAACATAAATCGTGGAATATTATCAACTTTCAACTGGAGTAAATAGATGCCACATTTATTGGATGATCCATTCAGAAAATCATAAACTTCGGCTCCAAAACCCACATAGTTATCGGTACATTCAATGACCTTATCGACATAATATACTGAGTCATTTTTCTTGCGAACATTATACATTGTTCTTTCACTCCCTCCCATTGAAACAGTCTCTTCAGTCGGGTACGAATAAGCATAGAACGACCTGAATTCAGGCCGAATCCTATCTTCGACAGGCAGGTGAAATTTCAATCCATTAACCGGAATTTGTCCATTGGTTTTTCTGATTTCAAAATGTAAATGCGGACCACCTGAACGACCTGTGTTTCCGGAATATCCTATCAACTCACCTTTTTTTAATACAAACATTTCTTTCGGTGGAAATAGCTCGATCTCATAACTTTTCCGTTTATATTGTGAGCTTTTAACATAAGCTTCAACATTGGGCATGTACTTATCGAGATGTGCATATACTGTAGTATAGCCATTTGGATGAGTTATGTACAAGGATTTACCGTAACCACCACTCTGAATTTTAATACGCGAAATATAGCCTTCGAAGGATGAATAGACCGGTTTACCTGTTACACCCTGAGTTTTTAAATCAATTCCTGCATGAAAATGCGTAGCCCGCAATTCACCAAAATTACCGGATAATAAAAGCGGAATATCCAGTGGTGATTGAAAATCGGATGAAGCTGAATTTTGTGAAAAAGCATTGTAGTTAAGCGCTGATAATATAAATAGTATTGTTAGGAACTTTGCCATAAGTTTTCTACTTTTATAGAAACTGAAAATGCCCGGAAGGCTTATAAGAAGGCAAAACTAAGACTTATTTTGTAAGTCGAAAAAATCAAGGGATAAATTTTTATATTTGTGTGATCGCACTAACTTTGTAACAGCTAATACGAATGATTAATAAAAGTGATGATATTATTGCCTCACTAAGGAATAACCTGAAACAGATAATTAATCTTTACGAAAATCAAAAGGAAGAAGATAAAAAACTGAAGCAGAGAAATAGTGAATTGGCTGATCAAATTACAAAACTGAGTAAAGAAAACGAAGAATTAAAAATAAAAGGCACCAATACAGACATGACAACAGCTTTTATTGCAGCCTCAGGTACAAATCATGATGCAAAAATAAAAGTAAACAGAATTGTGCGGGAAATTGATAAATGTATTGCTCTTTTGAATAAATAAGATCCATTTTATGGATGAAAAGCTTTCCATACGAATAAATATTATCGACAGGTATTATCCTCTTAAGATTGATCGAAGAGATGAAGAAAAAATAAGGAAAGCTGGAAAAATCATAAATGAAAAGGTTCTTCAATATAAACAAAAATACTCTGATAAAGATGCACAAGATTTTCTTGCTATGGCAGCTCTTCAATATGTAACCAAATTGATGGATCTGGAAGAACAGGAAAATCCCTCATCACTGCTTGAAAGTGTCAGAGAATTAAATGAAGAAATTGAAGTTTACCTGAAAGAAGAGTAATAAAGGTTCTTTACATAAACGATATAGCCCGCATAATTGCTTCAAACATTTGTGAAACTCAACAATTAGCAAATTGGAGTTAAGCTCGGGTCGTCTAAGGCAGGCCATATTTCCGCTCCGATTCGTCGGGAACTCGGAATAGTCCTTCACGGGATCGATGGAAGTCTGAAATGATTTGGCAGCTCCACCCATGTTTAATGGGGTTTCAATAAATATTGAAGGATTATGCGGGTTTTTTTTAACCTAAAGTGCTAACAAATGATAACATTACTATTTATAACAAGTGCCACATTATTAATTAAAATGGTGGTTGCAGGAATTGCATCTTTAATTCTTGGTCTAGTTGGGGGCTATTTTATCTGGAATCTGGTATTATCCAGAAAAAGTAAAAATACCCTGAATGAAGCCAACAATGAAGCTGAAGTAATAAAAAAGGATAAAATATTACAGGCCAAAGAAAGATTTCTGCAGCTAAAATCAGAACATGAAAAATATATCAATGAGCGCAATCAAAAACTAGCGCAAAATGAAAATAAATTTCAGCAAAAAGAAGCTCTACTCTCTCAAAAAATCGAAGAAAGTCAGAGAGCAAAGAAAGAAATCGATCTGATTCGTGAAAATCTGAATGCTCAGATTGAATTGGTTGAGAAAAAAGAGGAAGAGCTAGGAAAAATTCATAAGCAACAGGTAGAACAGCTCGAAGCTGTTTCCGGAATTTCTGCTTCTGAAGCAAAACAACAACTTATCGAATCGCTTAAGGAAGAGGCTAAAACTGAAGCCATGTCGTATATTAATGAAATTGTGGATGAAGCTCGCATGACTTCTACGCGTGAAGCCAAAAAAGTTGTGATCGAGACAATTCAGCGGGTCGCCACTGAGACTGCAATAGAAAATGCTGTTACAGTTTTCAATATTGAAAGCGATGAGATTAAAGGACGAATTATCGGTCGTGAAGGACGTAATATCAGGGCACTTGAATCTGCAACTGGTGTTGAAATCATTGTTGACGATACACCTGAAGCTATTATACTTTCTGCATTTGATCCGGTGCGACGTGAAATTGCAAGGCTTTCCCTTCATCAGCTTGTAACCGATGGAAGAATTCATCCTGCACGTATTGAAGAAGTAGTATCAAAAACACGTAAACAAATCGAGGAAGAAATTGTCGAGGTAGGTAAAAGAACAACCATTGACTTGGGAATACACGGATTACATCCTGAGCTTGTCCGACTGATTGGGAAAATGAAATATCGCTCTTCCTACGGGCAGAATTTGTTGCAACACTCGCGTGAAGTTGCTAATCTTTGTGCTATTATGGCATCGGAGATTGGACTTAATACCAAGCTTGCCAAACGTGCTGGTCTGCTTCACGATATTGGAAAGGTACCAGATGACGAACCTGAGATTCCACATGCTGTTTTTGGTATGAAACTGGCAGAAAAATACAAGGAAAAGCCTGAAATATGCAACGCTATTGGGGCACACCATGACGAGGTTGAAATGACAAGCCTGATTTCACCCATTGTTCAGGTTTGTGATGCTATATCGGGAGCCAGACCCGGAGCACGCCGCGAAGTGGTGGAGTCGTACATTAAACGACTGAAGGAATTGGAAAATCTGGCTCTCTCGTACCCTGGAGTGCTAAAAACATATGCTATACAGGCAGGAAGAGAACTTCGTGTTATTGTAGGAAGCGATAAAGTATCGGATAAAGAAGCCGATTCATTGTCTTACGAAATCGCTAAAAGAATTCAGGATGAGATGACATATCCCGGACAAGTTAAAATAACAGTTATCCGCGAAACCAGAGCGGTTAGCTATGCAAAATGATCAGAAGACTCTAAGAAGTTCTTTCAATCTGTCAATCTTATCATTAAATCCAAGTTTTTCATAGGATAAAATAAGATTGTTTATCAGTCTTTTTACAACATCCTGATTGCTACAGGGCATATAATATGATTTATTAAGAGCTAATTGCTGTTGCTTGATAAAATAATCAATCTCCTTTTTTCCAAGCACTGCTCCTTTATTGTATGGATTAATATAAAATAAAATGTCATCGGTCTCATCTTCGGAATCGAAGTGCCGTAATTCATCTTTATAAGCTAAAATAAAATTTTTAGGGAGATTCACACCGTAAATAGGCAAATTCAATTTGTAGGCTACAGAAAGATATATGATAGAAAGAGAGATAGGATTACCTTTCTTTGTCTCAATTACCTGATTAATAAACGAATTTTGAGGAGAATAGAAATTATGCGTGTTACGGGAATATTTATGTAGATCGAAAATAACATAGTTAAGGATTTTAACTTTCTCAAGCGCTGTAAGATTACTATTTATTTCAAGCCATATATCGTCTTTAATACGCTCCACTTCTTCATCAATTTTTGAACAACTAATTTCAGGAAACTGGAATTGAGCAAGGTAGCATGCCCCTTCCAGCACATATTGGGCATTATTTTTATTCCAAATATGAAGATTAGACTTTGTTGTCTCAAATTGTATATCGTGTATAACATTCTCAAGCCTTTCCTGTATTTTCATGTCAACCGTTGTTTCCCAGACTTTTTCAAGATGTGGAACAATAGAAATGCCTTGTTTAAGCAGGTTATCAGTTACAGCATTTAGTACTTCCACATCAGTGTCTCCAAGAAGGGCTATAAGTGCATCAATTTTGCTTCTTTCCATTACAGCATATATATACTCAAAGCTACAAAATATTTTTACCTCGCTCACAGGCCATTAATTTTGTTTTTAAACAATTGGACACACAAAAAGAAAAATATATTAATGATGGAATGGTAAACATATTAACACAATAGCGTTTAATAAAAAAACTTCAGTTTTCTTGTGATAATCAAAAAAAATTACTAGACTTGTAGTCGTTGTGACTATTTCAAATAAATAATTTCCAACCTATCAATTTATTACAATTATTAATAATTTTGTGAACATGATTTTGCTAGGGGTAGATGTTGGCAGTTCAAGCGTAAAGCTTTCAATACTTGATGTCAGCTCAGGTAAGGGTATTGCTTCAGTTCAGTACCCTAAACAAGAGATGAAGATTATATCGCTCAAACCCGGATGGGCTGAGCAAAACCCTGAAGATTGGTGGCAAAATATTGTCTATGGATTACAAGAGCTATCCATGGATATGAAAATAAACCTCTCAGAAATTGCAGCCATTGGCATAACCTACCAGATGCATGGTTTGGTTTGTGTCGACAAAAATAAAAAAGTTATCCGTCCATCGATTATTTGGTGTGATAGTCGGGCAGTTAATTACGGAAATAAGGCTTTCGACGATATAGGTGGTGACAAATGTCTTTCGCATTTACTCAATTCTCCAGGTAATTTCACAGCATCAAAATTAAAATGGGTAAAAGATAACGAACCTGAATTGTATGCAAAAATTCACAAGATAATGCTCCCCGGCGATTATATTGCCATGAAACTTACCGGCGAAATTAATACTACTGTTACGGGGCTCTCAGAAGGTATCTTCTGGGATTTTCCTAATAATTCACTGGCTGGTTTCCTACTCGATTACTATGGTATTTCGCCAGAATTTATACCCGATATTGTACCTGCTTTTGGTAATCAGGGCACTGTACTTCCAAAAATAGCCTCTAAGCTTGGATTAAGGCCAGGCATTCCGGTTACGTACCGTGCAGGTGATCAACCTAATAATGCTTTTTCGCTGAACGTGCTTAAACCTGGTGAAATTGCCGCTACCGCAGGAACTTCGGGAGTCGTATATGGAATTACGAACCAATATTCCTACGATCCGAAATCGAGAGTTAATATTTTTGCCCATGTTAACCATACTAAAAAAGACGTACATTTAGGAGTACTATTATGTATTAATGGTACAGGCATTTTAAATAGCTGGATCCAAAAAAATGTGGGTACTACAAAACTCGGGTATGCTGAAATGAATGAAAAAGCTTCACTTGTTCCCATTGGTTCAGATGGTTTGGTTATTATTCCCTTTGGGAATGGTTCTGAAAGAGTAATAGAGAACCGTGATCTGGGCTGTCAGATAAGCAACCTGAATTTTAATCTGCACAACTCATCTCATGTATTCAGGGCAGCACAGGAAGGAATTGCATTTTCATTCAAATACGGAATCGATATAATGGCTGAGTATACCGGATTAAAAATTAATCAAATCAGGGCAGGACATACAAATATGTTTCTGAGTCCTATTTTCCGCGACACATTAGCCAGTATTAGTGAAGTACCAATTGATCTCTATAATACTGATGGTTCTGAAGGTGCGGCACGTGGTGCCGGAGTTGGATCAGGAATCTTTAAGTCGTTTGCGGATGCTTTCTCTAATCTTGAAAAGCTTTCTTCCGTAGAACCTGTGATATCCAAAAAAGAAGAATATAAAGACTCTTACGAGAAATGGAATAAAGAATTAAAAAATATGTTAAATTAAAAATCATATAGAACATGAAAGTTGTGATAGGAAATAAGGAATACTTCACTGGAATAGGAAAAATTCCATTCGAAGGAAAGGAATCAAAAAATCCCCTTGCATTTAGGTATTACGATGAGAACAAGATGGTTGCAGGTAAAACTATGAAAGATCACTTTAGATTTGCTATTGCATACTGGCATTCATTCTGTGGCGATGGAGCTGATCCATTTGGAGGAACAACTCATAATTATGCCTGGGACAAAGGTTCCGATGCCATAACAAAAGGAAAACAAAAAATGGATGCAGCTTTTGAGTTTTTTACAAAGCTTGGTGTTTCCTACTATTGCTTTCACGATTTTGATCTTGTTGAAGAAGGATCGGGAGTAATTGAATCGGACAAAAATATACAGGCCTTAATTGACTATGCTAAACAAAAGCAATCCGAATCGGGCGTTAAACTGCTTTGGGGAACTTCCAATGTATTTGGTAATGCACGTTATATGAATGGTGCAGCAACAAATCCTGATTTCACAGTTGTTACACATGCTGCTACTCAAATAAAGCGTGCTATTGATGCCACCATCGCCCTGGGTGGTGAGAACTATGTTTTCTGGGGCGGTCGCGAAGGGTACATGTCTTTGTTAAATACTGACATGAAGCGTGAAAAGGATCATCTGGCTATGATGTTAACCAAAGCCAGAGATTATGCCCGTAAAAATGGTTTCAAAGGAACATTCCTCATTGAACCTAAACCGATGGAACCTACCAAGCATCAATATGATTTTGATACGGAAACAGTAATTGGTTTTTTGCGTCACTATGGTCTCGACAAAGATTTTAAGCTTAATATCGAAGTAAATCATGCCACACTGGCTCAACATACATTCCAACATGAATTGCAGGTAGCTGTTGATGCTGGTTTGCTCGGATCTATCGATGCTAACCGTGGTGATTATCAGAATGGATGGGATACGGATCAATTCCCAATAAATATTTATGAATTAGTTGAAGCCATGCTGGTAATACTTCCAGCAGGTGGATTTAAAACAGGTGGTGTAAATTTTGATGCAAAACGCAGAAGAAATTCTACTGACAACGAGGATTTATTTATAGCTCATGTTGCGGGTATGGATGTTTTCGCACGGGCATTATTAGTAGCCAATGATATTCTTGAAAAAAGTGATTATCTGAAACTCAGAAAATCAAGGTATGCATCTTTCGATACAGGTGAAGGTAAAGCATTTGAAGATGGCAAGCTTGGCCTGGAAGAAATGAGAGAGATAGCCCTTAAAGCAGGAGAACCTAAGGTTATTAGTGGTAAACAAGAACTTTACGAAAGCTTAATTAATCGATATATTTAGTTGTATGTTGAATTCTGCGTTCAGATTTCAAATTGTTGAAGAAGAATTCGGGACAAAAACCTTGTATAAGCTTTATGATAGTGAATACGGGGAATTTGTCTCTATTCTCCCTTATCTGGGAGGTTCAATCAATCAAATGGTGTTGCGAAAAGATGAAAACCTGGTCGAAATTCTGGATGGTTATATATCACCACAGGATGCTGAAAAAAACTTAGAGACATCATTTAAAGGTAGTAATCTGTTACCTTTTCCTAACCGGATAGCTGACGGAAAGTACAGTTTTCATGATCAACTTTTTCACTTCCCCATAAATTTTCATCAGGAGAATAATGCCATTCATGGATTACTTTTCAACCAAGAATTGAAAGTGATTGATCAGGAAGATGGTGAAATTGGCTGCATGCTTATACTTGAATATCAAGCCGAAGAATCAGAAGGTTATCCATTTAAATATCACTTCAAAATCAATTACCGGCTGTCGGAAGATCGTGGATTTGAATGTAAAGTTAAATTTACTAACCTCATGGATCAATCCATACCTGTCGGACATGGATGGCATCCTTATTTCAGGTTGGGTGAGAACGCAATTGACAATTTACTATTACAATTTCCAGCCAAAGATATTTTGAAAGTAGACAAAAGGAGTATTCCAACCGGTGAATTGGAACCCTATAATAAATTCAATCAAATTTCCATTATAGGAAACACAGTGCTTGATAATTGTTTCCTCCTGAAAGATGAAAATCAGTATGCTGAAATTATTATTATGGACAAATCCAAAGATTTTGGCTATAAAATCTGGCAGGAAACCGGTAAATATAAGTACAACTATTTGCAGGTGTATACTCCGCCTCACAGAAAATCTATTGCCATTGAACCCATGACCTGTGCTCCTGACGCTTTCAACAATCAGATGGGACTTGTTATTCTGGCACCACAAGAAGTGATGTCTACAACATTTGGTATATCTAAAATTTAAGCAATGAAGAAAAAACAGAAGTCCGTTTTATTCCTCTGTCTGTTGCCTTAATTGTTCATTACGTATTACTCTTCCTTCCAGGATTCTCACATATTCAAGTGCCAGCTTGATTTTATAATCGGTATAAGCTTTCTCTGCCCATTGAATGGCGATTTCTAAATTTCCATTGATCTCATTGATGATGGCCATATTGTAATGTGCCCTTCCGGCAATTTTCCCTTTCGGATTTTCGGTTTCTTTTTCCCATAACTGTGCGGCTCCATCCCAATTGCCCGTTTGAGCACGACGTTTGGCAATTTTAAAATTATCACTTCCTCTTACATAATACTTCCGCGATACCCTGATTTTATAAGGTAATGTTCTATAGGCATAATTCTGACCGACAGTATAACTAACCTGTTTTACAGCTTCTGTTCGCCCTATAAGAGCGGCGGCCGCTGCGGCAGGATTAATTCCTTTTCCCGATTTTTCTATACTTTCCATAATCGGAAACTCATCAAGTATAATCCTGTTTTTTGGATCGTAGATTCGCCAGCCAGTTTTAACAGTTGTGATCATATGAGCATAATGTTCTACTGCAGGTATATTAACACCCATTGGACCTTTCAGTGTAACCGGTTTGTTACTATATGATATACGTGTATCCGTATCGAAAAATTCCAACACAAACAGTGCATCTAAATTATTCTCCATGCAAATTTTCTCCAATGTTTCCCAGGATAAAGGAGAAGGAAATATGCCCATACCAGGACTTCGCAGGTCGAGTTCATTAAGAAATTTTACCTCCGTAAACCTTTCATTTCGTGATAATTCATTATTAATCCCTCTGAGTGCTTCTTTCGAACCTTCCCTATCCAGGTTTGCTCCTTCGATAGATAATACCTGGTCGAGTTTATCCTGCTGTTCATTCTCTTCCGAAGGGAGAGTTCTGTCAATAATTCCTATCTTTTTAATATGAGAGGATAAAGTCACAGGAGCAGGTTCCAAAACACTCATTGTTACATAATTAGTAGAACTGCAGCCGATAATTGTAAAGGCTATCAAAAATAATACGATCGCGTTTTTCATTTTTAAAATATTTTAATCCATAATCCTTTCTGATATTCATCTGAACAATACTATGAATTTAAGGATTTTTCCGATAGTAACTAATATGGAAAAAGAAGTAAATAACCGATATTTTGCTAATAGGTAATAAAAAAGAGGCTGTCTCAAAAGCAAAATTATGTAATAACTTGATCTGGTTTCTCTGTGTAACTCTTTTAAAATTGTCTGTGGACCTCTGTGTTTTAATTATTTAAGAATTTTTCCACAGAGAAACACAGAGCAGACTCAGAGTGACACAGAGGCTTTTGGCTTTTGAGACAGCCTCTTTTAGTATAGCAAGGTAAATCGTTATTTTAAAGAATTCAGGTATTCTACAACTTTGTTGAATACGTTCTCAGATGTATAACCCAGTTTCTCATCCAGAACTTTAGCCGGAGCAGAGAATCCAAAGCTTTCAAGTCCGTAAACCAGACCCCTTGCACCGACAAGGCCTGCAAGTGTTACGGGTAATCCGGCCGTTAGTCCAAACACCGGTAAATTTTCAGGAATTACCGAATGCTGATAATCAGGATCCTGCTCGTGAAAAAGTCCCTCGGAAATAACAGATACAACCTGAACATTATATCCCTTTCTCTCCTTTAAAAGATTAGCCCCACCCATAAGGGTTGAAACTTCCGAACCATTCCCGACAAGTACAATATCAATATTTCCTTCGTCTTTATGTACTATATATCCTCCCTTTTCAGCCATAAGGGCCTCTTTGTATCGGCTTTTAACAGCAGGAAGGTCTGGAATACCTTGACGTGATAGCAGCAGTGCGGTAGGAGTATGAGTGTTCTCAAGTGCCATCTTCCATGCAACATTGGTTTCTATAGCATCGGCAGGACGTAAAACCAGAACACTTCTCTTACCTGAATGGTTTCTCAATTGTTCTAAAAGTCTTATTTGTGCTTCCTGTTCAACAGGTTGATGTGTAGGTCCATCCTCACCTACACGAAAAGCATCATGAGTCCAGATATATTTTACAGGTAATTCCATCAGTGCAGCAAGGCGAACAGCTGGTTTCATATAATCAGAAAATACAAAAAAAGTAGCACAAGCAGGAATAACTCCACCATGTAAAGCCATACCATTGGCTATTCCTGCCATGGTTAATTCTGAAACACCTGCCTGTAAAAATGCACCACTAAAATCGCCCTTTACAAATTGTTTTGTCTTCTTTAAGAAGCCATCCGTTTTATCACTATTCGATAGATCGGCTGAAGCAACAATCATATTTTCAACCTTTTCGGCTAAATATCCCAGTATAGTAGCAGAGGCCGCACGTGTAGCTATATTTTGTTTCTGCTCAATTAAACTAAAATCAATTTCCGGAATTTTGCCTGAAAAGAATTTGTGCAATTTTTTAGCCAGTTCCGGATTTTCGATTTCCCATTGAGACTGCCTATCTTTTCTTTCTCTTGCAATCTGAATTTTAGTTCTCTTTATTTTATCCCAATAATCTTTGACCTCAGGAAAAAGAGTAAAAGGATTTGAAGGGTCACCACCGAGACTACTAATGGTATTCTCAAATGAAGCTCCCGCATCAGATAAAGGCATGCCATGAGTCGATGTTTGTCGTTCGAATGATGTACCATTTTGTGCAATAGCACCTTTACCCATTATTGTTTTACCAATAATCAATGTGGGTTTTTCCTTCTCATTAACTGCTACCTGAAGAGCATTCCTGATTTCATTCTGATTGTTCCCTTCAATAGTCATCACTTTCCAACCCCAGGCTTCGTACTTTTTAGCAGTATCCTCTTTAGTTACAGCCTTAGTTTCAGTTGAAAGTTGAATATCGTTTGAATCGTAAAACATTATCAGATTGTTCAGTCCGAGAAAGCCTGCTATTCTTCCTGCTCCCTGCGATATCTCTTCTTGAACACCTCCATCAGAGATGAAGGTGAAAATTTTATGTGACATCCAATCGCCAAACCGTGTAACAAGGAATTTTTCGACAATAGCTGCCCCAACAGCATTTGTATGACCCATTCCTAATGGACCGGAAGTATTTTCGACGCCTTTTGCAGGATTAACTTCGGGATGGCCTGGTGTAATACTTCCCCATTGTCTGAAATTTTCAATATCTTGAAGTGTATAATAACCAGCCAATATCAGAACGGAATAAAGCATAGGAGACATATGACCGGGATCGAGAAAAAACCTGTCCCGATTGATCCATATTCCATCTGTCGGATCATAATTAAGAAACTCTGAATAGAGAATATTGATAAAATCGGCTCCTCCCATTGCACCACCCGGATGTCCTGATTTAGCTTTTTCGACCATTGCTGCAGATAAGATTCGAATATTGTCCGCCGAGTGTTCAATAACTCCCTTCATAACATTTTGTTTTGTAAATCCTTAGTATTAATTATAGTCATTTTGACTTAAACTCCTACAAATGTAAGGATAAATCATAAAAAAATTCAATGTAAGATATTTATTTATTCAGTGAGAATTTCCTCCATTCCCTCCTCATCAAGCTC
The DNA here is from genome assembly GCA_964592225.1 of uncultured Bacteroidales bacterium. Taxonomy (GTDB): domain Bacteria; phylum Bacteroidota; class Bacteroidia; order Bacteroidales; family UBA10428; genus UBA10428. The sequence continues at coordinate 16,007 of CAZQCO010000005.1, forward strand.
CACAAGTGATAATCTTTGATAATACTATTTAGCTTCTTTTCGAAAGATTACTATATTTGTCACAAAAATATTAATTAATAAATTATGATTCAGAGGATTCAAACAGCATTTTTACTCGTAGCAACGATTTTGGCTGTAATTATTGTTGTACATCCTGTTTCAGAAATGAATTTAAGCGATGGTTCAGTTGCTCTCTTTACAAGTTTCAGATTAAAGAGTCTTCAAGAACCATTACAAACCTATACTTACACTTTTCCTATTGCTGTGCTGGCGCTTGCATCGGCTCTCATTAGCTTTATAACCATCCTGTTTTTTCAGAAACGAACTCTTCAAATGCGTTTATGCGTTTATAATATTCTAATAACAATAGGCCTTTCAGCTGTGATGTTTTACTATTATTTTACTATTAAGAACGGAGAGATTGCTGAAGGATTATTTGTGAATATACACTCATTTTCATATACGATAATATTTCCTTTTGTGAATATTATACTGCTTTTTCAGGCATTTCGAACAATACGAAGAGATGATTTGCTAATAAAATCTTACGACAGACTGCGTTGATAGAAAACTTTTACTTAAAGAATTGTCATATGCTCTTTTACTGTAAGTTTCTCGCAGTAGTGACAACGTAATTTTACTTCCTTTTTATCTATAACATGAAATCGTGTTGATATTTTCTCATGATTAGTAACGCACTGCGGATTCACACATTTAACTATTCCATTTATTTCATCAGGTATTTCTACAACTTTCTTTTCAACTACTGAATAATCACGTATGATGTTTAACTTGGCATCCGGAGCTATAAGTGCAATCCGGTTTATATCTTTATCCTTAAAAAATACACCTGAGAGTTTAATAATTCCTTTGCGGCCAAGTTTTTTACTGATAAGATTAGTACCGAAAGTTATCATCCCCTCAATTTTTTCGAGTTTGAGGATTGATACTACTTTAAATAAGCTATCAGCCGGGATATGGTCAATAACTGTTCCGTCCTTAATGGCACTTACCTCAAGAAATTTATCTTTCATAGTCATGATTTCAATCCAAGAATAAGTGATATTATTGCCTGCCTCACATAAACTCCATTTTCAGTTTGCTGAAAGTAATAGGCCTTTGGATTTGCATCTACATCGGTATTTATTTCATTTACCCTGGGAAGCGGATGTAGTACCCTCATATTCTCCCTGGTTCCTGCCAACATTTCATCTCTTAAAACATAGGCGTTTTTAGTTTTTTCATATTCGATTGGATCAGAAAATCTTTCTTTCTGAACACGAGTCATATAAACAATATCAGCATTTTTTATATTCCCATTAAGTTCTCGTGATTCATGATATTGCAGTCCAATACTGTTTAATAATATTTTATACTCTTCGGGCATTCTTAATTCATCAGGTGATATGAAATAAAAAGTTGCATTAAATTCTGAAAGTGCCATTAAAAGTGAATGTACTGTGCGACCGTATTTCAAATCGCCCACCATAAATATATTCAGGTCCGTCAGCTTCCCCTGAGTTTTCTGAATGGAGTATAAATCGAGCAAGGTTTGTGTGGGATGTTGATTAGCTCCATCACCTGCATTAATAACCGGTATTTTAGTCAATTCGCTGGCATAGCGTGCACTCCCTTCCAGCGGATGCCGCATTACAATCAATTCAGCATAGTTGCTCACAACACGAATGGTATCATATAGGGTTTCCCCTTTTGTAACCGACGAAGTAACAGAATCGCTAAAGCCAATAACCTTCCCTCCTATACGATTAATGGCACTCTCAAAACTTAATCTTGTACGTGTTGATGGTTCGAAAAAAAGAGTGGCAATTACTTTACCCTTAAGCAGATCCTGATACGATTTTTTTTCGAAACCAGCTGCAGTATCAAGGATTTTTAAATAATCATCCTTAGAAAAGTCAGTTATTGAAATAAGACTTTTATTCAGCATATGATAACTGATATTTTAAGTAAAAATAGCCAACAAAACGGGTAAAAGAAAGAGTTGTTAACATCTATTGAAAAATTTACATTATTTACTTAGAAAGCTATTCTCCAGATTATAATTAAAACCATACAGATATATAGCATTTTCAGTATATCAATAATTCCCGGGCTCATTCCTGTAATATTTTAATTTTTAAATTCTTCAGTTTTGAAAACCGTTGTTCGACAGAATCGAAGGATTTTTTTTCTGCTGTAAGTTTTATCCAGCAGTCCATATCAGAATATTGTTCATTTATTAAGATTGATTCATCCTTAATGATCCTCATAACCGAATTCATATCCGTATATGGAAAAGAAATTTTAAAGTTGATTTCAGATCTACACTTTAAACATGTTGCTTTTGAAAGACAATCTGCGGCAGCTGTCCGGTAGGCATTTATTAATCCGGATGTTCCAAGTAGCTTACCTCCAAAATAACGAACCACGACAAGCAGAATATTGGTGAGATTGTTTGATTCTATTTGGCCTAATATTGGCCTTCCAGCCGTACCCGAAGGTTCTCCATCATCATTCACTCGGTAATACTGCTCTTCTATACCTAAGCGAAAAGCAAAACAAAAATGTCTGGCATCGTGGTATTTTTTCTTCACCTGATTCAGAATTTGTCTAATCTCTTCTTCATTAGATACAGAATAAGCAAATGAAAGAAACTTACTGCCTCTATCTTTATAAATTCCCTCAGTATCTGATTTAATGGTTAAAAAAGTATCTGGTTCCATATCAGTCAACCGGTATATTTATAGCGACCTATTCATTTGGGAAAATTAATTCTGCTATTTTAAATAAACTACCCGACAAATTTGACAAAAAAAAACAGGCTCAAAAGAACCTGCCTTTTTGGATTTATGGTTTAAAACCTCAGCTTCTTTTCGATATCTTCTATCTGGCTCTTGAAATGCTTGTCGGTATCCATCAGATTGTTAACAGTTTTACAGGCATGTAGAACTGTAGCATGATCTTTCCCCCCTATCTGCGCACCTATGGTCGCTAAGGAAGATTTAGTCAGGTTCTTACTAAAATACATCGCAACCTGTCGGGCCTGCACTATCTCCCTTTTCCTTGTTTTCGACTGTAGCATTTCAATACCAATATCGTAATAATTACATACTACTTTCTGAATGTAATCGATGGAAACCTCACGCTTCGTGCTTTTAATCAGCTTATCAATCATTTCTTTTGCCAGGTCAAGAGTAATCTCTTTCCTGTTAAGAGTCGATTGAGCCAGTAAAGAAATTAAGGCTCCTTCAAGTTCCCTGATATTATCTGTAATATGAGTAGAGATGTATTCAATTACTTCATCCGGCATATCGATACCGTCCTTATATATTTTCTGTTTAAGGATGGCAATACGAGTTTCAAAATCCGGTACTTGCAGATCAGCCGATAGGCCCCATTTAAATCTTGAGAGGAGTCGCTGCTCCATGCCCTGAAGTTCCACAGGAGGTTTATCGGATGTAAGGATTAATTGTTTTCCCGACTGATGCAAATGATTAAAAATATGGAAAAAAGTATCCTGTGTCTTCTCTTTCCCTGCAAATTCATGAACATCGTCAATGATCAGTACATCTATCATCTGATAAAAGTGAAGAAAATCGTTTTTATTATTGTTCCTGATAGATTCAACAAACTGAGTTTGAAATTTATTGGCGTTGACATATAAAACAGTCTTATCCGGGAAACGTTCCTTTACTTCTATGCCAATAGCTTGCGCGAGATGGGTTTTTCCTAATCCCGAGTCACCATAAATTAACAGTGGATTGAAAGCCGTGCCGCCAGGATTATTTGCAACAGCAATTCCTGCTGAGCGTGCAAGCCGGTTGCATTCACCTTCGACAAAGTTGGTAAAATTATTTTCTGGATTTAGTCGTGGATCAATATCCAGCTTTTTTAAACCCGGTATAATGAAGGGATTTTTAATGGTTTTTTCGTCCGTATTCAAAGGAACCGATACAGGTCTGTTTTTTAATTCCCGATGATTCTGGGCAGGTAACTTTACAGTTAAAGGTTTTTTATTCGAGCTTGAATTATAATCCATTACCACGCTATACTCTAACTTAGCATCATATCCGAGTTCCTTTCTCAGGGTTTTACTTATAATTTCAATGTATTTTTCTTCAAGATATTCATAAAAGAAGGGACTGGGAACCTGAATTGTGAGAATATTCTTTTCGAGTCTTATTGGGACAATAGGTTCAAACCATGTCCTAAAGCTTATCGATGGCACATTATCCTGAATTACTTTTAGACAATTGTCCCAGACTTCCCTATGCATTTTTATATAGTGTTTAGTTTTAGGCAATTAAATTTTAGGGTATTGTTAATTTTTCATTAAGCAATTTTGTGAAAAAAAACATAAAAAAAAAGCCCATTGTCTATTGTTTTTTATGATTATAAGATATCGTTTTTATTATCAACTGATTAAAAATTAAAAAAAAATATTATTTTTATATATTATTGATTATCAATATTTTAACTATATTTTTAATCTATTGTATTGTTACTTAATAATTTGGAGAACGTTAAATAAATGTTAACTCTAAGATTAAGTTTTAGTCTTAAAATTATTAATTCGAAAAAACAAATTTAAATAAGTAAAAACTATCATTTTTTCGGTTTGTTAATAACTTCACAAGCAATAATACCTAATTCTCTTGAAGAAAAAATTGTTTATCATAGGATGCTCAGGCATACCAGCACGATATGGTGGATTTGAAACTTTTGCAGAAAATATTGCCCTTGAATTGACCAAAAATCTCGAAATAAGCGTCATCTGCAGTTCCAAATTGTATGGTCCGTCTGAACAAGAATTAAACTGGAAATCGATAAGGCGAATCTTCTTCAATGTTGATCCCAATGGTATTCGAAGCATTTTATATGATCTTAAGGGACTATTATTAGCCGTCAAGGAATCGGATTATATTCTTCTACTTGGTATAGGTGCGGCCATATTGCTGCCATTTATCCCTTTCTTAAAATCAAAATATTTATGTGTCCATGTCGATGGTATCGAATGGAAAAGATCAAAATGGAATATTGTCGCTAAATTATTTCTGAGATTAGGTTATATACTTTCATTGCGCTATGCAAAAACAATTATTCTTGATAGCAAAGCTCTTGCTCAATATGTGCCCAACAAGTATCTGAAAAAAATCGCATATATCAATTATGGAGGTAATCATTTACACCAGTTTTTACCTCTTAGTACTCTCAAGGATTCCTCCTATGCCTTGGTAATAGCGAGGGCTGAACCTGAGAATAATTTACTTCTTGTACTTAAAGTGTTTCATAAGAATCAAAATCTCAAACTGATAATTATCTCAAACTGGAACCATACCCGATATGGGAAAAAATTATGTGAGTCCTATTCAAAGGCTCCCAATATTCAAATGATCGATGCAATTTATGATGATATGTCTAAATTGCAGCAATATAGGGCAAATTGCACCCTATATATTCATGGGCATAGTGCTGGAGGAACAAATCCTTCACTGGTGGAAGCGATGTTTACAGGGCTGCCAGTAATAGCCTGGGATAATATTTTTAACAGAGTCACAACCCATGATCTGGCATTTTATTTTAAAACAGAGGAAGAACTTGAAAAACAGTTAGTATCATTGAAGAAGCCTGAACTATTGAGATGTGCAAAAGAATTGAGTAAGTACGCAAAACAGAACTATACCTGGAACATAGCTGCCAAAAAAATACTCGAATTAATTGAGCAATAACATATGAACTAATATTGAATTAAGTATGTCTTTATTCGATTTCATAAGTAAATAGTTAATTTCGAAGAAATATTATTAAGAATGTATACAATCGAAGAATTTAAAGTACACCGTTTAGGAAAATGCTCAATCCCATCTCCATTAAACTTATCAAAGGAGCTTGGCGATGGGGTCTTCAATTATACACTGGATGATGAACGTATCATTATGGATCCCAACATTCGTTACTATGAAGAATGTCGGAAAAAAAATATTGAACCATTATCCTTTGAAAAGGCCGGTCCAAAAGAATTCGTTTACTTCGACCCTTCAAAAACAAAAGTAGCCATTGTTACATGCGGGGGCTTATGCCCGGGGCTTAACAATGTGATCAGGGGTTTGGTAATGCAATTAAATAGCCGGTATGGTGTAAAAAGGATTGTTGGGATCAAGTACGGTTTTCAGGGTTTTATTCCAAAATACGGGCATGAAACAGTTGATTTGGAACCAGAAACAATTGATTATATCCATATGCACGGAGGTACTGTTCTTGGGACATCGAGAGGGCCGCAGGATGTTTCAGAAATTGTCGATGCTATGGAACGAATGAATATCAATATCCTTTTTGCCATAGGAGGTGATGGAACACTTCGAGGAGCCCAGGCTATATCGGATGAAATTACAAAGCGCGGACTCAAAATTTCTGTAGCATGTATTCCAAAAACCATTGATAATGATATTAGCTTTATTGATAAGTCGTTTGGTTTTGAAACAGCATTTACCATTGCAACAAGTATTTTACGTAGTGCGCATAACGAAGCTAAAGGCGCTTATAACGGCATAGCACTGGTTAAACTTATGGGCCGTGATTCAGGTTTTATTGCTGCCAATGCAGCTCTTGCGGTTCAGGAAGTCAATTTTGTACTCATACCTGAAGTCAGATTTGATTTAAAGGGTTCCAAGGGTTTTTTGGAACTTATACGTAAACGTCTTGAAAGAAAACACCATGCACTTGTTGTTGTCGCTGAAGGTTCCGGTCAAAATCTTTTTCAGGTTCAGGAATCTGAGAAAGACGCTTCAGGTAATATTAAATATAAGGATATTGGCCTTTACCTGAAGGATGTTATAATTGAAGAACTTAATAAGATAAATATGCCTCATACTTTGAAATATATCGACCCCAGCTATATCATACGCAGTGCTCCGGCCAATGCAAATGATAGTCTTTTTTGCAATATACTCGCACAAAATGCCGTACATGCAGCTATGGCCGGCAGAACAGGATTCGTGGTCGGACACTGGAGCTCACAATTTACCGTGCTACCCATTCCCATTACCATCAAACATCGTAAACGTATATCGGCAGAAGATGAACTTTGGTCGAATGTAATTGAAACTACAGGACAACCTAAAATCCTTCATAATTAGTATCCAATTCACAGCTTCGTGTTGGTCGCGATCAATAATTTCATTCAATTTGAACCTATATTCTGCTATGGATGAATTATACTTTGCTGCCCGGTCAAGAAATAATTTATTTGAAGTATTAAACTGTGATTTAATTTTCTTCAAAACAATATAATTTGAAAACATATACTAAACATCTATCTTGAAATTTTGTTGTACCCTCCGTAAAAAAGAAAGTTGATAACCAACTTTTACCGGAATCTGATTTTTTTTAACTTTAATGAAACTTTGTTTGATAATTCGCGTTTCAGAAAAAAATTGAGTTATGAATAATTATACAGACAATAAGCGACATCAAAAGCGATTTAATATCCCCGTAATAGGCCATTTTTCTAATCGTAGTGTTAGGTTCAATTCAATAGTAGAAGCCGAAAAATATACCAATATTTCCTATACTCTTATTTACGAAGCATGTGTCGGTAAAATATACAAAGCCCGTAATGTTTACTGGGAATTTGAAAATGGTGTACACTATATCAGGTACAAAGCACATTATCTTCGTGCCCGGCTTAAACTCTCAGAAGAGGCAAATTTCGGACGCCAGCGAAAACGCAAACAGCTCCAGGAAAGAACAGAAAGTTGATTGTACTTATTTATCTACCTTGAATCCAAGACGTTTGAGCCTTTTTATATCATCTTCTTTAACATTCGAAGTCTTTATTGTGTAAGTAAAAAATTCACGCCTTAAAGGATAATTTCCCCTATATGACTCAAATTTTTTAGGATCGCTATGCAACCAGCTGTTTTCTCTATCAATTGGATAGGTTTGTAATATAATTTCTGTTAAAATATCCTGGAACGATTTATTCAGGCCATCACAAAAAATGTCGGATTTTTTTACCGCAGGAATATTATCAGGTTGCCAATCGTCCAATCCTAAATTGAAAAAGCGACTGAATTGCTGTATAGCCATTTGAGTCCCGTTGGCTTTTCCATCAACCGAATATCCTGCTATGTGAGGTGTGGCTATATTTATGTTTTCAAGAAGTTCAGTATCAATAACGGGTTCATTTTCCCAAACATCCAGAATGGCATCAGATAATTTACCACTTTTTAACACGTCTTTCAGTGTAGCTGTATCAACAACCTCTCCGCGACTGGTATTAATTAATAGAGTCCCTTCATTAATCTTTTCGAAAAAATGCTTATCTGCCAGATGGAATGTTTTATCCTCCCCTGTCATGTTCAGAGGTACATGAAATGAAATAATATCAACTTCTCTTAAAATTCCATCAAGCGATAAAAAGCCACAAAGCCCTTCATTTCTTACCCTTGGAGGATCATTTAAAACAACCCTCATATCGAGAACTTCAGCAAGTTTCAAAATATTTCTTCCAACATTCCCAATTCCAATAATACCCAGAACTCGATTATTCAATTTAATATTCTTTTGCCGTGCATAATATAAAAGAGCCGATGCCACATACTGCAATACAGAACCAGAATTACATCCAGGAGCATTAGTCCATTTTATACCATTTTTTTCACAATATTGAATATCGATGTGATCGTAACCAATTGTGGCGCTTGCAATAAATTTAACAGCCGTACCTTCCAGTAATTCAGCATCACATTTTGTTCGGGTTCTAATGATAATAGCATCTGTATTTTTCAACTTTTCTTTTGTGAAGGAGTTTCCTGCCAAATATTCAACATCAGCATACGGTTCAAGGACATTTTCAATAAATGGAATTTTATTGTCGATAATTACTTTCATTTATTATTTTGTATAAGTAGAGTTTAACATACAGCATCAGACTGGATACTACAAATGTATATCTTGTTAAAAAAATGTTAATTATATGCAATATAAAAAATCCAACGCAACCTTTCTCCTATATTCTTCATCAAGCTAATATTCTGTAAGGGTTAGTACATACTTGCAGTATTTTGAACTATCCTGAGTGGATAAATAACCCTGAGGATGGAATAAACCCAACAAGTGCCCCTATGCTCTGCATAGGGGTTTTCTTTTAAGTTTTACTACCCTACTCCATATCTATATTATTAATAATCATCTCAATTATTGTTAAAAATTGATGTTAACATAATTGCTCATTTTATACCAAGGTATTCCGTTGAGCAATTTTTTTATCAACAAGAAGTGACATTTTATCCAAATAATGAACCATATTTTGTAATTTTCGTAGAATTGTATGTTATTTATTAGTATCAGCATAAATTTCTCAGCTATATTCATGATAATCTCTACCTTTATCTCACTATTTATTAGTTACATAGGGTTTGGAGTAATCCTGCCAGGTTTGATTTCTTTTGTTATAGGAGTAACAACTTCAGTTGTTGCTGTATATACAATAAGAGTATTCAGGAGAAGGAAATATAAAGTATTGTATTCTACAGCGGATAGTATCTTCGATGAAAGCGATCAGCTAAACATCCTTATTAATAACATCCCCGATTGTGTTTATCTAAAAGATTTTTCAGGTCGATATATACTAACCAATCAAAAATTTGCCAATCTTCTTAAAGCTGATAATCCTGAAAGTCTGTATGGGAAAACGGATTCTGATTTATTGATGAAGGAAGAAGCTGATATTTCTTTAGAAGAGGATAAAAAGATTCTCAGTGGTAAAGCTCCATCAATAAAAAGAAAACAAGAGAATATAAAGGATAATCAAAAAACATTTTCCCTTGTAATTAAAGTTCCTATTAAAAATAAAAAAGGTAAGATTATCGGTCTTTTTGGAACTCGCTCCGATATCACAGAACAGGAAGAAGCCTCCCTTCAACTCGAAGAAAAGAACAAGACTCTTGAAAAGGAACGAACCCTTTTCAAAGCCTTAATGGATAATATGCCGGATACTATCTATATTAAAGATACAGAATGCCGGTTTCTTGACGGTAATCCTCAACAAATCACAATAACCAAAGCTAATACCCATGAGAATTTGTTAGGAAAAACAGACTTTGATTTTTATCCTAAAGACATAGCCGAAATATATTATAAGGATGATAAGCATGTGATTCAAACCGGGAAACCTGTAATTAATAAGGAGGAAATCGGTTTCGATGCCGATGGTAATATCCGTATTAAGTCAACTACCAAAGTTCCTTTTAGAGACAATGAGGGCAAGATAATAGGTTTAGTGGGAATCGGCAGAGATATCACAAGTCAGAAAGATGCAGAAGAAAAATTGAAGGAACAAGCCCAAAGCCTGCAAGAAATAAATGTCTTGCTTGAGGAACGACAGGAAGAAGTTAATCAACAATCAGATGAGCTTGGAAACCAGAATCGCATGCTTGAAGAAGAGAGAAATCTTCTTAGAACCTTAATCGATAGTATTCCGGATTATATCTTTTTAAAAGATACAAGTTGCCGGTTCATTACGGTGAATAAAAAATTGATGAAAGTTTTCAAAACTGACGATCTGGAAGATATAATTGGTAAAACAGATAAAGATTTTTACCCAAAGGAATATGCTTCAAATTATCTTAAAGATGATCAGGAAGTAATATCAACCGGGAAAGCCATTCTTCATAAAGAAGGACCAGGAATCGACAGTGAAGGTAATTTTATCCATTTGCTTACTTCAAAAATCCCTTTTAGCGGACCCGATGGCCAGATAGCTGGTCTTATAGGAATTGCCCGTGATATCACCATGATTAAAGAAGCTGAAATTAAGCTTCAGGAACAGACCGATAACCTCAAGGAAGTCAATATTCTGCTGGAAGAAAGGCAGGAAGAAATTCAGCAGCAATCGAGTGAGCTGACTTCACAAAACAGAATACTTGAGAATGAACGAAATCTCCTGCGTACTATCCTTGATACCTTGCCTGATGTTATTTATATAAAAGATAAAGAAAGTCGTTTCATTGCTGCTAACAAAAGGATTCTTGAAGTAATGAAAGCTCCAAGCTATGAATATCTTGAGGGAAAAACTGATTTCGATTTTTATCCAAAGAAAATGGCCCAACTCTTTTTCGATGATGAACAAAAAGTTATTAAAACGAAGAAGCCCCTTATTAATAAAGAAGAAATAGGCCTCGACAGCGAAGGTAAACAGCTAATTCTTTTCACAACTAAAGTTCCTTTTTTTGATGCTGACGGGAATGTATCTGGTATTGTAGGTGTGGGTAGGGATATTACTGAATTGAAAAAATATGAAGAAGCACTTAAAGCACAAACTTCCGCCCTAACGGAAAAGAACAAATTACTAGAAGAACGACAAGAAGAAATTCAAAAACAATCTGAATCGCTTGAAGAGCAAAATACTACACTGGAAAATGAAAGAAACTTACTAAGAACCCTAATCGACCACATGCCCGATTATATATATATAAAGGATAAGAACAGTAGGTTCCTCACAGTAAACAAAAGACTCCTGAAGGTGATGCATGCAACATCGCTGGATGAAATAATAGGAACAACAGACTATGATTCCACTCCTAATAAAGAAGCTGCCGATCTTTATTTGCAGGATGATCAGCATATAATTACTACAGGTGAACCTATTATTAACAAAGAAGAAATTGGTTTTGATGAGAACGACAAGGAAAGAGTGATATCAACAACAAAGGTACCCTTCTACGGTGCAGATGGTAAAGTAGCTGGAATTGTTGGCATTGGAAGGGATATCACAAAACAGAAAAAAGCTGAAAGGCAATTGCGTGAGCAGGCTCAAAATCTGCAGGAAGTCAATATAATTCTTGAAGAAAGACAGGAGAAAATTCAACAACAATCGGAAGAGCTCAATTTACAGGCGCAAACACTGAAGAAAGCAAATACTCAGCTTGAGCAACTTAATGCAACTAAAAATAAGTTTTTCAGCATTATTGCACACGATCTGAAAAATCCATTCCAGGCCATTTTCGGGTTCTCTGAATTACTTTTACGAAACTATGATGATTTTGATGCCCCTCAGAAAATGGATTTACTTGGCATGATCAAAACCTCTTCAGAAAGTGCATATAGTTTATTGGAAAATCTATTGCAGTGGGCACGTACACAAACCGATCGTATCAAATATAATCCGGCTCCGATAGATATAAGCGAGTTGATCGATCAAAATATTACATTAAGCCAGGGTAGCGCTGAGAATAAACATATTTCGCTTATTCATGAATTAAAGTGCTCTTCAAAAGCATTTGCCGATAAAAATATGATCAATCTTGTTCTGCGTAATCTGATAAGTAATGCCATTAAGTTCACCAATGACGGCGGAATTGTAACTGTTCAATGCAGCGAAAATGAAAAACAACACAATCAGCTTGAAATTTCAATTGTCGATACTGGAATAGGGATATCCGAAGAAAATATCAAGAAATTATTCCGCATCGATGAATATTTTTCTACCTCGGGTACTGCAGGTGAAAACGGTACAGGTTTGGGCCTTATTATATGTAAGGAATTCGTAGAAAAAAACGGTGGGCAAATTAAAATTAGTAGCGAATTGGCAGTTGGAACTACTTTTTCTTTTACCCTTCCTATGAACGAAAAAAAATAACATCTATTTCCTCAGAAGCTTCTGACGTAAAATTGCCGATCGGAAAGGATCTATGATGCGAATTAACAAACTTCTTTGGTCCGTTATTATCTCAGCTACTCCGGGCATGTTTTGCTGAAATGCAAGTGCAATATTATAATTAGTAATCAACCTCATACTGTCAAGACGTATTTCAACTGCATAGGATTCATCATTTGGCACTAGAGAAATAGATTTTATCTTTCCAGTAATCGTTCCAAACTCCAAATAGGGGTAATTATCGAAACGGATAACTGCACTATGACCCTCCTTCACTTTCCCGGCACCTTTTGCTGAGAGCATAACTTTGCCCAATAACTCACCCTGCTCCGTGGGCAAAACTGTTAAAACCACCTCACCCTTTTCAACATACTGATTTTCTGACCATATTTTTGTGAATGAAACCTGACCTTCAAAAGGTGAGCGAATGATATAATTCTGTTCCCATTGTGCAATTTCTCCCTTAAGTTTCTCATATGACTCCTTGATGTTCTGTTCAAAAGTCCTGCTGTTTTCTTCAAATTTTAGTTCTAATTCCAAAATTTCCTGCTGCAGGTTGGAAACTTCTATTTGAGATGAAGCTAATTCCGTCTGGGTGTTCTTCCATTCGGAAAGTTTATTCAACTTCTGTGCTTCAGATTTTTCAAGTTGTGATGAGGAAATAACTCTGTCGACATAAAGAGCAGAATCCCTTTGATATTGTTTTTCAACCAGACGATATTCCTGCTTTTGAATAACCTCCTTATCTTCCAACCTATCGAGGAATAGAGAATATTTTTTTAATTCGGCATTAACTGAATTGATTTTTCTCTGATAATAATTAAGTTTTTTAAAATTGATATATTCCTGAATGCGTTTCTGTAAAATTGTATAAGCATCTTGCAAGGATCCAAGTTTAATATTGTCTGGAAAACTTACTACAGTTAATGAATCAATAGTCATACTTTTTCCTAATAATTCCGACAGGTTGCGTACATCATCGTAATTTGAAGCGGACTCAAATACTACAAGCACTTGATTTTTATCAATAAGCTCTGTATCGGTTACATAAAATTTATTAATCCTCGCCGATGTATTTGCCACCATTTCAGCAGGAGGAGTTTCTGTAGTTAATTTAATTGGGGCTTTAATAATATCAGGGTATTTAAGAAATGCCGATCCGATAAAAAGAAGTTGCAACACAGCTATGATAACAACAGTACCAAAACGAACTATCCAGCGGGGAACCTGTCCCAGAATGTCACGAAGTTGTTCGCTGCGCAGTTCAAGACTTCCGGCGGCTTGTTTGTCTTTCTCAGTATAATTTATTTTAGCCATTAACTACCTAATTCAAGTTGATTTTTAACCAGTTTATAGTAAGCTCCCTTTAGTTGTGTCAATTCCTGATGAGTTCCATACTCAATAATTTTTCCTTCTTCCAGTACCACTATCTGATCGGCATTTCGCACTGTACTGAGCCTATGAGCAACCACTACTACTGTCCTTCCATCAAAAAATTTATACAAATTATTAATTATTTGTCGTTCGTTGTTCGCATCGAGAGCATTTGTTGCTTCATCGAAGAACAGAAAGGAAGGATTTTTATAAAGAGCCCGTGCTATAAGTATCCTTTGCTTTTGCCCCTGGCTAAGTCCGAGACCCTCCATTCCAATTTTGGTATTAAAACCCAAAGGCAGACCATCAGCAATTTCATGTACATTAGCCATACGTGCCGCATAATATAATTTCTCTTTATCGATCTCTTCGTCTGAAAGTGCAATATTCCGGGCAATTGTATCTGAAAAAAGATAACCATCCTGCATAACAACTCCACATATACTTCTCCAGTATGCCGGATTAATAGTATCCAGGTTTTGATCGTCAATTAAAATATCCCCATCAACCGGATCATAAAACTTAAGTATTAATTTAATCAGAGTCGTTTTACCGCTTCCGCTTGTACCTACTATAGCTGTTGTTTTATTTTCAGGTATATGCAGATTGATATTTTTCAAGACAAAGGGCGAATGGGGCCCTTCATATTGAAAGGCCAAATTCCTGATCGTAATTTCATTTTTATTTCCTGAAAAGTCAGAGATCAGATCAGGTGATGAACTTTCTTCTTCTTCCAAGTTATGAACCTCTGCCAGACGATTAAGACTTATTTTTGCATCCTGAGTGTTATGAAAAAAGTTAATTAATAGATCGATAGGGCCGGAAAGTTGCCCGATAACATATGATATAGCCACCATACTACCTAAGGTCATCTGCCCTTTCATTACCAATAATGCAGTGTAGAATACTATCAGCACATCTTTATACTGGTTGAATATAAGTGCTCCGGCTTTTTGATTTTGCAGAAGGGTCAATCCTTTTATATTAAGACGAAATAGCTTTGCCTGGATATCCTCCCATTCCCAGCGTTTTCTTTTCTCACAATTATTAAGCTTTATTTCAGGCATCCCCGACAGCAATTGCAGGAGATTACTCTGATTACTTGAAAGCTGGGCAAATTTCCGATTATCGAGATCTTTTCTCCTCTTCATGAATTGCAAGGTCCATATTAAGTAAAATATACTTCCGGCAATGAAGATTAAGAAAATCTTTATACTGAATATGGCCAGGACGATTCCCATTATGACCATAGAAAAAACCGAGTAGAATAAATCGATTGTCGTTTGTGTTAAAAATGTTTCAACACGCTTATGATCAGCTACTCTTTGTAACAAATCGCCCCGATTTTTGGTTTCAAAAAACGAAAGCGGCAAACGCATAAGCTTTATTAGAAAATCAGAAATGAGATAAATATTAACTCGCGAACCTAAATGGAGAATTATCCAGTTCCGGATAAATTCAAGCGAGAACCGGCTGGTTACAAGAATTAATTGCGCAATAAGTATGGTTATAACAAGGGAAAGATTAGGAATCACTATTCCTTTATCGACAATAGTTTGAAACAGGAATGGAAAAATAACCTGAATAAGCGCTCCAATAATCACACCCAGAATAATTTGGGTAATCAGTGCTTTGTATGGGCGAATGTATTTAAATAGAAAACTTAATTGACTTCTGTTGATTTGTTCGTCTTCAGCCTTGTAGAAATCGGGAGTAGGTTCAAGCTGAAGGCAAACACCCATGGTCTCTCCGTTTTCAATAGTTGAGGCCCAGCACTGAAGAAACTCTTCCCTGGTATAAACCGCAGCGCCGAAGGCAGGATCGATTACATATATTTTGTTTTTTTGAATTTTCCTGACGACAATAAAATGCTCCTGCTTCCAATGAGCTATACATGGGAGAATAAGCTGATGGCGTACCTGCTCAAATGAAAGTTTAACACCTCTTGTCCGAAAACCAATTGATTCGGCAGCTTCACTGATACCCAGCAACGAAACTCCCGCCCTATTGATATAACTTAATGAACGTAAAGTCTCGAAAGAAAAATGTTTACCATGATACCTGGCTATCATTCTTAGACAAGCCGGGCCACAATCGTTGGCATCGTGTTGCAGGAATACCGGAAACTTAGGCATGAAATTGAATTGTAACCTTAATATTACGAATCTATTAGGTTTTACTGAGAAATACTAAATTTTTTTTAACTATAGTATTACGGTTTGTTGTAAGGTTCGGCGCAAATTGAGAATGTTTTTTTCCCTTCCTGTTTTTTTTGAACTATTCGACTTTCCCGGCATGTATGGAATGGTGAAGTAAAAAGTTGTTCCCTTTTCAACAACAGAATCATACCAGATGGCGCCATTCATAAGCTCGATAAGTTTTTTCGATAAGCTTAATCCGAGTCCAAGTCCCTTGCTCTCGTTTTCAGGGTCATTCAGCTTATTAAAATTTCGATATATTTCGTTCTCTTTTCCTTCCAATCCACCTACTCCTGTATCTTTTACAAAAAATTTAATATTACCTGATTTCAAACTAAATCCAAATTCTATTATTCCGCGAGAAGTGAATTTAAATGCATTAGATATCAGATTAGTTAAAACTTGAGATAATCTGAATGAATCAACCTTGACTTCAATCTCTTTTAACTCGGGGGGAACAGATAAAAGCAGAGCAATATTTTTATCTACAATGTGTTTATGCAGGGAAAAATAGGAATGTATTTCAGAAAATAGATCACTCAACCTGCAATCTTCATTCGAAATTTTTAATAGTCCTGCTTCAATAATGGAGGCTTCGATAATATTATCCATTTTATTTAAAAACTCCTGGCTGCTTTCGCGAATATGAGCTATATAAGTTTCTTTTTCTTTCACATTAAGATTATTCATTACAATCAGATCGGAAAAACCCACAATAGAATTTAGTGGGGTTCTGATTTCATGATAGAGGTTTCTAAGAAAAACTGATTTTGCCTTTTCTACACAACTAGATTTTTCATCGAGAAGTTTTTCCAATACTTCGATACGCCTTTTCATATAATTGTATTCCGTATCCCTTAGCCTGATAGTTTTTTTTCTTCCTCCACCCCAGGATTTCTTCAGAAATTTTGAAATGATGCTAAGGTTCTTCATAGAATCTTTTTTAATAATTTGCTCCTACTCCAAGTTCACTTTGACAACAATAGGGTCCGGGTAAATATACCCGGCCCTTATGAAAACCCTGTACAATTGAAAATTATCTAGTTCATTTTTTTAAGTATTCGTTTTGCTTCTTTCCGATAATATCCATTGTTAGAAGCTATGGTATTAAATACCTCTCTTGCTCTTTCGGTTTCACCAGTCATAATATAGCACAGTCCCAAATACCATTCTGCTGATTCAACAAAAGCATTTGCCTGGTGATCTATAATCCGTTTAAAGTTTTTATTTGCTTCAGCATATTGTTCTATTTCCATCCGGGAAATCCCTGAGTAAAGATTCAGACCAATACGTGAGTTGTCCGTTACCAGGATATTTTCAAAATGTTCTATCGCTTTCGAGAATTCCTTGTTTTCGTAGTATATCATGGCTAGTCGCAAATCACTATCTACAATATCTTCAGCAGTCCTGAAGCTCATATTAATATCTGCCGGTTGGTAATATTGAGCAAATATTGTAGCAGATGACGATGATCGCTTTATAATCCCCTGAAATAAAACCGTAGCCAAAATCAAAATAGCTGCAACGCCTGAGATCACATATAGTTGTTTTTTCTTTAATTTCGGAATATTGATTGTTTTCGTCCAGGGACGATAAGTTTTCAAATACACATCGTTAAGTTGAGATTGAAGTTCAAAAGTCTCCTGATCAGCTAAAACTTTACCGATTTTCTCCTGTAGATCAATCTCAGATTGCAATTCTGCATTATCTTTTAACTCCTTCTCGAACCATATTTTTTCACTGGCACTCATAACGCCATCCAGATATCTATCCACATACCTGGAATAGTTTATTTCCTGTTTCATAGTAATAAATATTTCAATTTACATAATTTCAGACATATACATTAATATATACTCTTCCATCAGGTCTCACGATTACGATCCCCTAATATGGATCAGAAATTGATCTTAATAAGGAACTCTATCAATAATAGAGTACAAATTACTTTTAAAAATTTTTTAAAATTCTTATAACCCGGTTAATTATAACCGGTAGTAAATACTTAATAGTAACAATACTTTATTTTAAAGTGTTTTTATTTATACCAGTCAATATCTTAATTTCAGAGTTAACTTCAGTTACTCCATTGAACCTTGCATTTTTTAAAAAAGGAGGCGAGATAAAATCTAGATTAGGAAAGGAATTGAAGTTATGTGCCGTTAAAACCATCTTCTATCTCGCCTGTATACCCTTTTTTTTATCATTGAGAAAATAATCAAATTTTTAAATAACCTATTCAAAATCCGGAGGGGGAGGAGGAATTTTTCCGCCGCCACGGATTTTTGACATTTCTTCCAGATTCAATATTCTGAGTTCTCTATTCATCTTTTTCGAATCGCCGTTTAAAAAGTTTACATTTTTCATTGTACAGGGGTTTTTGAAATGTTTTTCTTATATAGTATAGTTCCACTCACCATTGAAATGTCACCGCCATTTTCCTTTTATTTTTGTTTTTTTTAAAATTATTTTTCTAAGGATCTGTTTAACAATAATTTATATTCTTCATTTTTTCACATTATTTTCCTATTTTCGAAACATAGAGGCCTTTTCCATGAGAAATCTCAGAATAATATTGGTTTTATTTAGCCTGATTGAATTATGGCAAATTTTGTGGTCACCTGTGTATTCTAATACAGATATCCAAAATAGCCAGATACTGATCGATTCAGTTAATATATTAGTCGATTCAGCCAACTTATATAAAAGTATAGGAGACTATGAAAAATCATTGAAACTAATTGAAAGAACGCATCTCCTTCGTAAAAGAATATTTAATGATACAAGCCTATTGGTAATTAAAAGCTATATTAATATGGCTAATGCAAATACGCTTGTTTATGAATATGATAAAGCTTTACAATATTTACGTGAAGCTGAGTCGATATGTAAACGTGTAGAAAAAGAGAGGGCGGAAGAAATAGGTATTATTTATTCATACTACGGCCGTATTTATAAAGAAATGGGAAATTATATTCAGGCTGAACAATTTCTCAGGAGAGCTGATGAATATTTAATAAATAATAATATTAAAAATAAAAAACAGTTAGTATCTCATTATATGTTGTTTGCTGACGTGGAATTGATGCTGGAAAACCTAGAGAGTTCACTAAAGTACTCTCAAAAAAGCCTTGAAATAATTCAGAAATTAGATCAAAATGAAGGATTGTTAATTGACTATTTTATGGGTTCGGCTTTGACCTATGCCAAATCAGGAGATTTTAGTAAAAGTATTCAGCTTCAGCAAACGGCCATTCAATTGGCCAGAAGTGATTCAGCACAAAATGCACTTCGATTAGCTATTCTTTATAATAATATAGGATTAGATTATCTGGAAATTCAACAATTAGATAAGGCTAACGAAACCTTATTAAAAGCATTTACGATTTTCAATAGTCTTGGAGTAAAAGGATCATTTTTAGCCGAACTTTACGAAAATTTCGGAAGACTCTGGTGCTTAAAAGGTGATTTCATGAAAGCACTTAATTACTACCAAAAGGGTTTGGAAGTTACAGCATCACTTATGCCCACCAACCAGGTGTTGGGAAATCCTGAAATTCAGCAGATAGAAGCTGAATTGCCTGCGCTTAAAATACTTAAATCGAAAATTAATTGTCTCACAAAGCTCTATTTTAAGAAGAAGAATATCGAATACCTGGATGGAGCAATTAATACATCATTGCTGGCTATTGAATTGATTGAGCAACTTAGAAACAGTTATCAGAGTTATGATAGCAAGCTCCAAACAACAAAACAAGAGTACGAGATATTTAATAATACTCTGGATTTGCTGAAGATCGCTTATCGACTTACAGGCAAATCAAAATATAGTGAGATTACTTTTACAGTTTCGGAAAAATCAAAATCTTCTATCCTCTTATCAGTTTTAAGTGAACTGGATGCAAAGCAATTTGGTGATATCCCCGATAGTTTATTGAAAAAGGAAAAAAATCTTTCGAAATCCATTGCCTTTTATAAAGAAAACCTATATGAAGAAAGGCAGAATAACGATCCGGATCTGGCAAAAATCAATACATGGGAAAAGTATCTTTTTAATGCACAACATGAACATGAACAGCTTATTGCTTTTTTCGAACTCAACTACCCAAAATATTATCATTTAAAATATGACTATTCAGTAACAGATATTCGAAAATTACAAAAACATTTACCGCTTCGAACATCACTTATCGAATACAGTCTTTCTGACTCTGTTCTTATTACTTTTATTATTACCAGGAATAGTTTTCATATGCTTGAACAAACTGTTGATAAAGATTTTTTTAAAAACCTTAATCAGTATTTATATAAATTTCATCATTTCGATTTTAGCATACAGTCCCTGAACGATTTTTCTGAATTCTGCGATATTAGCTCTTCTCTCTATAATATTTTAATAGCACCTGCCTATGAATATATGTCCGGAAATTCACTAATCGTTGTACCGGATGGAATATTATCGTATTTACCCTTCGAAACATTGATAAAGCAGATACCTGAGGGAATATCTACAAATCTTTACCGGAACCTGGAATATCTGATCAACGAATTCAATGTTTCGTACTCCTATTCTGCAACATTACTTAACCAGGTGAGTGGTAAACAAAGACTGTCTGCCAATAAAAGACTTCTTGCTTTTGCTCCTGTATATTCTGAAGATCAAAATGAGAATATCTCTGCAAATCGTTACGTAACAAGGCAAAATTACAGAAAGAACTTGTTTCCAATTCCCGGAGTTATTGAAGAAGTTGAAACCATTCATAAACTTATACCCGGAGATGTATTTATAGGTATAAATGCTACTGAAAAGAATTTTAAAGATACGGCCAGTTTTTATGATATACTGCATCTTGCCATGCATACTGTAATAGATAACAGCAATCCTCTTTACTCCAAATTAATTTTTACACTGAACCGGGATTCCACTCAGGATGGTTTGCTCAATACATACGAAATTTTCGATCTCGCTTTAAATGCCCGAATGGTTGTATTAAGTGCATGCAGTACAGGAGGTGGCGAGTTCAATAATGGAGAAGGAGTTATTAGTCTTGCCCGGGGGTTTGTTTATGCCGGTTCACCCAGTATTGTGATGACTATGTGGGAGGTTGAAGATAAATCGGGTTCAGAGCTTATGAGATACTTTTATAAGAATTTAATTAAAGGACAATCCAAATCGAAGGCCATGCGAAATGCAAAACTTCAATGTCTTAGAGAGGCACGTCCTGAAAATACTCATCCCTTCTTCTGGTCGTCATTTGTTGTATTGGGTAACTCACAACCATTATATGCAAGAAAATATTTAATTGCAATTATCAGCTTAATCAGTATTGTATTACTCTTTCTGATCCTAAAAAAAATCCGGAAAATCAGTACTCATTATCAATAATAAAATTCTCCATTCTCACTGATCTTGAATATTTCTGTACTCAGGATCAGATTTTATCATCTTTATTAAAGCTTCCTTACACTTATATTTTTTATTACGGACAATTTTTTCGCTCTTATAACCCATTTCTCTGGCTATCTGATCATAGGGTACGCTATCCGAGATAAGTTTTAGCACTTTCTGGCATTCAGGTCCTAATTTTAAAAAGTACTTTCTGAAGAGCCTCAGCTCCAACTCCTCTTCAATAAGATGTTCCGGGGTATTATAATTAAACTCGGTTTCTTCTATCTTGTTGATATTCCGCTTATGAATTGATCTGTTTCTTAATATTTTCAGCCACACCAAACGGGCAATACCATAGAGGTATGAATCGAAACCTGACTTCAATTCAAAGTTGTTCTGATTAATTTGTTTAAAGGCTATAATGATCGATTCCTGGAAAACATCCTTAGCGTCATCATGGTTTCCACCGTTATTGATGACATAATACCTTACCACCGGAAATATTTCTCTGTAAACAGTAGTAAGAACCTGGTTGTCCCGATTCCTAATACCTTCAACAACCTCACCAAGTAATAGTTTTTTCACATTAATTCATGTTTCGTACCTTTTATATAGTACAATATACCAGGTATTAAATTCCTAAAAAGTTTAAAAACGAAACATCCTGAAAACCCCCGTTCAAATATAAAAAAAAATCAGGGTAATGCTATTATCATTTGATTATTTGAGAGATTCTATGGAATACCTAAAGTAAAACTTAATAACGATAAGAATTAATTTCAGTAACTACATTTCCTATTTTGTTTTTAAATAATTTATTTGCATGGTTAATTGTGCAATGTTTACAGCCAGAATAATTTGTTGTGGCCTTTTCATTCTTTCTAAAGAAATCCCATATCGCTAAAACCGTTCTTAAAACAGCCAGTAAAATAATTATATATACTATCAAATCCTGTAACATAATGTTTAATAAATTTAAAATTCTAAAGCAATAGATCACCCATCTGAAATACCATCAGGGAGACCAAATAAGCCAGGAGTGTGGTATAAAATACCATGAATACTGCCCACCACACACTGCCCGATTCTTTTTTTACAGCGGCAAATACGGCTATACATGGAAAATATAATAATGTAAAAATCAGAAACGATATTGTAGCAAGCGGACTAAATACAAATTGTCCTTTCCGCGATCCTGTTTCATAAATTTGCGTACTTAGTCTATCTGCCAAATTATTTTTACCCTCGCGTGTATCGGTTTCCACATGATGCAATACTCCAAGCGTACTCACAACAATTTCTTTTGCGGCTATTCCGGTAATAAGACTTACCCCCATTTTCCAATCGAACCCCAGGGGTCTGATAGCAGGTTCAATAAACTTACCCAAGCGGCCAATATATGAGTTTTCCAGTTGGTTGTTTTTAACGTCATCATTACTATAATTATTGCTTTGTGTCGACTCCTGTGTATAAACATTCTGAATTGAGTTTTCCTGATCAAAAATAATCTGAGAACCAGAAACACTATTTTTAGAATTTTGTATCGGTGGTTTATACCTTGGGAAATAACCCATTGCCCAAATTAATATAGACGCAATCAGGATAACACCACTCATTTTTTTCAGATATTGAGAGGCTTTTACCCACATATGTTTAAATGTGGAGCGGGCAGTGGGCATCCTATAGGGTGGAAGTTCCATCACAAAAGGTGTTCCCTCTGAACGAAACAAGGTTTTCTTAAAAAATATTGCGAAAATAATGGCCATTAAAATACCAAGAATATAAAGAGAGAAGAGCATAGTACCCTGAAAGGCAGGAAAAATAGCTCCGATCAGCAATAGATAAACTGGCAGCCGGGCTGAACACGACATAAAAGGATTGATAAGTATAGTCAGCATCCGGTTATTTCTGTCCTCTATTGTTCTTGTCGCCATTATTGCCGGCACATTACAACCGAACCCCATAATCAGAGGTATAAAAGATTTCCCATGAAGTCCGATCTTGTGCATTAACCGATCCATAATAAATACAGCCCGGGCCATATATCCTGAATCTTCCATAAAAGAAATAAAAAGAAAGAGTATCAGAATATTTGGGAGAAATATAACTACACCTCCTACTCCTCCAATAACACCATCTATCAGAAGATCTTTAAGTGATCCCTCAGCCATATTCCCGGAAATAATTGCACTCAACCAATTAATGCCGCTATTTATCCAATTCTGAGGATATTGCCCTACTTTAAATGTCGCAGCAAACATTATCCACATAAAGAAAAAGAAAAATGGAAATCCAAATAGCTTATGGGTAAGAAAACTATCTAGAATATCAGTTGTTTTTATTTGCTGTTTTTGATTCTTGTAATAAGTTTCCTTTAGAGCGCCGCTTATAAAGCCATATCTTTTACCTGTAATAATTGATACAATATCCTCATCATACAAAACCTCCAATCTATGTTGTTCCCTGGCAACAAGTTCAGTGATCTGTTTCAGGTTTTTGGCATCATAAAGATAGGTTTCAATATGGCGATCGTTTTCCAATAGTTTTATCGAAATAAACCTTGATGATACTTTATCCGTAATTGAGTAATTCTCGGGCACTTTTATTAATGTCTGTATCCGTTCGATGGAGGTTTCCATCTCATCACCGTAATTGATATGAATATGCCTCAGCGATAATTCCTTGTCGTTGAAAACATCAATTATTTTTCGGAAAAGCTTTTTAATTCCTTTCCCTTTTGATCCAACAGTAGGAACGATAGGAATTCCCAGTAGTTTTCCTAATAATTTATAATCCAATCGATCTTGTCTTCGCACCAACTCGTCGTACATATTCAGAGCCATTACGACTTTAATATCCATATCGATAAGCTGTGTAGTAAGATATAAATTTCGTTCCAGGTTCGATACATCTACAACATTTACGATAACATCAGGGATTGTATCCGTAATATATTTGCGCACAAATAATTCCTCGGGTGAATAGGATGAAAGAGAATAAGTACCAGGTAAGTCTGTTATATTAAAAATATATTCGTACAAACTTATTTGAGCTAATTTTGAATCGATAGTAACACCAGGGTAATTTCCTGTGTGTTCATGAGAACGGGAGGCATAATTAAATACCGATGTTTTTCCTGCATTCGGATTACCAACGAAAGCAACATTAATCAGATTGCTACTACTGGAATTTGAATGGATTTCCTTTAGAGTTATTTTTGAGCCATTTTTTTCAATAACTTTCTGATCCCATTCATGCTCCGGTATCACTTCTATCAATTCGGCTTCCGATCGACGAAGCGATACCCTGTAATCCATTAAAGAATATTCGATAGGATCTTTTAAGGGGGCATTCTTAATTACAATAACTTTTTTACCCTTAACGAATCCCATTTCCATTATTCTCCGGCGAAATGCTCCCCTTCCACGAACTTTTACTATTATTCCCTCCCCTCCCGATCTTAATTTTGAAAGTTGCATATCTTGAAAATAAGCACAATTTTAATTTAATTGTCTGACTGAAACAATACCAAATAATAGGGATTTAAGTTATTATAATAATTACCTTAATTATTGTTAATAAATTGGGATTGGAAAAATGTTTTTCATATATTAGTTATACGAAGCTTTTTTCATTTTAATCAGGAATAGCGTGAGTCCATCGGAAAATATATATGATATTTTAAATGAGTATCTTGAGGTAGGGGAAGATAGTATTAGTTTATTGGAGGAACCTATCGATGCTGATACTCAGTTTGAGTATTTTGAATGTTCTAAAAATCAGGAGAATCATCTTACGAATGATGAAATAATCAGTAGGAAAGATCTTATTTTTGATGATTCGGTTTCGAATGAACAAAAGAAGTTACTTCTTGTACAATTGGCCTCAATAAGCAACATTGAAGCATACAGAACTATAGAAAAGTATCTGAAAAAACCTAATACGAAACTTATCAATTGGGCCTATCTGGCATTTCTTGAAAGCCGTCTTCTGCTGGAAAGTACCTTTTTAAATGAAAACAAAGTACTGATTACAACTGGTTTAGGTGGAAAAGGAAATAAGTTAAGGTATTTCATAGTTTTTTTTACCAATGATGGTTTGCCTATCACCCATCTGCAGCAGAAAATAATTAAAAGCGAGTTAGATTATGCATTCTGCCGGAATGAGGCTGAAATCGAAAATCTTTTTTTTGAAGATGGTTTTGCCTATATCCTGACTATGGTACCTATTAACATTCCTGTTCAACAATTCTTCAATAAAATTCTCAAAGAATGCAATGAATTCGGAGATTTTCTATTTCACGACTTTATTATTTCTAATGTTAAAATTCTTTCCATAGAGGAAATTCGTGAACTTCTGGCCATCAACGATATTTATTAAATCAATTTTCCATGCCACACAAGGTCAATATTGCACTACAGGTATTGCCTTCATCTACTACAAAACATCCCTATGCCATTGTAGATAAAGCTATTGAAATAATTCAGAACTCCGGATTAAAGTATAGAGTATGTCCTTTTGAGACTGTTATCGAGGGAGACTACGATCAAATAATGGAGCTCATAAAACGAATACAACTTGAATGTATCAGTTACGGCGCTGAGAAACTTCTTACTTATGTTAAAATTGAAATGAACCGTGATTCTGATGTTAAAATCGAGGACAAGACCGGAAAA
Organism: uncultured Bacteroidales bacterium; assembly: GCA_964592225.1. GTDB lineage: Bacteria > Bacteroidota > Bacteroidia > Bacteroidales > UBA10428 > UBA10428. Next base: position 42,302 of record CAZQCO010000005.1, read on the forward strand.
TACGATTAAAAAAAGGGCCTCTGAAGCCCTCTCTTTATGAATCTAAGAAGATTTTTCCTCTTCTCCGTCATCGCTTGAGGCTGTGGCTTCCACTTTTTCAAGGTCCTCAAATTCAACGTCTGTATAAGAAGATGGAGTTTTTTGCGAATCAATAACTTCATCAAGTAATTCTTCAGGTCCGTTTACCTTGATATAATCAATTGATTCCGTTAAACCTTCGACGAATTTATCAAAATCTTCCTTGTACAAGAAAACTTTGTGTTTTTCATAGAAAAAGCGACCATCCTTATGATAACGTTTCTTACTTTCAGTTATAGTAAGGTAGTAATCATTCCTTCTGGTGGCTTTCACATCGAAGAAATAAGTGCGCTTTCCTGCACGAACGGCTTTTGAAAAAATCTCCTCTCTCTCAGAGGATTCAATGCCTTCATTTTTTTCTTTACCTTCTTCCATCATAAATCGTTTTTTCCAGTTCTACTCACATCAAAAATATAAAAAAAATTAGAATACAGAACTTTTATGCCTTTTTTCTAAATTACTGACTTACTAAAATTTATCTCAACAGGTGTTATAAATTTTCTTGTATAAACAATATGCAGGATTTAAAAAAATCACTTTACTTTGCATTCCTATATTCATAAGGTTCTTTGTGATATGATAAGCAGGAGAATATTGAGAATAAAGATAATGCAGGCATTATATGCTTATTTTAAGCATGATGGGAAATCTTCATTGAAAAAAGCTGAACAAGAGCTCTTTTTCAGTATTGAAAAGACCTTCGACCTGTATCATTATCTTTTGTTATTGCCAATTGATATAGCAAACTATGCTGAATCGAGGATTGAGATTGCAAAAATTAAAAAAATACCTTTATATGACGATCTGCATCCAAATACAAAATTTATGGATAACAGAATCATATCACAACTCAGGATTAATAGAGGACTTTTGCGTTATCTTGAAAATAAAAAACTTAGCTGGGTAAAATATCCCGAGTTAATTAAAGGTTTATACACCGAAACCCAGGTAAGCCTTTGCTATAAAGAATATATGAGCAATGAAACTTCATCCTATGAAGCTGATAAATCTTTTATATGTACTTGGTATAAAGATGTTGTAGCACAGTATGAATCATTGTATCAAAATCTTGAGGAACAAAGCATATATTGGAACGATGAACCTGAATTTATTATTGGAATAATCATTAAAACGATTAAAAAATTTATGGAATCTGATGGCGATTCATCCGAGTTATTGCCGCTTTATAAAAGTCATGAAGATGAGGAATATGCCAGAAAACTACTCCACAAAGTAGTATTAAACCATAAAGAATACCAGGTTTATATTGAAAAATATAGTAAGAACTGGGATTTTGATCGTATTGCTTTTCTTGATATAATTCTTATGCAGATGGCCATTGCCGAAGGAATTGAATTTTCGTCGATCCCAACAAAAGTAACTCTAAACGAGTATCTCGAACTCGCAAAATATTACAGTACAACTAAAAGTAATCTTTTTATTAATGGAATTCTGGATAAAATCTTTTCATATCTTAAGGAACAAAATCAAATAAAAAAGCAAGGCCGAGGTCTGATTGGAGAAATATAGTCTTGTCATTCCCAAAGTTTTGTCTTTACTTTGCAGCTTAAATTTAAATATGTAAAAACAACTAACAATGAACAGTTTATTAAACTTCATTTTAATGCCCCAGACACAAGGAGGCGAATCGAATCAGATGTCTTTTTTCATAATGATGGCTCTGATGATTGTGGTTTTTTATTTTTTTATGATCCGTCCCAATATGAAGAAGCAGAAAGAATTACGGAATTTCAGGAGTGCGCTTAAAAAAGGAGATAAAGTAATAACCACAGGTGGAATTTATGGTAAAATCAATAACATTTCGGAAAACATAGCCACAGTCGATGTTGGCAATAATGTTATTATTAAGGTTGATAAAAATGCAATTCTGAAAGATATTGCTGATTTACAGACACAGCAGAAGTAATTAATTAATCAGGAGTTTAAGGTATATTTGTAATATTTTAAACTCTTTGTATTTTGATCCCGACGGAAAATAATGCATTCATAGCAAATTTCATAAGGAGAACAACTGAAAATCTCCGTAAAATTCTAAGACAGATTCGTCAGAAATACCTGGCGTTTCTTTTTTTTATTGTTCTTTCCATGATTGCATGGTTTCTTCGGGCTCTCAGTGACGAATACATCGCCAATATTGAATATCCTGTAAAATATATCAATCTTCCACCCAATCGAATCCTTTCTCAACCGCCTCCTGAAAAACTCACTTTACAGGTACAATCCGATGGATATACTATTTTAAGCAGCCGGTTTAAATATAAACGCCCCTTGAGTTACAATGTTAATGCATTTGCTTTATATTCTCTTTCGGAAGATTCTACATCGGTTTATACTTTAACATGGTATGCAAAAGAGAGGCTTTCTACAGAATTAAGCCTGTCAAATAAGAATATCCAAATCCTGGATATAAAGCCTGATACTCTGATTTTCAATTTTACAAGGGTAAAAAGGAAAAAAGTCCCTGTTATTGTTCGTCTGCAATACCCTCCCGATTTATTTTCAAAACAGTATATGCTAAATGGTGATCCCTATTCCGAACCTGATTCGGTTGAAGTTACAGGACCTTCCTATATTATTGATACATTGAAAAATATTTATACTGAATATGTAAACTTCAAGAATCTCTCTGATACAACTGAAAAAAAAGTTCAACTGGTAAAGATAAACAAGCTGAGTTGTCCGGTTAAAAAAGTTAATGTTATAGTTCCGGTAGATGAATTTACTGAGTCGGATTTTACTATCCCAATTATACCTGTAAATGTGCCAGATTCTCTCACAATAAAAACATTTCCTAAAAATGTTCGGGTAAAATATATTGTCACTCTTTCTCATTTCGATAATATAACCATTGATCTTTTTCGCGCCTATGTCGATTTCAGTTCAGTTGATATCAGTTTAACTTCGGAAGCAACAAAACTTCGTATCCAACTGGACTCAATCCCTCCATTCGTTCATAACTTAAATTTAGCACCACGCAACGTTGAATTCCTAATTGAAAAAAAGAATGATGAAACTGGGAATAACCGGGGGAATAGGTAGTGGAAAGTCCACTGTCTGCAAAATATTTGATTCAATGGGAGTCCCGGTTTATCACGCCGACGAAAGGGCAAAAGTATTGGTAAATACAGATGAAGAATTACAAAAGGCCATCATCAGAGAATTTGGTAGTGAATCATTCACTCATTCAACTTATAACAGACAATACATGGCTTCGATCGTATTCAGAGATAAGCATAAATTACAGGTACTTAACGAGATAATTCATCCCCTTGTTGAAAAGGATTTTGCCATATGGTGTCAACAACAACACTATTATTATATAGTACACGAAGCTGCTATTCTCTTTGAAAGTGGAGCCTATAAACAAATGGATTATACCATTTTGATAGATGCCCCTTTGAATTATCGTATCGATAGAGTGGTAAAAAGAGATAAGACTTCAATTGAAGAAGTGAATTTAAGACTCAAAAATCAGTGGCCAGCCGATAAAATTAGTGAAATGGCCGATTGGGTTATCATGAATGACGGGAAAACTTTAATTTTACCGCAGATTTTAGAAATACATAAATATATAGTTGAATTAGATAAATCGCATGGCTAAATATGGAAAATGGGTTGGTGCCGGCCTGGGATGGGCATTTGGCGGTCCTATTGGCGCTGTAATTGGATTAGGATTAGGATGGATGTTCGACACGGCACAGGATACCGATATTCAAAAGGGATACCAAAAAACAACACGGGGCGATTTTGCAGTTAGTTTGCTGGTACTTATTGCTGCTGTAATGAAAGCCGATGGAAAGGTAATGCAATCGGAACTAAATTATGTCAAAACTTTTTTCATTCAAAAATTTGGTAAATCATCGGCAACAGAAGCATTACGTATGCTTCGCGATTTGCTGAAACAAACTATTCCTCTCGAGGATATTTCGTATCAGATCCGTGATCGGCTCGATTATCCCTCCCGTCTGGAGTTGCTTCATCTTTTATATGGTGTTGCCTATGCCGATGGAGCACTTCATCCTTCAGAACTGAATCTGATTAATAAAATTTCAGGGTATTTAGGAATAAGTGTTTCCGATCAGCAATCGTTGAAAAACATGTTTGTTCCGGATACCGATAATGCCTATAGAATTATGGGTGTCAGCAAAAATGCTTCAATCGAAGATATTAAAAAAGCTTATCGAAAGCTTGCAACAGAACATCATCCTGATAAGGTTAGCTACCTTGGGGAAGATTTCAGAAAAAATGCTGAGGAAAAATTTCAAAAGATAAATGAGGCATATGAAATAATAAAAAAAGAGAAAGGATTTAAATAATAGATAGGTTATTATTCTCATTTATTTCAAAAAATCTTTGTAATTTGTTAACTCTTGGTGTTATTCTATCATTCAGAATATTAATTTTATGCACTAATTATTTATCAGTATTCAAATGAAACTAAAAGACATTCTTTCAATATCAGGTAAAGGGGGACTCTATAAATTTGTCTCACAGGCACGAAATGGTATTATAGTTGAATCATTTGAAGATGGCAAACGTTTAGCTGTTCATTCCAGTGCAAAAGTTAGTGCACTTGAAGACATAGCTATTTTTACAAATACTGAAGAAGTGCCGCTGGCAGATATTTTTAAGAAAATCCATAAAAAAGAAAGTGGCAAGGAAACTATCAGCCATAAATCAACAACTGATGAGCTAAAAGCGTTCATTGAATCGATCCTGCCAGATTATGACAAGGAGAGAGTCTATATTTCAGATATAAAAAAATTAGTGATGTGGTACAACATTCTAATAAGTCATAATCTTCTTAATCCTGAGGTGGAAGAAGAGGAAAAGAAAGAGGTGAAAGATAAAAAGGATAATGATTCAACTGAAAAACCAATTAGTAAGGAGGCCAAGCCTGTTATTAAACATAGCAAACCGCAAACTGTAAAAAGTGTAAAAGCCAGTACATCAGCGAAAATTGCACCAAGAACGATTAAACCAAAGACAGGAAAAGCCAATTAAACAGCTTGTTATCTTACTTTATAACTATACCTTTAATATATAACTGAATCATTCCACCTTCAGCGTTTGAGTAAACCATAATCGTTTTGCTGAATTGTCCCTCGCTTTCTGCATCGAATGTTACAAGTATTTTTCCTTCCTCACCCGATACAACAGGTTGTTTCGGAAAATTGGCCACAGTACACCCGCATGATGATTTTACATCGTTGATCAGCAGGGGTATAAGACCCTGATTTTTAAAAGTGAATTCAGCAGTAACAGGCTTTTTATACACTACCTCTCCAAAATCAATTGATGTTTCCTGCCATTCAATATTGGCTTTAGGATTGGCTGATGCGACCAAGGAGATAATTATGCCTGCAAGAATAATAAGTATTTGAACCTCTCTTTTCATCAATATTTTTAATTGTCATACGAAATTACAACAATCAAAGATTCAAAAACAGTGCCGGAGAATTAAAAAATGTTAATAATACCCAAACAGATACATAAAAATAATTGAAATTATAATGGACTGATCGTACCATCACTTTTTCATAATTAGAAATGGAATTATCAATGTAATGCTATCTTTGACGTTTTAAACCGGAAATTTATTTTCACAATTTGGGTATTTTTCATCAATGAAGCGTAACACAATTGTAAGTATCTCAGGAAAACAGGGACCATTTGAAAACGTTAAAAATGCTTTAGCTGCACTTGATCTTACTCGCCTTAATGGAAAGCGGGTACTGATAAAACCAAATATTGGCCGGGCCGCCACCTATGGCCGCGGTTATAATACCCACCCTCAGGCAATTGCAGGTGTTATTGAAATGGTTATAAAAGCCGGGGCTAATAAAATTGTTATTGCTGAAAGTCCGCTTGTGGGGGTTGATACAATGGAAGCCTTTAAAAAAGGAGGAGTTACCGACGTTGCGAAAAAATATAAAGTTGATCTTATCGATCTGGATGCCTTCAAACCAATTTCGAAAAAGATTGCAAACGGACGCGTGCTGGAGAGTACAAAAGTTTGTTCGCCCATTTATGAATTCGACTATATCATTTCAGTACCAGTATCAAAAACCCATATGCATACCGGTGTAACCCTGGGTATTAAGAATATGAAGGGTTGTCTTTACAGGCATGAAAAAGTAAGGTATCACCAGCTTGAATATCTCAATGAAGTATACCCGGAAAAAACCCTCGATTCAGCCATCTCCGATCTGGCCACTATTCTCCTCCCTGATCTTACAGTGATTGACGGTTATATTGGTATGGAAGGTTTGGGACCATCGGGCGGTGTGGCAAAACAGTCCGATTTTTGTGTAGCTTCCTGGCACCCAATGGGAGCCGATGTTTACGGATGTTTGCTTATGGGCCTTAACCCGGAAGATATACCTCATCTGCGGCTGGTCTCAGAGCGCTGTAATATGCCTTTACATCCTGATTCCTATCAGGTAATACCTGAAAAATTTGAGAAGTATATCTCCCCTTATCAGGTTCCACCTACCAATCTTTCCATTCAATTTGAAAATATCCGGATTTACGATAAGGAATCCTGTAGTGCATGCCAATCAACTTTAATGTTGTTCCTCCGAAGATTTAAAGACGATATGACACAATATGTGCTGCACGATGGTAAATTTCATATTGCTATCGGTAAAGGTGTGGATGATGCTATTGATGGAACAGTTTTTGTGGGAAATTGTACTCGATTTATGAAGGATAAGGGCGTGGTTGTTTTAGGATGCCCTCCGGTTCCAACACGAATTTATGAAGCTATTACAGGCAGAGAACCCGATGAAAACGAACCTGAAGTGCAATAGAGAAATTTTTAGTAACATTCCTAATATATCTGATATTTCAAAAAGCTTATTTATTATTTTTATTAATCTAAACTGTCGTTGGATATAAAATAATTCCCTATGAAACGTGTTCAACTAATCCTGCTCCTGAGCATCCTGGCTTTATCTTCTCTCTATCCGCAGTATGCTGATAAAGGATATACTAAATATGTCAAATGTATCGATCAGAATAATTTATCTAAAGCTCAAAAATTCTTAAATAAAGGATTTGATATCAATTCCCGCGATATCGACGGAAAGACTCCGTTCTTATACTGTTTACAACAGAATAAAGTAGATTTTGCCAGATTCTTTATCAATGCAGGTGCGAATATAAATCTCACCGATTACCAGGGCAATACCTGTTTGCATTATGCTATAGAAAATTGTCAATCAGATAGTATTGTCTATAATTTAATTGAAAAAGGTGTCAATTTCAGGGTTATTAATAAAGAGGGTTATACCCCTTTACATTTCAGTATCCTTTATTCCTGTTACGAGCTGCCGTTTTATTTGATTGGTAAGGGTGCAGATTATCACCTGGTGACCGGTTTGAATGAAAGTACGTTGCACCTGTCGCTGGAATCGGGTTGCGATACATTATCCTATTTTCTGCTGGCTAATGATATCAATTTCCGTCAGCGGGATAATATGGGAAATACAGCCTTACTTGCTGCTCTGGATTTTCGGCGGCACAATCTGGCTATCAAACTGATTGAAATGGGTGCCGATATTCATGAAGTCAATACCAATAATTTCGATGCCCTATTATTTGCAGTATTGAATCAGGATACTGAAATCGTAAAACTACTTCTCGAAAAGGGAGCGAAAATTGAAAGACCTAATGATCAGGATCCCTTACTATATTTTGCTGCTAATCAGGGAAATGCCGATATAGTCGAATTACTCCTGCTTCATGGTGCCGAGATCCCCGACAGCTGTCAAAGAAATGATGAATACTACTTTACAGCTTTTATTTATGCTGTAAATGCCAACATTGTACCTGACAGTTTAAAAGCAGACTATTTGCAAAAAAGTCTTGACCATTATGTTAAAGCGAAAGAAAAATATAAAAATGAACTTATTGACGTGATCGCTAAAAACACTGGACTTGTTTTTGCCGAAATACTCTTAACTGCCTCAGCCGCGCTTACCGACACGTATTATGATCCTGGTTTTGATTATGAAGCAGAGAAGAGATATTATTTGAAAAATCAGATTGAAAAATGTGAGGATAAAATTGCTGAATTAAAAATAGCTATCTACACCCTGACTTCGGATGATCAGGATGTGACATTTGATATTATAAACGAAGCTGACACCATAATCCAGCCAGACAGTATACAATTAAAGTGAAATACAAAGTTGCACACGTATAAGTGCTTTCCATATCCATTCATTCCGGTACCATGCATCGAGTGAAGTATCTTTAAACTCTCTCTTTTCTCTGACCTGGCATATCCAACCCATATCGGCATTAATAGCAAGCAAGCTGTTTATGTTAAAATCACGACCAGCGGACAAATTAATATAGGAATATTTAAAAATACGGTCGGCAGTAGTGTGTATGGAATAGGTAAATCCCTGGCGGGCATACCATACGGGCCGATTTGAGAAGTACGAATGCTTACCAAAACTAAATAAATGATCAAAGTTCCAGGTGCGAATAATTGCAGATGTCAATCCGAGATCACCTCCATAGTAAAAACCCACTTGAGTCAACGGTGAATACTGGTACCTTATTCCACCGTGAATAAATTCAGGGAAACCCAAACCACCAACAAAATCGAGCTTTGTTTTCAAAAGCTGGGCTGAAACAGTAATTGAAAAGAAAAATAGTAGGATCAGTAGAGCAATATTTTTTCTCATAATTCACCTAAAGCATTTAATTCATGTCAAATTTCTTGGCTTCTTCCCAGATAGTATTCATTTCATTAAGGGTCATATCCTTTAACGAACGTCCCTTTTTTAGCGTTTGACTTTCTAAGTAGTCAAACCTTTTAATAAATTTCCGGTTGGTTTTTTCAAGGGCCGTTTCAGGATCCACATTATATAAACGTGCGGCATTTACAACAGAAAATAATAAATCGCCAAATTCCTTTTCAATCTCCTCCTGATTCTTTGCTATTACCTGTTCCTGAAGTTCCTGTAATTCCTCCGCTACTTTGTCCCAAATTTGTTCCTTAACATCCCAGTCGAAACCAACCGCACGAACCTTATCCTGGATACGATTAGCTTTGATGAGTGCAGGAAGTAAGCTGGGTACGCCCGCCAGTACCGATTTATTGCCTTCTCTTTGCTTCAATTCCTCCCAGTTTTTCTTCACATTTTCACTACTTCCTTGTACATCTACATCTCCAAAAATATGCGGATGACGGAAAATAAGCTTTTCACAAAGGCAATCTATGATATCTTTTATATCAAAGGCATTTTTCTCCGAGGCAATTTTTGCATAGAAAACAATATGAAGTAACAAATCGCCTAACTCTTTCTTCATTTCCGGCAGGTCATTCTCCATAATGGACTCGGCAAGTTCATAGGTTTCCTCAATGGTTAAATTGCGAAGCGATTCAAAAGTCTGCTCCTTGTCCCATGGACATTTCGCCCGCAATTCGTCCATAATATCCAGTAATTTTTCAAAAGATTCAAGTTGTTCTTTTCTCATGATTTTATGCTATCCGCCTGTCAGTGTTAATTTACTAACTGGTTTTTCATCGTAAAATTTTATGCGAATTGCAGAGTTGATCGCCAGATTGAGTAAATCGGCCGCATTTCCATTGTTGATTGCAATTTCAAGAAGCCCGATTGAATTGAACAAAGCAAGTAATTCACCCGAAATGGAATCGGAATAAGTAGTATTGATTTTATCAAGCTTATAATGATTACTTTGTATAAAAATTTCGAAGGCTTTTCCCTGTCCCACCTTTTCAAAAGTTTCTTTCGAAACATTAGTAATAGCATTGGAAAATGAATCGACATAAATTACACTTCCGTTGATCAGATTCTTTTCAATAACCGGTCTGTAGGGTATCTGAGATTCGAACCTGGTAATGGTATCAACAAAAGTTTCATACTCAATGCCCTTTATAATATTTATAGCAGTATCAATAAATAAATCAAGGCTCAGAAAATTAGTAACATTCTTGTTATTTTTTACCTTAAATATTTTATCAGGTTTCTCTCCGGAGAGTAAACCAACAATACCGTTATCGGGAGCAATAAAAATTTGTTTGTTAATCTCAAATACCAATAACGAATGTTTGGGCCCGAGTGCTGCATTAACAGCTATCAAATGAATGGTGCCGTTAGGAAAATTAAAACAACAATTCCTTACAATAAATGCTGCCTGCATCAGATTAAATGGCTGTACCTGATGGCTGATATCAACGATCTGAATTGATGCATCAATGGAAAGGATTTTACCCTTTACGGTACCTACATAATAATCGCTTTTGTTCCAATCGGTTGTAAGTGTAATAATAGCCATCTAACAAGTTATGCAGGTTTGGTGATTAATTGTTAATCTAAAAAAATGACTTTACTTTGTAAAGCTTAAAAGTACATATTATTGTTAAATTTTTATGATCGAAAAGTCGATATATTTGGAGGGCATTGATCCTATTAATCTTTACGGTGCCAATAATGTCTTACTCAATCGCATAACCTCCAATTATCCTAAACTCCGGATCGTAGCAAGAGGTAACGAAGTTATAGCAATAGGTGATGAAAATGAGATTCTAAGCTTCGAGGAAAAACTTGCCGGCCTGATCTCCTTTTTTCAAAAATACAATAAACTAACACTTGCCGATCTCGATGAGTTACTGGCCTCGACTAATACTGCATGGATTCATTCAAAAACAGAAAATAGTGATATTCTTGTTTATGGAAATCACGGACGAGAAATAAAAGCAACATCCGTTAATCAGCAAAAGCTTGTTGAAGAATATGAGAAAAATGATTTGGTCTTTGCCCTGGGACCTGCAGGTACCGGTAAAACATATACCGCCATTGCACTTGCAGTCAGGGCCCTTCGAAATAAAGAAGTCAGAAGAATTATACTTTGCCGGCCGGCAGTTGAAGCCGGGGAAAGTCTTGGCTTTCTACCTGGTGATATGAAAGAGAAACTGGATCCCTATCTGCAACCTTTATACGATGCACTCAGGGACATGATTCCTCCAAAACGATTAGTGACCTATATTGAAGAAGGTACCATTGAAATAGCTCCACTGGCCTATATGAGAGGACGAACTCTCGACCATGCTTTTGTTATTTTTGATGAAGGGCAGAATACAACTGTGAACCAAATGAAAATGTTTCTGACCCGTATGGGAAAAAATGCTAAATTTATCATCACGGGCGATACTACACAAATTGATCTTCCGGCTAAGCAATATTCAGGTTTGCTTAAGGCTCTCGAAATTTTAAAAAATGTTTCGGGAATAGGAGTAGTTAATTTCGACATGCGGGATGTTGTAAGGCATAAACTTGTTAAACTTATCATTCAGGCATACAATAAATCGCAAAAAAACGAGGAAGTAAAATAATAACTATTAGACTTTATGACTATGCAGGCATTAACCCAAACCAACTTTAATTTCAAAGGGCAGAAGAATATTTATCACGGTAAAGTTCGCGATGTCTATAATATCGATGATAAATTACTGGTGATGGTTGTTTCTGATCGAATATCTGCATTCGATGTGGTACTTCCCAGGGGCATACCCTATAAAGGGCAGGTTCTTAACCAGATAGCTTTGAAATTTCTGGATGCTACTTCCGATATTGTACCTAACTGGAAAATTGCTTCGCCAGATCCTATGGTCACTGTTGGTCATTTTGCCGAACCCTATAAAGTTGAAATGGTAATCAGGGGGTATCTTACCGGACATGCCTGGCGCGAATACCGTGATGGTAAGCGCTTGTTGTGCGGTATACCTCTCGCCGAAGGCATGAGTGAGAGTCAGAAATTCGACAAACCCATAATTACGCCTACAACAAAAGCAGAAACGGGACATGACGAGGATTTATCGCGTGAAGAAATCATTTCAAAGGGTTTGATACCGGAAAATGAATATACCCAGTTGGAGGATTATACTTATAAACTCTTTGAGCGGGGCACCCGGATAGCTGAAAATATGGGACTCATCCTGGTGGATACTAAATATGAATTCGGGAAAAAAGAGGGCAAAATCTATCTTATTGATGAAATTAATACGCCCGATTCTTCCAGGTACTTTTATAAAGACGGATATGAAGAACGCTTTAAAAATGGTCAGCAACAAAAACAATTATCAAAAGAATTTGTGCGCCAGTGGCTTATCAGTAATGGATTTCAGGGAAAGGAGGGACAATCGGCACCCGAAATGTCTGACGATTTTATACATGAAGTAAGTGACAGATATATTGAATTGTTTGAAAATATTACAGGTGATGAATTCGTTAAAGCTGATATAAAAAATCTGGAAAAGAGAATTGAAGACAATATCAATCATTTTCTCTCTAAAATATAATCAGATAGTGTAGTAATCTATTACAAGATATCAAAAACGAATTACAATCCTTACAGCACAGATGATGAATAAATCATACAAATGTTTCTGGTTCGCGACATGTTTTATTTTTATTTTTCTTCTTCCTGCCTATAATCAGTTTGAAACTTCTCCGGTCGAAAAATCAGATCAGAAAATTCGTTATCAGGGAAAGACTTATTACATCCATACTGTCAAACAAGGAAATACTTTGTATTCAATATGTAAAGCCTATGCAGTTACTCAGGACGATATCTCCCTGGCTAATCCCGATGCAATTCTCAGTCCTTTATCAGTAGGCCTTGTTCTGAAAATTCCTGTTCATGAAGTATTATCACCTTCCGCAACAGAAGCCAATGCTACATCGGATCAATCTGATAATAACTTTATCTTCCATACAGTTCAATCCAAGGAAAATCCCTTTTTCCTGCATCAAAAATATAATGTCCCCCTCGAAGAAATTTACAGGTACAATCCGGGTTCGGAAGATGGTATCCAGATTGGACAAGTTATTAAAATACCCAAAAAGCACTTGTACGATAAAATAGATTTTCAACCTGAAATTTCTCAGGAAGGAGTGAAAAGGTACACAGTAAAACAAGGTGATACACTATACAGAATCGCACAAATCTATAATATAACTATTGGAGATATTCTTAATGCCAATGAAGAACTTAGATGGGGATTGAAGGCAGGCCAAGTTATTAATATTCCTGTAATTACCGAAATCATTGGTACCTCAATTACATTACCTGATACTGTTTTTATGGTTTCTTCCAGATCCCGTTTAAGTTATTATCAGTGCGATTCGATTGCAACATTAAAAAGAATGCGACCCCCGGTAAAGGTTGCTTTGCTATTACCTTTCTATGCTAGTGAAAACTTCGATTTGGATATAAGTACCTCATCCGATATTCTTTCAGAAACAGATAGGGAAAAACCAAAAGCATACAAAGGACGTGCAGCAGCAGAAATTTATGAAGGCATGTTATTGGCTCTCGATTCACTAAAAAAATCCAATCATAGCGTTAGCCTTTTTGTATACGATACCGAGGCAGATACTAATAAAATTAAAAAAATCCTTAGTGATCTTGATATTATTGAACCCGATTTAATAATCGGCCCTCTTGCTCCGGATAATATTAAAATTGTATCACTTTACTCATTCGAAAGAAAAATACCCTTTGTTCTCCCATTAGCTCCGGACGAATCTGATTTGAAGACTAATCCCTTTCTTTTTAAAGTCATCCCCACCGATCTTATTCTTTACGAACAGTACATAAAATACCTATCAACACTAAATGAAAGAAATTTCATACTCATTTCAAAAAACAATCTGAAACAGAATGAAGAAGTAACTCTCTTTAAGAATATGCTATTGCATCAATTGAATCAAAAACCCGGCTTAAATTCTGTTTCTATTGAGGAAGTTTTTATTGACGATTTATTACAAACCAATCTGAGTGAAATTCTTTTACCCGATACCTTAAACAACGTAATAGTTTTCTCATCATACGAACCCGATGTAATTAATGCTCTTGCACATTTGCATTTTCTTCTTCGCGACTACCCCATCAGGGTTTTTGGATTTCCTGCCTGGCAAAAATTCGATAATATAAGAATAGATGTTGTTCATGAATTACAGGTTACTTTGTATTCGCCATTTTTCATCGATTATACCGAAAATTCCGTAATGGCATTTGTTCAAAAATGTCGGGAGGAGTTACATTCAGAACCTTTTAAAACTACCGGCAAAGGAAATGGAATTAACTATACATACCTGGGATACGACCTGGCTATGTATTACATACAGGCTATAAATAAGTATGAGGATAATATGTGCGATTGTATTGAATACTACAATAATCCTCTTTTGCTCTCCGATTATAATTTTAAGCGCATCAATCCTCAGGAAGGTTTTATAAATACAAGTACAAGTTTTGTGACTTACAGTAAAGATTATAATGTTACTAAAATTCGGACACCCCGAGAGGAATAAAACTGCATTACGGTAGTATTTCGGGATTTAATTTTCTCAAATTATCTGATTATTGTAAAGTAAAATAATAAGTATGAAGATCATACTGAACATTCCTAATGAAAATACTGCCGTCCTTAATTGTTTCTGTTTCCGGCAAGTCAATTGATAAGAGTTAATAAGTTTATCCAATCTCCTGACCATACGTTCTAAACCTGATTTGCTCTTGACAATATAATCATAGGCTCCTGCGCGTATTGAGTCTACAGCAACATCAAGGTTTGTACTCGATGAAAGAAATATAAAACGCGTATTGGGGAAATGTGACAAACCATAAGCACGTACAAAATCTAAACCTGTAAGTTTATTCTCACCCATCAGATGATCGAGAATTATGATGTCGGGTTGAATTTTTTCAGAGATCAATTGTTCGCAACTGTCCGAAGTAGTTATCTTACCATCTCCAAGTACACGAATAAATCCTTCTATGACTTTTCGATAGGCCGAATTTTTATCGATAATATGTATCAGCGGTCGCTTTCTGTTTTTCATCCCAGGTAAACATTCTAATAATCGTTTCAAAAATAACAGATAGAATTTCCTGAACGAAAAAATTACGACCGTATTTGATTAACGCACTGAATGCAGGCACCAATATCAAGTTTTCTTCAATAACCATTATGAATGATGGAACAAATCTTGTCGAATACTTAACTTTCGTCACATGATTCGTCACGAATCCCGGGTACAAGATATAATTATACCGGATATTAGTACGGGCTGTAATTTTAAATTAAGTCGGCAGCCAACGAATCAAGATACCAGTCGAGTGTGCCATTTTTCGGAACAATTTTGGCAGCAGGATATTTTTTTGAAGGAGGTTCATTATTGATAATACTGCCGACAATTCCCTGTTTCTCTTCTCCTGTAGCCATGAATGTCACACGGCGAGCCATATTAATCACGGTACCCGTTAGTGTAATACGCTGCTGTTCCGATTCAGGATGTACCGACACGCAACATATTTTAGGGGAGTTTATTAATTCAATATGGTTTGGAAAAATCGACGCCGTATGGCCATCATCTCCCACACCTAAAAAAATCCAATCGAAAATTGGCAGACCACTTTTTGAAGGCACCAACTGAAGTATTAGCTGTGAATATCGTTCTGCTTCCTCTTCCGGATTATTTTCTGCTTCTATTCTGTGAATATTACCTTCAGGAATATTAATCAGGCTAAACAGTACTTCGTTTGCACTCCCGAAGTTACTGTCTTCATGCGTTGGTGGCACACATCGTTCATCACCCCAAAAAAAGTGAATTTTTTTCCAGTCGACCTTATTCTTTTTCTGCTGATCAAATTGACTTAGATTCTGGAAAAACAACATAGGTGTTGATCCCCCTGACAGAGCGATATACAGTGTGTTTTTAGTAAGAAATAAATTATTAACATACCGGTAAAACTCTTCGGCAAGTGAATCAGCCATTATTTCAGGCTTTGTAAATATGCGTATATTAGGTTCCATCAACTTGTAAATTATAACTCACAGTAAATACCATCGTTCGTCAGGTTTTTGCAGGGATAGCGCCAAGTCATATTTTCTCCCTCGATAATATCATCGGCTACTTGCGGCCCCCATGTCCCGGCAGGATATCCGTGAAGGGGATAATCAGTATTTCCTTCCCAGTAACGAAGTAATGGGTCGAAAAATCTCCACGCTTCTTCCGCCGCATCACTCCTTGTGTAAAGAGTGGCATTGTTGTTCATACAATCCAGAATCAATCTCTGATAGGCATCCGGAATAGCCTCCTCACCCAGATCGGAGTAATGAAAATCCATATTCACCTGTTGTACCCGGAATCCAATTCCGGGAATTTTCATGCCAAATTTAAGCAAAATACCTTCGTCAGGCTGAATTCTTATAACAAGTTGATTATCGTGATTCAATTCCTGTTCGTTAAAACAGTATAATTTGTGAGGTGTAGGCTTGAAATGTATCACTGCCTCAGTAACACGGGTAGGGAGTCGTTTACCTGTACGAATATAAAACGGGACACCTCCCCAGCGCCAGTTATCAATAAATAATTTCATAGCCAGGAAGGTTTCTGTACGTGAATTGGACGCAATATTTTTCTCGTCCCGATAACTCTTCATATTTTGTCCTCTAACAGATGAATCCATATACTGACCCCTAATTACCTGCTGTTCAATATTTCGTATATCAATGGGCTTCAGAGCCTGAAAGATTTTAAGCGTTTCGTTCCTGATTGCCGTCGGGTTATTCACTGCCGGTGGTTCCATGGCTATTATGGCTGTCAGCTGCAAGAGATGGTTCTGCACCATATCGCGCAAAGCACCTGTCGAATCATAATAACCTCCCCTATCTTCAACGCCTTCACTCTCTGCCGAAGTAATTTCGACATGGTGAATATAATTACGATTCCACAGCGGCTCAAAGATTCCATTTGAAAACCTTGTTACCATAATATTCTGGACTGTCTCTTTCCCCAGGTAGTGATCAATACGGAAAATCTGATCCTCCTTAAAATATGACTGCAACTGTCGATTAAGTTCCCTGGCCGAAACAAGATTGAAGCCGAAGGGTTTCTCAATTACAATTCGCCGCCAGTGATTATCGGTTTCAATAGTAATTCCCAATTCTGATAAGGCAGCGGGAATTATCTGATACAGTGATGGTGGTGTGGCAAGGTAAAATATATAATTTGCGGGGATGTTAAGATTAGTTGTTATCTCTTCCAGTCTTGATTTCAGTTTACTATATTCTCCCTGAGAGTTAGTATCAAGTGAAACATAATGAAGTTGTTGAATAAATTGCTCCCAACTCTTATTATTATCATTATCAATCTTTACATCAACATCGATTTTTTTCCGGAAAGTGTCATCGTCATAGGCGGTACGTCCTACTCCAAGAACCGCAAAATTATCGGGTAGTAGATTCTGAAGATACAGTTGAAAGAGGGCAGGAATTAATTTTCTTTTTGCCAGATCGCCAGATGCACCAAAAATTATTAAGACATGATCCTGAGGTTTTTTCATGAGAAAATATAACTATGAATAATTTGTCAAAATTAGCCAATTTCTCTGAGTTGCGACGCATTAACAAAAAGCATATCGCCTATATCATCATAACCTGAGAAAAGTTTGTCATCGAATTTCAACTGATCTTCAATAAAACCAACCATTGTCAGTCCGGCGTTTTTCGATCGTTCGTTTATTAAACTCTTATAGCTAATATTTTCTTCCATTTCCAAAATTTCAATATTTTTCGGGGATATGGGTAACCTGCCACTTTGTATCAGTTCGGTAAGTTTATCTTTGCTTTCTTCAACCTGCTGTTTTCGTGCTATTTCGAAGATTTTTATCTTTCCCTTTCTCCAGGCAGGATGTCCGAGTATAATATAACTTAAAAGGATCATGAGGTTTGCATTCTCCTGATCGATACTTCGAATCCATACATGTATTCCCTGTTTGATATTTATTTGATGATGAGTAGATGCCAATACACAAATATCCATTTTAGCAGCTTTAGCCAGCGCCATATTCTGTAGAATTGGATGAACCTGTTCAGATTTTTGTTTATCAAATTCAAACAGTATCATGTTATTCGGCATACCGGAAATACCGGGAAGCTGAACAGTCTGAGCAATTGCCGATGTAAATGAAGGCGAAATCAGCGTATCCATATACACATTGTTATTCTCACCACCTAGTTCAATAAGCTGTCGTAATATTTCTTTCGCTTTCGAATTTGAAGCATTTGAAAAATAATCTTCAATAAGATGAATATAAGTACCAAAACCATACCGAACTGATATCCAACCCAGCAATTGCAATGCTTTCTCATTTTCGAATGTTCGTTTTGACACACACACTACTGATGGCCTCCAGCGATCACTATCTCTTGCTTTACGTTTCTTCTGCATATAAACCTGGATTATTCGGCTAAACTGGAAAATGGACCCTTGAAAAATTGCAGCCATCCCTCCACGGTCATTATGCTGATAGGATACGATCAGATATAGCAGTATCATAACAATAAATGCTAATAAGGCATAATAGGGTTGCATCTTAAACATCAACCATGTGCACATAAGAAATCCAAATAGCGAAAAATACCAGCGAGAACGGTATACAGGACGATAGGATGGATCGGCTCCAAAATGATAGAGAAATGAGATAAGACAAATGGATCCGTAGGTTACCATGAAAAACATAGAAATAATCTGAGCAACAAAATTAACACCGCCTATAAATACAAATACCAGGGCTAAAAGACTTGTAAAAAAAGTTGCGTTATAAGGCTCATTTGCTTTTCCTCTGCCTTTGGCCATTATCCTATTCATACCGGTCAGGGGGATTGAACCGTCGAGTGCGAGTGCCTGAAGTGTACGGGGGGCAACAAGAATAGAACCAATGGCCGAGGATAATGTAGATGCCGCCAGACCAATAGGAATAAATACGGTACCAAATAGTGCGATCTTACCCATAATTAACTGATCCCCCACCAAATCATCGGGCGATGCCGATATGGCAAGTTTATAGGCAATAAAGAAATATATGATCATACCCAAAACAGTAGCTAATGTAGTACCCAGTGGAATTGAGCGGCTTGGATTCTTTAAATCGCCTGAAAGTCCTACACCAGCAGTCATTCCAGTAAAAGCCGGAAAAATAATAGCAAAAACGACGAAAAATGAAGCCTGAATATTACCCGATTTCAGAGAAAACAGATGGGCTGGGTAAACATCATTGTAGCCTGTATCGCCTAGGAAAAATAAAAATAAACTCAGAGCAAGTATCGCTACAATAATATAAAGAGTTTTTACTCCGATATTTGCGCCTTTTTTTAAAATAACATATGATAATAATATCATACTCGGAACACTAATAATCCTGCGTGCCCATGCTTCAGGCATATCAAGAAGATTGAGAAGAGGAGAAAATGCTTCGGTGAATGCTATTACATAGAATGCTACGCTTATTGCCTGTGATAAATATAATGAAATACCAATGGTTGCTCCAATATTTAATCCGAACGAACGACTGATAATGAAGTATTCTCCCCCACCCTCGACACGCTGGTTTGTTGCCAACTCAGAAATTGCCAGAGCAGTGGGAATAGTTACAAGATGTCCGAGGATAATTATACCAAGGGTGCCGATGAAACCAAGCATGCCCACCGCAAATCCAAAACGAAGAAAAAGGATAGCACCAAGTATTGTTGATATCGCAGTAAAAAATACCGGTGCCGTACCAAAACTTTTACCTGATTTATCAATTGCCATGTTTTATAGAATCTGCATAATTCTTGCGAAGATATTAAATCAATGTTGCTTCCTGACATATAGGAATTAAAATCGTTGTTGATAAAAAAACCCGGTGAGATTCACCGGGTATATAGTTGTAAGTATTTATTGTTCATTGAATCATAACTATATCAATTACGGAATTACCTTTCAGATTATCGCGAAATTTAACCAACAAATCATAAAAACCTGTTTTGCTGCAAACAAAGCTGACATTTTCAAAATACTTATCACCAAGCACATTTGTTAATACTAATATGTCAGCATCCATTAATTCAATTACTGCTTCTCCAATATAATCATCTAAATGATTCGCAATTTTGAATATATACTTAGTTCCTTTATTAAATTTCAGCGTTACAAAATATTCATTTTCATAATCAATATCACTTATATGGTCAAGTCTGAAATCAACTTGTTTTATAAAAATTTCTCTCTGCCCAAATGATCTTCCTGATACTCCGAACAAACAAATTACCAGCAGGCCCAATCTAAATAATTTTATCATTTGACAATGTTTTACTGATTTCAATTTATACCTGATTAATTTTTAAACTACTATTCCATGTTTTTATTCTTCAGCCAGATAAACTTAGTGTCATAAAGAATCAACCTGGCATGTTCCGAAACCCTCTGCGTGTCTGAGGTGCTGAGTCGTACAATTTCTTTCGATATGTATTCGATATAGTATTCTTTAGTCAGCCCCGTACATTTTGTATCACCGTTCCGCATATAAAACAATGCCTTAACCTGCCGTTTCTCATCGAAACTTTTAAGTGCTTCAACCAAGGCTTCTAATCGGGTCCATGAACTTCCATAAGTTCTCCACCATTCTTTTGCATTCATAATACTCAATTTCAATATTGTATTCCTCAGTTCTGCTTCAGCACTGGCTTCAAGCATTTTTCTATTGTTTGCATTGTTATAGTATTCGGGAAAAGTAATTTTTATAAATGACATTAAATCATCCTTCGGTAAATGATAACCGGTAAATCCAAAATTATTAAAGCTTATCTCTTCAAGAAGCCAACCGGCACGAATTGAAACATTATCGATATCATAAGCTACAATCTGTCCGTATCCGAAAACTTTTTCAGCTCCTGGATATATTAATGAGCCGGTATTAGTCAGTTTGACTACTTCATTGCGATCCAGTAGTTTAATGATCATAGGAATTGCTTGAGCTTCATAATTTTCGAGCTTGTCCCCAGCTTCTTTGACTGTTGTCCAGTCATTAGAAGTAAAATCTTTAACAAGGTTACCTATGTCATCCTGTATTTTGGCAAAGGTAATGGAGCATGTAAAGGCTGTTAGTAAAAATAAAAATCCAATTTTTCTCATACTTCTTTAATTTATTTGCTGATAGTTATAAAATTAATAAAATTTCGAATAATCCCAACCTTTGAGATTATTGGTATTACCATAAAAAATTAAAGCCGGTTTAGCTAATCTTTTAATATCAGAATTACACTAAATTCAAATTAAGCTGGAAAATATAGTAAAATTTATTATTCATCAATTTTCATTTTATAATTATGAGAACTATCTTTATAGTGAAAAATCTCTTAGTGTCTTTATAATGCGTAAATTACTCTATATATTCTCTGTCTTTTTAATACTGACATCGCTGTCATGTCAGGCCAGCTATCGTGCTTCTGAGCGAAGAAGAAGAAAACAATGTGACTGCCCAAAGGAGACAAAAATCAAACAAAGGAAAGCACACAGGTACAAATGATTTCTATGTTTTTTTCATTACTAATTAACACTTATTGAATATATTAGCAATCCGAAAAGTACACCTGAATTATTCACCTATGAAAACTCCGGGAATCATATTTTTTCTATTTATACTTATTGGGTGTAAAAATAATTTCCCTGGCACAAATCAAAAGCCAGTTGAGGTTGCTGATACGCTTGCATTAAAGACCGCCATACTTCGAGTTGACGGAATGACATGTGAAGGCTGTGAAAATACAATTAAGAAAATGGTCGGGAAAATTGAAGGTGTTAAAGAGGTTCATGCTTCCTTTACCGATTCTTTAACTACAGTTGTGTTTGATACATCGCTAGTAAATATTGTAGTTATTAGTGAAACCATTAATAATCTAGGCTATAAAGTAGTTGGTGAAATATTACCTCAGAAACGGGACTAAATAATAAATTTACATTCTTAAATAAAAAAAAATATATTCTTCCTTTAATAAGGGAAGAATATTATTTTTGCCAATTATTCAGTGCTGTTTGTGACTAAAAAATATTGGTGAGCATTTCGTAAAAAATTCTCAATAAAAATGTACCTTATGTAGGCTATTATTTTAATGCAATTTAAATAATGGCCGAGCTTAAATAAAGAGTTTATCTTAAATAAAAGTTTCACTAAATTGTGGCCTTTTAATTAAAAAAAACAATAACAATAACAATAACAATAACAATAACAATAAACAATATATCGATGCAGAATAAACTTCAGGAGCTGACCGAAAAAATATACCAGGAAGGTGTCGAAAAGGGTAATGCTGAAGCACAGCAAATTCTAGAAAAAGCAAAGGCAGATGCGATTGAAATTATAGCAAATTCTAAAAAAGAAGCAGTAACTATTGTTGAAGAAGCCAAGAAAAAGGCTATTGAAATTAAAAGTAATACTGAATCGGAGATTAAACTATCAGGCAAACAAGCTTTCAATGCACTTAAACAACAGATAGTCGATCTGATAAATGGCGATATTACTTCTGCCTCAGTTAAAAGCGCTTTTGATAAGGACTTCATTAAAAAAATTATAGAAATAACTTTGGCTAATTGGGCAAAATCCGGCCAGAAAATGGATTTAGCTCTTCTTCTTCCTGCAAATGATGAAAAAACACTCTCCGATTTCTTTAAGAAAGAAGCAAAACAATATATCGACAAGGGTATTACCGTTAAGTATGATTCATCAATAAATTCAGGGTTTCAGATCGGACCAAAAGACGGAAGTTATAAAGTATCCTTTACCGATAAAGATTTTATCAACTTCTTCAAACGATACTTGCGTCCCAAACTGGTTGAAATGCTTTTTAGTGCCAAATAGTTATGAGCAGACAATATCATTATCTGATTGCCGGCTTTCCCGATTTATTTTTTGATGATTCAAAAATCTCAATTAAACTAAATGAATTCAGAGAATTGCTGAATGAAAACCTTCCGCAAAGCGATATGAATATTATACGCTTATTCTTTTACAGGTACGACAATCAGAATATCCTGGCAAGACTTATGAGTAAGGATAACATTCATGACACGAGAGGCAATTTAACTGATACTGACATAGAAGCCCTGTTTGAGGCTGTAAAAGAGGGGGCCGATAGTACTGTTTCGCTTGGAATACCCTCCTATCTCGGAAAATTTATTGAAGCATACAAAGCCGAGACATCGCTTTTTGAAGGTAAAAACTGGGATATACAAATTAGTGAACTTTATTACGAATATATCACCTCCTTCCCTAATGCATTTGTTCGTAACTGGTTCTTATTTGAAAGAGATTTTCAAAATATACTCACTGCCGGTCAGTGCAGAAAACACAATATTCCAGTTGAAAACCAGCTTGTTGGTTCCGATGAACATATTGAAAAATTATCGCGGAGCAACGCACGCGATTTCGGACTCGATAATGAATTTCCTTTTATCGAACAAATATTAAAAATTATTGAAGAGGAGGACCTTAAAGAATACGAAAAGAAAATTGATCGTATTAAATGGGATTACCTCGATGATGCTGTCTTTTTTTACTATTTCACAATCGAAAAACTTTTCTCATTTCTTGTTAAATTATCTATTGTAGAACGGTGGTTAAGTTTGGATAAGGAGACCGGGAAAGAGTTATTTAATGAATTATTAAGCAACCTGGAGGCAACCTATGAGTTTCCTGAAGAATTTAAATTATAACATTTAGTATATTGTTATGTCAGTAAAAGGTAAAGTAAAAGGTATAATAGCGAATCTGGTAATTGTTGAAGTCAATGACCCGGTATCACAAAATGAAATATGTTACATAACTTCAGCCGGCACAAAACTTATGGCTGAGGTAATTAAGATAAATGGCCAGAATGCATTTGTGCAGGTATTTGAAAGTACACGTGGGGTTAAAATTGATTCCGAAGTAGAATTTGCCGGACATTTACTTGAAGTAATGTTGGGTCCCGGAATTCTTTCAAAAAATTACGACGGCCTGCAGAACGATCTGGACAAAATGGAAGGTGTTTTTCTGAAACGTGGCGAACATACCCATCCACTCGATCCGGATAAAGAATGGGAATTTAAACCGCTTGCAAAACCCGGTGATACAGTTGAAGCAGCTTCGTGGCTTGGACAGGTCGATGAAAACGGAATGACCCATAAAATCATGGTGCCTTTTACATTTAAGGGAACTTTTTCAGTAAAAAATATTGTAAAAGAAGGTAACTATAAAATTAATGATACAATAGCCGTTTTACTGGATAAGGATAATAAAGAAGTACCTGTTACTATGGTTCAGAAATGGCCCGTAAAAGTCCCTATCACTGCTTACAAGAAAAAGCCGCGTCCGTTTAAATTGCTGGAAACAGGTGTTCGTACTATAGATACACTGAATCCTATTGTTGAAGGAGGAACCGGTTTTATTCCCGGCCCCTTTGGTTGCGGAAAAACCGTGCTTCAACATGCCATTTCGAAACAGGCCGAAGCCGATATTGTGATTATGGCTGCTTGTGGCGAGCGTGCCAATGAGGTTGTGGAATTGTTCACAGAATTCCCCGAACTGGAAGATATCCGCACCGGAAAAAAACTGATGGAACGTACCATAATCATTGCCAATACTTCTAACATGCCTGTTGCCGCCCGTGAAGCTTCGGTTTATACTGCCATGACATTGGGTGAATATTACCGGACCATGGGTCTGAAGGTGCTTATGCTTGCCGATTCCACTTCGCGCTGGGCCCAGGCACTAAGAGAAATGTCGAACCGACTTGAAGAACTTCCCGGTCCCGATGCATTCCCCATGGATCTTCCGGCAATTATATCGAACTTTTATTCACGTGCAGGTTTCGTCTACCTTACAAACGGAGAAACAGGATCAATTACATTTATTGGTACCGTATCACCTGCCGGTGGTAACTTGAAGGAACCTGTGACTGAATCGACAAAAAAAGTAGCCCGGTGTTTTTATGGACTGTCTCAACAACGTGCCGACAGCAAACGCTATCCGGCTGTGGACCCTATCGACAGCTATTCAAAATACCTTGAGTACCCTGAATTTGAAGAATATGTTGCAGATAGAATATCGGACAACTGGATTGAACTGGTTAACCATGCAAAAACCGTTTTGCAAAGAGGAAAGGAAATCTACGAACAGATCAATATTCTTGGTGATGATGGAGTACCTGTTGAATATCACATAACTTTCTGGAAATCGGAAATAATTGACTTTGTCATTCTCCAACAGGATGCTTTCGATGCGGTTGACCAATCGACTCCCATTGAAAGACAACAATATATGCTGGAGCATGTTCTCGCTGTCTGTGATTCCAATTTTAACTTCGAATCGTTCACTGATGTTGATGGTTACTTCAAACGGGTTATCAACTTATATAAGCAAATGAATTATTCTGAATTCAAGTCGGAGAAGTTCAATAAATTCAGTGATGAGCTTGAAGAAGTATTGAAAGAAAAACAGGTTGTATCAGAATTAGTCTAAGTGAAACAAAAAAGAAAGATCAAATGAACTCAATAGCTTTTCAGAAAATATATACCAAGATCACTCAGATTACAAAAGCAACCTGTTCTTTACATGCTTCAGGTATTGGTTACGATGAACTGGCCTATGTACATGGTAAACTTGCCCAGGTTGTTAAAATTATTGGTGACACGGTTACTCTACAGGTTTTTGGTGGGACAGAAGGAATCCCCACCGATGCGGAGGTTACATTTCTTGGAAAAGCTCCCTCGCTAAAAGTCAGCGAAGATCTGGCGGGACGTTTTTTCAATGCCTACGGTGATCCTATCGATGGTGGACCCCCTGTCGATGGAGAAGAGCGCGAAATCGGAGGACCTTCGGTTAATCCGGTCCGCAGAGAACAACCTTCGGAACTTATTGCTACCGGTATTGCCGGAATCGACCTGAACAATACACTCGTTTCGGGACAAAAAATTCCCTTCTTTGCCGATCCTGACCAGCCCTATAACCAGGTGATGGCCATGGTGGCTCTTCGGGCAAAGACCGATAAAATTATTCTTGGTGGTATGGGGCTTACCAACGATGATTACCTGTTTTATAAAAATATTTTCGATAACGCTGGCGCCCTCAATCGTATAATCAGTTTTGTGAATACTACTGATAATCCTCCCGTCGAACGTTTACTGGTTCCTGATATGGCCCTGACAGCAGCTGAATATTTCGCTGTCGATAAAAACGAGACCGTGCTGGTGCTACTCACCGATATGACACTTTTTGCCGATGCCTTAAGTATTGTTTCTAACCGGATGGATCAAATCCCATCAAAGGATAGTATGCCCGGTTCACTTTACTCCGATCTGGCAAAAATATATGAAAAGGCAGTGCAATTCCCATCGGGCGGATCTATTACCATTATCGCAGTTACAACACTTTCAGGCGGTGATATAACCCATGCTATTCCCGATAATACCGGCTATATTACTGAAGGCCAGCTTTTCCTTCGACGGGATACCGATATTGGAAAAGTTATTGTCGACCCGTTCAGGAGTCTTTCACGTCTGAAACAGCTCGTGATTGGTAAAAAAACCCGGGCCGATCATCCACAGGTGATGAATACGGCGGTTCGTTTATTTGCCGATGCTGCCAACGCCAAAACTAAACTCGAAAATGGTTTCGATCTCACCGATTATGATCAGCGAAGTTTGGAATATGCAAAGGAGTATTCGGAAAAACTACTGGCTATTGATGTGAATATTGATATTGACGAAATGCTCAACACAGGATGGAATCTGTTTGGAAAATATTTTAAACGCGAAGAATTAGGTATTAAGAAGGAATTAGTTGATAAATATTGGAAGGAAAATTAAAAAATCTTTTTCTAGTTACAAGTTACTAGAGATAAGAATCAAGATATTTCAGAATAAATGAATAATTATAAGGAATTAAAAATATGGCAGAAAGGAATGGAGATTGTATAAAGTTTAATGTTTTGAGTTTTGAGTTTTGAGTTTTGAGTTTTGAGTTTTTTTGAACAAAAATTGAAATCTTTTAGTAATTAATAAAATATCCTTAAATAATGGCAACTATTACATGTTTTGAAGATATAGTGGCCTGGCAAAAAGCCAGAGAGTTGGCTAAGGATGTATGGTGCCTTACAGTTAACGAACCTATATCAAAAGACTTCTCCTTGATTGATCAAATGAGAAGATCGAGTGGCTCTGTTATGGATAATATTGCTGAAGGATTTGAGAGAGGTGGTAATAAAGAATTTGTACAATTTCTTTCATACTCTAAAGGATCTTTGGGTGAAACAAAATCCCAACTTTACCGGGCATTCGATAGAAATCATATTAATCAGGAGACTCTTAATAATCAGTTTTTAAAAATTGATGAATTGGGGAATATGATTGGAGGATTAATGAGGTACTTGAAAAACTCAAAAATAAAAGGTACAAAATTCAACACAAACTACTAACCCGAAACACGAAACAAAAAAACACGAGACACGAAACTAAAGAAATGGCAATAAAATTTCAATATAACAAGACTTCGTTACAAAGCCTGGAAAAACAACTCAAGGTCAGGGTACGTGCTCTACCGACCATTAAAAATAAGGAGTCGGCTTTGAGGGTTGAAGTTAAGAAGGCCAAGGATGAGACCAAACGCTTTGAAGATGAGTTAAATAAAGCCATTCAATCGTATGAAAGTATGATCGAACTATGGGGCGAGTTTGATACAAGTCTTATTAGTATAGAAGATGTTAAACTGGGTATTAAAAAAATTGCCGGTGTGAAAACTCCTGTGCTGGAAGGAATCGACTATTATATAAAAGAATTTAGTGTATTCAATCAACCCAAATGGTTCCTTGAAGGTTTAGCTATAATTAAAAAAATGGTTGATCTGGCAATAAACCGCGAAGTGTTTGCAAGGAAAACGGAATTGCTCGATCATGCCCGGAAAAAAACCACTCAGAAAGTTAATCTCTTCGAAAAGGTACAGATTCCCGGCTACGAAGATGCTATCCGTAAAATCAAACGGTTCATGGAAGATGAAGATAATCTCTCAAAATCGGCACAGAAAATTGTGAAAACCCGTCAGCAAAAGGAGGCAGTAGCATGATAGTACCGATGAAAAAATATTCTTTCCTGATTTATCACAGGGAATATATCGAGTTTCTGAAAGGAATTCAGGAACTGGGAGTATTACATGTTATTGAGAAGGAATCGGGAGAAATTCAGGACGAAGAAACACGAATAAACTATCAGCATATAAATGAACTCAGCAATGCCATAAAATTTCTCTCAAAACGTATTGTTAATTCTCAACCCGACGAAAAAGAAAAGGACGGACTCAAAATATTAGATGAGCTAAAGAAGCTTCAGGATGATCAGGAATCCTATCAACATGAACTGACACAACTCAGAAAAGAGAAATCGTTGCTTGAATCCTGGGGCGATTTTAGCTGGGAATTGATAGAAAAACTTAAAAAATCGGGGTACCGGATTGAATTTTTTAATTGTCAGAGCCGGAATTTTAATCCCGACTGGGAAGATTCGTACACTATCTTTCGTATCAATGAATTGAGCGGACAGGTCTATTTTATTATAATAGGAAAATCCGATGAACCGATTGAGATCGATGCAGAAAATATCAGACTTCCTGAAGTATCACTATCAAAACTCAATAAGTCGATAGGGGAAGTTGAAGGTATTCTTAAAAAAACGGAAGACCTTTTCAATGATTTTGCGGCTCAGTATCTTGAGTTACTCAAAGAGACTAAAGAAAAAATAAGCGCTCATCTCAATTTCAGCCGGGTAATTCTAAATACTCAGAAAGAAGCGGAGGATAAGCTCATGTTTCTTGAAGGATGGGTACCGAAAGAGAAGCAAGAGAATATTAATGCTTATCTTAAGGAGCAAGGCGTTTATTATGTTGTATCAAAACCTGATCCCGATGAAAATGTACCCATTAAACTGAAAAACAGTAAATTTTCAAGGCTTTTTGAACCTGTTGGTGAACTTTACACCATGCCCGATTACAAAGAGTTGGACTTAACCCCGTTCTTCGCGCCCTTTTTCATGATGTTTTTTGGCTTTTGCCTGGGCGATATGGGCTACGGCTTATTAATTCTCATAGCAGCCATAATTTTGCGTTTCAGAGTTAAACCCCAATTAAAACCCATTCTTACATTAGGGATTTTTCTGGGTGCCGCCACCATATTCATGGGCATGCTGGGAGGTACATTATTTGGAATCAATCTTATCGATTCGGGCTACACAATAACTGCAAAAACACTTGAAGCTCTTAAAAATTCAGGACTTCCTCACAATCTTATTGACCAATTATCTGTCCTGACTAATTCCCATATTGAAAAGCAAAGTAATTTTCTTTCGCAAGTTAAATCGGTAATTGGCGAACCAGCCTTTCGGATGTATCGATCGCAAATCTTAAGATTCGTTGAATCTGACTATACTATTCTTAATTCATTCCGCTTCTTAATGCTCAATACCGACCAACTTATGTTATTGGCCTTTGCAGTCGGTTTTGTTCAGACCATATTTGGAATGGGTATCAAAGCCGCCAACAAAGCCATTCAGTTTGGTATTGTGCATGCACTTTCGACCATAGGATGGATTGCGTTAATACTGGGTGGTGTAGTTTTATACGCATTGAAGCATTTTGATGTCATTACACCCGCTCAGTTTAAAACCACTTTCATAATAATTGGTGCGGTAACAGGTTTCTTCATTTTCTTTGTTAATAGCCCGGGTAAAAATCCTTTCCTCAACCTGGGCCTCGGAGTATGGGATACATACAATATGGCTTCAGGGCTCCTTGGCGATCTTTTATCCTATGTAAGGTTATTTGCACTGGGAATTTCAAGTGCTGTATTGGGCAATGTATTTAATCAGCTCGCTTTCAGCTTAAGTCCTGACATTATTGTCGTCGGACAGCTTGTTACCCTGATTATATTACTTTTCGGACACAGCCTCAATCTTTTCATGGCGGCCTTAGGTGCATTCGTTCATCCTCTGCGCCTGACCTTTGTTGAATTTTATAAAAATGCTGGTTTTGCCGGAGGAGGCAAAAAATATGACCCTTTCAGAAATGCTGTTAACACTCAATAATCAGAAAAATAAATGTTTAATACAAATTATAAATAATTATGGAACCTATTATTTTAGCTTATATCGGACTCGGAATTATGGTAGGATTATCGGGAACCGGAAGTGCTTATGGCGTATCGATAGCCGGTAATGCAGCAATTGGATCGTTGAAGAAAGATCCGGAATCATTTGGTAACTACATGATCCTCTCGGCCATGCCAAGTACACAGGGTTTATACGGATTTGTCGGATTTTTCGTGATGCTTAATACTCTCAAAGCTACCCCTGAAATGAACTGGACAATTGCCGGTGCTGTTTTTGGAGCAGGTTTGGCATTAGGACTTGTAGGCTTATTTTCAGCTATTCGACAAGGACAGGTAGTAGCCAATGGTATTGCTGCTATCGGTTCTGGCTTTAAAGTTTTTGGTAATACACTTATTTTGGGTGTATTCCCTGAACTATATGCCATTCTTGGTCTGCTGGCCACTATTATGATCAATGGTGCCATAGCCGGATAATTAAAATTTTTTAAAAATACTTTAAATCCTCCCGGAAAATTTTATAATTTTTGAGAGGATTTTTTGTTTTTTATTTTAATGGATTATTTACTACTTATCCTTTCGATTATTATTATAGTACTCGGCTTTATTGGTTGCCTTCTGCCCATTTTGCCCGGACCTCCTTTGAGTTTTATCGGAATTCTTATCCTGCATTTCACCCGTTTTGCTGACTTAACTCCCGGCACATTATTATTTCTTGGAGGATTGGCTCTTATCGTTCAGGTACTCGATTATTTTGTTCCTGCATGGGGAACGAAAAAATTCGGCGGATCGAAATATGGTACATGGGGCAGTATTCTGGGCCTTATTGCAGGATTATTCTTTATACCAGCTATAGGCCCTTTTGGTATTATAACCATACTTGGAGGACCGTTTGTTGGTGCATTGATCGGTGAGAAAATTGCCGGGAAAGATTCAAACGTGGCTATGAAGGCTGCATTCGGATCATTTGTCGGATTTCTTACAGGTACTCTTATGAAGTTGATCACCTCATCGATCATTACCTTTTATTATGTCCGTGAAATCATCCTGCATTTTAAAAATTAAGCATGATTTACCAATTTCTTTGTTATATTCTTGTCATCCTCAGTTTTGCATGGCCGGCGGGCAAACAGGAAAGCTATTATGACTGCACACTTGAGAACTTTCGTAACGCAGAACCATTCCTTGAATCCATTGATTTATTAAATCCTGATTATCCCAGACTAAATGCTGTGATTTTTTATCTCACAAATGAAGTAAGAAAAAAAAAGAAACTCAATATACTTCAATATGAAAAAAGA
Source organism: uncultured Bacteroidales bacterium (assembly GCA_964592225.1). Taxonomy (GTDB): domain Bacteria; phylum Bacteroidota; class Bacteroidia; order Bacteroidales; family UBA10428; genus UBA10428. Next base: position 73,697 of record CAZQCO010000005.1, read on the forward strand.
CTCGAAGAGAGTGCAAGCATTCATTGCAACAGTATGATAGAGTACAGTTTTTTCGACCATATTAATCCTAAATCGAAAGAACTACGAAGTCCTAACGACCGGGCAAAATTTGCAGGTATAGCCAATCCTTATCTGGCCGAAAATATCATCGAAACATTTGTTTTACAGTATAGTGCAGGAAAGCCTGTTTTTACAGGTGAAAAAGGAATTTTCCGCTACCATCAGGAAGATGATGCGATTAAGCCTCACACCTATCTGAGTTTGGGAGAGGCATTGTTAGAAGGTTGGATGAATTCTTCCCAGCACAAGGAAAATATCCTATCCCAACAAGCAGTACAACTAGGATGTGGTACAGCCTTCTATCTCAATGAAAATTTTAATGATATGCCGACTGTAATTGCCACTCAAAATTTTCAATTGTTTGAATCTGCCAGGAGTAATCCCTGACAAACAGAAGGCATTAAAATGTGTATCACCAGGTTAATCCTGTAAAGCAGCAACAGCCACTCTTACCTTGTTGGTGTGCGCACGCAGAACTCTGAGATTTCTTCCGGCAACTGTTTTTCCGTCAAGGGTTTTAATGGCCTCCATGGCTTCCTTTTTATTCGACATATCTAAGAAACCGAAACCCTTTGATTTTCCTGTTCGCTTGTCGCGAACGATCTTAATAGCATCTACCTTCCCCATTACCTCGAAAATCTTCTTAATCTCCTCTTCACCGAGAGAATAATTGATATTGCCCACATAGATTGTCATATCGGTAAATTTGAAATTAATAACACTAAACAAGTTAATAAATTAATTTCTTAAAAAATAATTTTAACCGAAGAAATTGACTATCAACTATATCAAAAACTATCCTGCCAGTGTGGACACCATGACTGCCTTAATTGTATGTAACCTGTTTTCCGCTTCATCAAACACAATTGAATTTGACGATTCAAATACGTCATCGGTTACTTCCAAGGCTGATAAACCAAATTTAGTATTTATTTCACGTCCGACTTTTGTCTCCAGATTATGATATGCCGGTAAGCAATGCAGGAATTTAACAAGAGGATTGCCTGTTTTATCAATAACCGATCTATTAACCTGAAAGGGCTTTAAAAGACGAATCCGTTCCTCCCAAACTGATTCGGGTTCTCCCATCGATACCCATACATCGGTATAGAGAAAGTCTACATCTTTAACAGCCATTTCCACATTGGATGTAAGCGTTATTGAACCACCTGATTTGTGGGCAATTTGATTGCATTGTTCTACCAGTTTTTCATTGGGTTGACATTGTTTTGGAGCAGCTGCCCTGAAATCCATTCCTAATTTTGCAGCTCCTACCATTAGGGAATTACCCATATTATTGCGGGCGTCTCCCAGGTAACAAAACTTAATCTTATTTAAGGGTTTATTACTATGTTCCCTCATGGTAAGGAAATCTGCCAGTATTTGTGTAGGGTGAAACTCGTCTGTCAGACCATTCCAAACAGGAACACCCGCAAAGGCAGCCAATTCTTCGACAATTTCCTGTGCATAACCCCGGTATTCGATCCCATCGTAAAATCTGCCTAACACCCTGGCTGTATCTTTCATCGATTCTTTAGTTCCAATCTGAGTTCCTGAAGGTCCCAAAAAGGATACATTAGCACCCTGATCAAAAGCAGCTACCTCAAAAGCGCATCTGGTTCGGGTAGATGTTTTTTCAAAAATCAATGCAATGTTTTTGTCTTTGAGTAACTGTTTCTCAATTCCAGACTTTTTTTCCTCTTTTAATTGTGCCGAAAAATCCAATAAATAGGATATTTCTTCTGCAGTATAATCCAGAAGTTTGAGAAAATGTCGGTTCTTCAATGAAATAGCCATAAGTGTTACTTTAAGTTTGAGATAATTTTAAGACGTAAAGTTAGCATGTTAATTTCATTCAGGAATGATGAATATCAGTTTTTGTATAATTATGCTTTCAAAATGTAAATAAATTCATCAAAATTAATTATTAATTTTAGTTAGAAATTAATGTACCTTAATCCTGAATTATTTGCCCTAGGTCAAATAGAGATGATTTATTGTTAACCCTTAAAGAAGTGCTGCGTATATTTGATGAAATTCTTATACAAATGATGCGATTTACTATTGTCTCTCTTCTATTACTTCTGATATGGTCTTGCAAGGATTCAACACAGATTGGGATTTATGATCAGGGACGATTGGAATATAAAATATATTATTTAAATGCAAAGGAAGACAATTATGATCCTTCTTTTCTACCCAAGAAAATGATACTGGAATTTAATCAGGATTATTCCATTAACCGGATCGATGGTTTTATGGGATTTTTTAAACTGGGTAATATTACTTATTTCCATCACAAAAAGGTTAAAACACATTTAAAAGTACTCGATAAAAGTTATGCATTCCTCGGAGGAAGAAACGAGATGATGTGCTGCTTCGATTGTATGGATGGTATGATCCTTACTGAGGACACAACATCGCATGATTTTGCCGGACTAAATTCAAAAAAAGTCCTTGTGAGTTTTAAAGAAAAGCCTGATACTTTCTCAATATATTATACTCAGGATATCAATCTTACAAAACCGAATGTGACTAATCCCTATCATGATATCGATGGTGTATTAACCTCATTTCGTCTTACCATGGGACCTTATCTCATGTATTTCCAGGCGACAAAATTTGAAGCCGGCCGGTCGCCAAAAGAAGAAATGATCATTCCGGAGGATGCTCTGGAAGTTAACCGAAGCGAGTTGGTAGCCATACTGAACCGGCTGATGGAACA
>CAZQCO010000006.1:0-55308 GCA_964592225.1 uncultured Bacteroidales bacterium
GGCTGTAGCCTGAACAGTTGTATCTGTCTGAAGACTGTCTTGTATATTTTGTGGAATACTTTCGTACAGGATGGAGGTTTTTAGTGTATCGGCTTGTAAGAGAGAATCGGCTGTTGGGAAGCTGGATAGCGAATATGCTGGCGACAATATAAAAAACAAAGCACCCGTAAGGATGCTTATTATGCGTATCGTGCCTTTAATCCTTTTCAATTTGCTGACCGGTTTCAGGTGTTAAGCTTATCAAAAATAGCGATTATTCTTTCCAAATCTTCATCTGTCTTGAATGGAATAACGATCCTACCACTTCCCTTATTGTTTCGTCGGAATTCTACATTACTATTAAAATAGGTTCGCAGGTGATTTTTAAGAGCTTCATAATCCCTGGGTGGTTGTTCTGTTTTTTCTATTGGAGTATCCTCTTTTCCTTCGATGAGGTTTCTTACAATTTCTTCAACTTTTCGAACCGAAAGTTCCTGATCGATAATTTTATTGTAGATTTTAAGTTGTGTTTTGGGATCTTCGATATTGATCAGCGATCTCGCGTGGCCCATTGATAATTTCTGATCTTTAATGCCCAGTTGAATTTCGGCCGGAAGCCTGAGCAACCTGAGATAATTGGCTACCGTAGCCCTTTTTTTCCCTACCCGCTGGCTTAATAATTCCTGCGTGAGATTACATTCATCAATAAGTCGCTGATAACTGATAGCAATTTCGATGGAGTCAAGATCTTCGCGCTGAATGTTTTCGATGAGTGCCATTTCCAGCATATTCTGATCGTTGGCTTCACGAATGTAGGCAGGTATTTTATTGAGCTCGGCAATTTTTACTGCCCGGAGTCTGCGTTCGCCTGTGATAAGCTGATATCGACCGGCTTCAATCCGACGCACTGTAATAGGCTGAATAATGCCGATTTCTTTAATAGATCCGGCAAGTTCCATCAGGGATTCTTCGTCGAAAATGGTCCTTGGCTGATAGGGATTTGTATCGATAGTATCAACTTCGATTTCAGCCACACCGCTCATTCTTCTGGGTTGATCCCTAATTTCATCTGATGAATCGTTCGGATCAATTAAAGCCCCTAATCCTCTACCAAGTGCATTCTTTTTTGCCATAATATATTTGCTTGATTCTAACCATTCAACCTGGTCAGACTTCTATTTCTTCATTTTTTGTAATTAATTCGCGCGCCAGATTAAGATGATTTATTGATCCTTTTGATTCAGCATCGTAAAGTACTACCGGTTTACCAAAGCTGGGGGCTTCGGATAGTTTTATATTTCGTTGTACAATAGTATCAAAAACCATCTGCTGGAAATGTTTCCGTACTTCATCCACAACCTGATTGGAAAGCCGGAGCCTGGAATCGTACATAGTAAGCACAAAACCCTCAATTTCCAGATCTGGATTTAATCGTCCCTGGATTATTTTTATGGTATTTAACAGTTTACCCAATCCTTCCAGGGCAAAATATTCGCACTGCACAGGTATCATCACTGAGTCCGCAGCTGTAAGGGAATTAACTGTAATAAGTCCAAGAGAAGGTGAACAGTCGATAAGCAGGTAATCATAATCATCTTTAACCTGAGCAATTACTTTCTTCAGCATGTGTTCACGTTGATCCATATTCAACATCTCAATTTCGGCACCTACCAGATCGATGTGAGAGGGGATAATATCCATACCATCAATTTCCGATTTTGTGATCGCTTCTTTGGCATCGAGGCCCTCGATAAGACACTCGTAAATGGTTTTCTCAACATTACGTACATCAAGACCAATTCCGGAAGTGGCATTTGCCTGCGGATCGGCATCGATTATAAGAACTTTCTTTTCGAGAACAGCCAGACTTGCTGCCAGATTAATCGTTGTAGTTGTTTTACCTACTCCACCTTTTTGATTTGCTAAAGCAATCACTTTTCCCATGTAGACGAGCTTTTTTTTATTTGATTTAATTTTACAAGTATAGAATAATTTTTTGTAATGATGTCGCAAAAATACTACTTATAAATCCGTTAGAATTTTTGACCATTTTTCTTTTGTGAACATTTTATTTTCACGTTATGAACAAGTTATTAACATTAAAACTAACTACCAGCTGATCAAATTATTAATCCTCTTACTTTAGGAAACCAAGGATCTTGAATAGTAAGAAGTATATCATTAAAATAAATTGCAGCTGCTGGGATCAACCAGAAACAATTATTTAAAAAAGTGAGTTAAATTACTGAGTTTCTTGAATCTCAATCTCATACATAAGTGGCCAGAGTTTTCCGGTAATATAAAAAGTATGACTCCCGGAATTATAGGCTATTCCATTAAGCACATGATCGTAATCACGTGGCAGGTCTGCAGGAAAAAGCGACTCAAGTTCAAGACGTGCAAGAACCACTCCGGTTTCAGCGTCAATTTTTACGATATAGGATTCACCATAAACATTAGCCCATATTGCACCATCAACATATTCCAGTTCGTTTAAATTAATTACCAGTCCTCTGTTATGGCAAACATCCAATTGTCCGATCTGATTAAAATAGTCCGGATTATAAAAGTATAGAACGGAAGATCCATCGCTTACAATCAAATTCTTGCCGTCGGTTGTCAGGCCCCAGCCTTCCATAGTTTGGAGATCAAATTCACGGATAAGTTCAAAAGTGCCCACATCATATACAAATCCGACCTTTTGCCGGTAGGTGAGTTGATAAATTTTTTGGTTAACAATAGTAATTCCTTCTCCGAAGAAAGTTTTTTCCATTTTTCGTTCCAGTTCGGTAACTCCATTCTCCGGATTAATTTTTTTCAAACTTGAGAAACCCTGCCGACCAGTACCCTGATAAAGCCATTTATCATGATAGACAAGTCCCTGAATAAAATCATCCGAACTATGAGGTATTTTTCTAATTAACCGGAAGGTGAGTGAAGCAGGTTCTGTATCGGAAAGTATGGTGACCCTGGTAGTAAGTGTCTGAGATAAGCTGTCATTGTAAAAGACAATAATTCGGAAATTTTGTCGCCCTACCTTAGAAAACACCTGGGTGATTGTAAATTTATTACCGGATGTTTTTTCAGTATGCACAATATTCCCTTCGAGATAAATTTTTACAGAATCGGGCACAATTTCACTCTGAGAACTAAGTGAAAAAGCTACAGAATCGCTTACTGATAATACTTCATCGATGGCAGGTGATGCAACTGAAAATTCTTTTTTAGGCTTAGATTTAGAGTTTGTATCACTATTATTTTTCTTCGATCCTTCGTGGCAGGAAGTGATTAAGGAAATTACAACATAAAAAAGACTCACTTGTTTGAATACGGGGAGAAAAATAGCTGTGAGATTCATTATTTAAAAAATTTTTTCAAACGGCTGCCAACAGAAAAATTACCTTTACCCGAAAGATTTGTGAGTTCATTATATTCTGAATCAATTGAATCAGGGTTGATCATTTGCCAGATTTCACTCCACCCCAGAAAGCCTCCGACATTGCGATCGTCAATGAAAAGATCGACATCAATTTTCCGGCTGACTGTTTCCGGATCAAATTCTTCTTCAGGATAACTTCGGTTAACCGCGTAGAATTCGATTCCTTTTTTGTGACAATAATCAACGGCTTCATCGAGTTCTTTACCGTGCCTGAAAGTCCAAAGGATAAGATGATGCCCGAGTTTTTGTATCTGCTTCAGAGTTTCAAATGCAAATAATTTCTCTTCCCCGATTTGAGGATAACGGTGTTCTACAATTGTTCCATCGAAATCAACAGCAATTTTCATATAAGTGTAATAGGTAAGTTTTCGCAAAAGTAAGAATTATTTAGTAATAGAGTGGAGGGTAGTATACAATCTGCACAATGCAACCGAAGAATACTAATTCTTAATTAATAATGTTTGCTTTGAAAGAGATTTAAACAGATTCACAGGTAATACATGTGACTTTTACTACAGATATAGTCCTGTAATGAAATCATTTTACACTCGTAATTTTATGTTAATTTTTTATACCTTTAAGTGATAATATTAATGTGTTTACATGAAAAATTTCAAGTATTTTTTCCCCAATGCGCTTACTATAATAAACCTCCTTTTAGGTTGTGTGGCTATTATAATAGTCTTCAGAGGACAGAATGAATATCATGCTGCCTGGTTTATTTTTATGGCAGCTATTATAGATTTTTTCGACGGTTTTGTTGCGAGAGCTCTGAATGCTAAATCAGAATTTGGAGTTCAACTTGATTCATTAGCCGATATGGTAAGTTTTGGAGTAGCTCCTTCGATCATGATTTTTAACTGGCTCAATATGGTACTTACCAAACTTTCAAAACATAGTACCTATGATTGGATTTCAGCCAATTTCATTCAGAATCTCATTTTACTCAGTTCTTTACTTTTTGCTGTAGGAGCTGCGATAAGACTGGCGAGATTCAACATTTCAAAATCCGATAAAAACTATTTCCAGGGTTTATCAACAACGGCTGCTGCTATAATAATTGCTTCATTTTGGTTGATAATTAATTCAGAAACAAGATGGATTAGTTCGTTAATATGGAATATCTATTTTGTCTTTGCCATTCTGATTATTTTGGTTGCTTTGATGATTTCAAGAATTAAAATGATCAGTCTCAAATTTAAAGACTTTGGATTGAAAAATAACTTGTATCGATATATAATTATATTAGCAGGAATTCTACTTTTTATCATTTTCGGTCTGGAAGGCATCTTATATTCTATGCTGTTATATCTGGTTTTATCGCTGGCTACCCAGAGAATAAAAGCAGCTTAATTAATACTGATAAAAGATTTACAAAGCCTGGACCTGTTTGTTGAACAACTGACAGGTTTTTTTGTATCTATTAGAATAGCATTTGCTGTTTAAGGTGCTTATTTTTTTTGGATGAATTTTTTTATTTGCATATAAGGTTTTATATCAATAGTTTAGGTCAAACTCTAATTTAATATGAGATTATTTACCCTAATTGGAATGGGATTTTTAATCTCGGTTTATCTCAATGCACAGGATACGTCCTCCGCCGCGGAAGAGCTTGAAATTGGAATTATTGAACATTTGGATAGCTATTTGCCTGATGATATAAGGCTGATTTCGGAAAACGGAGACACTGTTTTGACCGGACAATTATTTGGTAAACCCATTGTTCATAACCTTGTTTACTTTCGATGTCCGGGAATATGCACTCCATTCATTGATGGTACTGGATTGTAATCCATAGATCCGGGACAACTCCCTTTTCGAATACACTCCTGTACTAAGTTCTGATAAAATTTTGAGTTTGATACTTTCACTTTAACTTCTGGTTACTCGATCATTTTTATACATATCTACATTAATTTGTGTAGACATTTTTTAGGACGACACACACAGATCATAACCTGGCCAGCACAGAAATTACAGAAACACCGGCTATGAAAGGTAAGCAAATTGTACGGCAGATAGGTTGTAATGCCTGTCATTCAACCGATGGACAAAAATCGTTGGACCTTCCTATCTGGGTGTATATGGTCATGATGTCAAAGTCGCGACAGGTGGAAAAGAAAGAACCATCAAAGCAGATGAAGATTACATACGCCGGTCCATTCTTGATCCTAATGCCGACATTGTTAAGGGTTATAGCAAAGGATTAATGCTGAGTTATAAGGACCAGCTCACAAATTAAGAAATCGATAAGATTATCGAATATATTAAATCCATATATTAGTGTTTATTCTCTTGATTAAATGAGTTCTATGCAAGAAGTTTTTTTCATTGATTTTTTCTGAATTTGTACGTATTTAGAGGGTGTATTTTTTTAGCGTTCAGGCTTAAATTTATTTTATCATAGTGTTGCTTTTATTAAAAAAACATCTACCTTTGCAAGCCGAATTTCAAGAATTGTACTTAAAACGTTTGTATGCCAACTATACAGCAATTAGTTCGAAAAGGAAGAAATAAAATTCAGGATAAGAGCAAAGCACCCGCTCTGGATGCATGCCCGCAACGTCGTGGTATATGTGTCCGCGTATATACAACAACACCAAAAAAGCCAAATTCGGCGATGCGTAAAGTAGCCAGGGTGCGATTGACTAATGGTAAAGAAGTGAACGCCTATATTCCGGGCGAAGGTCACAATTTACAGGAACACTCTGTTGTACTGATTCGCGGTGGCAGAGTAAAAGATTTACCAGGTGTTCGCTACCATCTTATTCGTGGGGCATTAGATACTGCTGGAGTTGATGGCAGAACCCAACGTCGGTCAAAGTATGGATCAAAAAAGCCTAAGAAATAATAATTTTTAAGGTTCATTAATCAATGAGAAAAACAAAACCTAAGAAAAGAATATTATTACCTGATCCGAAGTATAATGATACATTGGTAACCAGGTTCATTAATAATATGATGCTGAGCGGAAAGAAGAGTGTTGCATATAAAATATTTTATGATGCACTGGATATAGTTGATGATAAAGGAAAAGATATAGAAGGTTCTGCACTTGATATATGGAAGAAAGCGCTGGAGAATATAACTCCACAGGTTGAGGTAAAAAGCCGTAGGGTTGGTGGAGCGACTTTCCAGGTTCCGACTGAGATTCGACCTGATCGTAAGGTATCGATCTGTATGAAGAATTTAATCCTTTTTGCGAGGAAAAGGGGAGGACATTCAATGAGTGAAAAACTTGCAGCAGAAATACTTGCAGCATATAACGAAGAAGGTGGAGCATATAAGAAGAAGGAAGATACCCACAGAATGGCTGAAGCAAACAAGGCGTTTGCACACTTCAGATTCTAATGAAGATTTTTGACATTGCGGATAAGTACTTATAGTTGCTAGCTGATAATTAGTGTTTAATGAATTCGAACCTTAAATATACAAGGAATATAGGCATTATGGCCCACATAGATGCCGGTAAAACAACCACTACCGAACGTGTTTTGTTTTATACCGGCATTACACATCGCATAGGTGAAGTTCACGACGGTGCGGCCACAATGGACTGGATGGTGCAGGAGCAGGAGAGAGGAATAACAATCACATCGGCCGCTACTACGTGTTTTTGGACCTACAAAGATCAGGATTACAAAATAAACATTATTGACACACCGGGGCACGTTGATTTTACTGTTGAGGTTGAGCGTTCGCTCAGAGTACTTGATGGTGCTATTGCTGTATTTTGTGCAGTAGGTGGTGTTGAACCACAATCGGAGACCGTATGGCGTCAGGCAGATAAATATGGTGTACCGCGTCTCGCATTTATAAATAAAATGGATCGTGTGGGATCTGACTTCTACGGTGTTGTAGGCCAGATTAAAGAAAAACTGGGTGCCAACCCTGTTCCCTTACAATTACCTATTGGATCGGAAGATAATTTTACTGGAGTAGTTGATCTTATTGAACGAAGAGCTATTAACTGGAAAGAAGATGAGACACTCGGTATGAAGTACGAGTACTCCGATATTCCGGAGGATATGATAGATACCGTAGAAGAATGGCGTGAAAAACTCATCGAGGCAGTTTGCGAAACCGATGATGAAATTCTTGAAAGGTTTTTTGAAAACAGAGAAGCCATTACGGTTGATGAATTCTTGGAAGCAACCCGAAAAGCCGTTATCAATCGCACAATTGTCCCGGTTTTATGTGGATCGGCTTTTAAAAATAAAGGTATACAGCGTTTGCTTGATGCAGTAACCTGTCTTCTTCCAAGTCCGCTCGATGTGGGTGCTGTTAAAGGAATCAATCCAAAAAACGATCAGGAAGTTGAACGTCAGCCCGATCCCGATGTACCATTAGCTGCACTGGCCTTTAAAATAGCAACCGATCCATTTGTCGGAAGGTTGGTTTTCGTAAGGGTTTATTCTGGAACTCTTAATGCCGGCGATACTGTATTTAATCCTCGTACCGGTAAAAAAGAACGTGTGAATCGATTATATCAGATGCATGCCAATAAGCAGAACCCAAAAGATAAAATTGAGGCCGGTGATATATGCGCAGGTGTTGGATTTAAAGATTTAAGAACAGGTGATACACTGTGTGATATAAAACATCAGATATCACTTGAAACCATGACATTTCCCGAACCGGTAATAGGTGTGGCAATAGAACCTAAAACACAGGTTGACATTGATAAACTAAGTACAGCTCTGCATAAGCTTGCTGAAGAGGACCCCACATTTATAGTAAAAATAGACGACGATTCGGGGCAGACTATAATAAGCGGTATGGGAGAACTTCATATCGAAATCCTTATCGACAGGCTAAAACGTGAATTTAAGGTCGATTGCAATGTTGGTACACCTCAGGTGGCCTATAAAGAAGCTATCATTAATACTATCGAACATCGCGAGATATTTAAAAAACAAACTGGGGGCAAAGGAAAATTCGCCGATATTCAGGTTGTTTTCTCACCTGTCGATGAAGGAAATAATGATCTTCAGTTTGTTAACGAAATTAAAGGAGGAAACATTCCACGTGAATATATTCCCGCAATAGAAAAAGGATTCCGAGAGGCGATGCGCAATGGAGTATTAGCCGGATATCCGGTCAATAGCCTGAAAGTTGTTTTAAAAGACGGATCATTTCATTCTGTCGACTCAGATTCACTTTCATTTGAGATTTGCGCAAAACAAGCATTTCGTCATGGATTGCGCAAAGCCAAATCAATACTTCTTGAACCGATAATGTCGGCAGAAGTGGTTACTCCCGAGGAGTATATGGGAGATGTCATTGCTGATTTTAATCGTCGGCGCGGACAGGTTGAAGGTATGGAAAGCAAAGCCGGAGCTCGTGTCATCAAGGCAAAGGTGCCACTTTCTGAAAAATTTGGTTATGTTACCGTACTTCGAACGCTGACATCAGGGAGAGCTACTTCATCAATGGAGTTTTCTCATTATGAAGAAGTACCTGAAAATATTGCATCAGAAATAATTGAAAAAATAAAAGGATCAAAAACTGTTGTATAAATTATTTATGGGATCAGAATGAGCCAGAAAATTAGAATTAAGCTTAAATCGTACGATCATAACCTGGTTGATAAATCAGCGGAGAAGATCGTAAAAACTGTTAAATCGACAGGTGCTGTTGTTAGCGGTCCAATTCCTCTTCCCACTCATAGGAGGGTATTTACTGTTTTACGTTCACCTTTTGTAAACAAAAAGTCGAGAGAACAATTTCAACTATCATCATTCAAGCGTTTACTCGATATTTATAGTTCTACACCAAAAACTATCGATGCTTTAATGAAACTTGAATTACCCAGTGGTGTTGAAGTTGAAATTAAAGTCTAATTGCTTAAAATAAGAAAGTGATGCCAGGATTAATTGGAAAAAAATTAGGAATGACCTCCATTTTCGATGAAAATGGGAACAACATACCCTGCACTGTTCTTGAAGTAGGACCCTGTGTTGTAACACAAATCAAAAATGTCGATTCAGATGGATATAATGCTGTGCAGCTAGCCTTTGAAGAGAAAAAGGAGAAACATGCTACAAAGGCCATGATCGGACACTTTAAAAAAGCATTGACCACCCCGAAAAAGAAAGTTATAGAATTAAAAGGATTTGTGCGCGATTGGAAACCCGGAGATACCATCACGGTTGATTATTTCAAAGATGATATTTGGGTCGATGTAAAGGCTAATTCGAAGGGTAAAGGTTTTCAGGGTGTTGTAAAACGTCACGGCTTTGCAGGTGTTAACGATGCGACACACGGTCAACACAACAGAGGCCGGGCTCCCGGATCTATTGGTGCATCATCTCACCCTTCCAGGGTTTTTAAAGGGATACGTATGGCAGGTCGTATGGGTGGAAAAACTGTTAAAACACTTAACCTGAGGGTAATAAAAATTATACCTGAGCAAAATGTGATGATGCTTAAGGGCTCAATTCCAGGATCTAATGGTTCTTACATAATAGTCGAGAAATAATGGAAATTACTGTATTAAATATCACTGGACAGGAAACCGGTAAAAAGATAAAGCTAAAAGACTCGATTTTTGGTGTTGAACCCAACGATCATGCTATCTACCTTGATGTAAAACAATTTCTGGCTAACGGAAGACAAGGTACACATAAAACCAAGGAAAGAAGCGAGATTACCGGGAGTACAAGAAAAATTAAAAGGCAGAAGGGGACCGGTACTGCGCGTGCAGGAAGTATCAAATCACCCATATTACGTGGTGGTGGAAGAGTATTCGGACCACGTCCGAGAGACTATGGATTTAAGCTGAATAAAAAAGTAAAACAACTGGCAAGATATTCAGCACTTACTTATAAAGCAAAGGATAAGGCCATACTTGTGGTGGAAGATTTTAATTTCGAAGCTCCTAAGACAAAAGAATATTTTAGTCTTCTTAACAACTTGAAAATAAGCGATAAAAATTCGCTTATGGTACTTAATGAACAAAATAAAAATATATATTTGTCGTCGCGAAATTTGCAGGGAGTTAAGGTTTTAACGCTCTCAGAATTAAATACATACGAAATTATGAAAGCATCTAATCTTGTATTTATTGAGAGTTCGCTTAATAATTTGCAAAAGGACGAATAAACAGAAGGAAGTTAACAATGGATATCTTATTAAAACCCATAGTAACGGAAAAGATGACTGATCAGGGGGAAACTCTTAGTCGGTTCGGTTTCATTGTCAGCAAAGCGGCAAACAAGTTGCAGATTAAAAAGGCAGTCGAGGAAATGTATGGCGTAAATGTAGTGGCAGTTAATACCATGATATACGCCGGAAAGAGTAAATCGCGCTATACCCGAACAGGTATTATCAGCGGAAACACAAAATCGTTTAAAAAGGCGATTGTAACATTAGCTGAAGGAGAAACAATTGATTTTTATAGCAATATCTAATCAATATGGCAATTAGAAAACTTAAACCTATTACGCCAGGTCAGCGGCATAAAATTATCAGTACTTTCGACGAGATTTCAAAGGCTACTCCGGAGAAATCTTTGTTAAAACCCTTGAAAAGGACCGGTGGTAGAAATAATACAGGTAGAATGACCATGCGATATATTGGGGGTGGTCATAAACGTCGTTACAGAGTGGTCGATTTTTTAAGGAATAAAGATGGAGTGCCCGCTACAGTTCATTCAATCGAATATGATCCAAGTCGTACAGCCCGTATAGCTTTGCTTATTTATGAAGATGGCGAAAAGAAATATATAATTGCACCTAATGGATTGAAGGTTGGACAATCTATCCGGTCAGGACAGGGAGTTGCACCTGAGATAGGAAATGCTCTTACACTGGGTGAAATACCACTTGGTACGCTCGTTCATAATATAGAGCTTCATCCGGGCCAGGGAGGAGTATTGGCACGCAGTGCCGGATCGTATGCACAACTTACTTCCCGCGATGGTAAGCATGCTATTGTTAAACTACCATCCGGTGAGTCGCGAATGATTTTAACAACTTGCAGAGCTACCGTGGGTAGCGTTTCTAATTCCGATCATAAAATCGAACGTTCTGGTAAAGCAGGTCGAAAGAGATGGTTGGGTCGCCGTCCTCGGGTACGAGGTGTGGCAATGAATCCTGTCGATCACCCCATGGGTGGAGGCGAAGGTCGTGCCTCTGGAGGTCATCCGCGGTCACGCAATGGAATGCCTGCCAAAGGATTTAAGACACGTTCTAAGAAGAACGCATCAAATAAGTATATTGTTGAAAGACGAAAATCAAATAATTAATAAACTATGAGTCGCTCGCTGAAAAAAGGCCCATTTATTGACTTTAAATTGGAAAAGAGGATCATGGATATGAACCAGTCGAACAAAAAACAGGTCACTAAAACCTGGTCCCGACGTTCTGTGATCTCACCTGATTTTGTTGGGCATACTATCGCTGTGCATAACGGTAATAAATTCATACCTGTATATATCACCGAAAATATGGTAGGACACAAGCTGGGTGAGTTTGCTCCTACACGGATCTTCAGGGGACACGGGGGTAAACAAAAATAATATATGTCAGTAAAAGACAAAAAGAAATTCTAACATGGGAGCAAGAAAACGAAATATTGCTGAACAACGCAAAGAGGAAAAGAAAAAAACTTATTCTGCCGTGCTTCGGAATTGCCCGTCATCACCCAGAAAAATGCGATTGGTTGCAGATTTGATACGAGGCCTTGATGTGAATAAAGCACTGGACCTGCTCAGGTATAATTCAAAAGATGCATCGAAAGATGTAGAAAAGCTTATTATGTCAGCTGTCTCGAACTGGCAGGTAAAGAATGAAAAAGTTCGGCTGGAAGACAGTAAACTTGTTGTAAAAGAAATCTTTGTTGATCAGGCAAAAACCTTAAAACGAATTCGGCCTGCTCCTCAGGGAAGGGCATACCGTATTCGTAAACGTTCAAATCATGTTACTGTTATCATTGGGAACATGAATGAAGAAAAAGTAGATATAAAAGAAACCGAGATAAAAACAAATTAACAATACTTAATGGGACAAAAAGTTAATCCGATAAGTAATAGGTTAGGAATCATCAAGGGATGGGATTCTAATTGGTATGGCGGAAAAAACTATGCTGATAAATTAGTTGAAGATCAAAGCATCAGAAATTACCTGAATGCACGTCTTGCCAAAGCCAGCATTTCAAAAATTATCATCGAACGTACCTTGAAACTGATAACCGTAACCGTAAATACGGCACGTCCGGGAATTATTATCGGTAAAGGTGGTCAGGAGGTTGATAAGCTGAAAGAAGAGTTGAAAAAGATCACGAATAAAGAGGTTCAGATAAATATTTTTGAAGTTAAACGTCCTGAGCTTGATGCTACTATTGTAGCTAATAATATTGCCCGTCAGATTGAAGGTCGCATTTCCTATCGCCGTGCAATTAAAATGTCAATTGCATCTACCATGCGTATGGGAGCTGAAGGTATTAAAGTATTGGTTTCAGGCAGGTTGGGAGGAGCCGAAATGGCACGATCGGAAGGATATAAAGAAGGACGGATTCCCTTACATACGCTACGAGCAAATATAGATTATGCTGTTTGTGAGGCTAATACAAAGGTTGGCGTAGTTGGAATAAAAGTTTGGATATGCCGTGGTGAAGTATATGGAAAGATTGATCTTTCTCCAAACATTGGTCTTTCCAAATCTGCTCCTAAAACCAAGGGAAATTTCAAAAAAAGAAGAAGATAAACTGAGTTGATAGTACTTTGATAACTATAAAGAGATGTTACAACCGAAGAAAGTTAAGTATAGGAGAAGTCAGAAAGGTAAAATGAAAGGCAATGCTCAGCGCGGAAATCAGCTGGCATTCGGTTCATTTGGAATCAAGGCTTTACAAAACTGTTGGATTACGGGTCGGCAAATCGAAGCTGCCCGCCAGGCAGTAACGCGTCATATGAAGAGGGAAGGACAGATTTGGATTCGGATATTTCCTGACAAGCCTATTACCAAGAAACCGGCTGAAGTACGTATGGGTAAAGGGAAAGGTGCTCCGGAAGGTTTCGTTGTACCTGTTACTCCAGGTCGGATAATAATTGAAGCCGAAGGAGTACCTCTGTCAGTAGCAAAAGAGGCTCTGCGCCTGGGAGCACAGAAACTACCGATTACAACAAAGTTTATTTTACGTCGTGATTATGTTGAAAATTAAAACTGACCTAAGATGAAGGCATCAGAACTGAAAGAATTAACGATAAAGGAACTTGAGGAGAAGATTGAAAATGAAAAGAGTCTGCTTCTGAAGCAGAAATTGAATCATGCTGTTTCACCACTCGATAATCCTTTGAAGATAAAACATACCCGACGCAATGTAGCCCGAATGTTAACAGTGTTGCGTCAGAAACAATTTACTGAAACAAAAAAAGATTAACAATATTCAATGGAAAGCAGAAATCTTAGAAAAGAGCGAACAGGCGTTGTTATCAGCAACAAGATGGAGAAGTCTATCGTGATTGTTGTAAAGCGAAAAGTTAAGCATCCTATTTACGGTAAATTCGTGAACAAATCCAACAAGCTTACTGCACATGATGAAAAGAACGAGTGCAATATTGGTGATTTGGTGCGTATAATGGAAACCCGTCCGCTCAGCAAAAATAAATGTTGGAGATTAGTTGAAATCATTGAAAGAGCTAAATAGTCATGATACAACAAGAAACAAAAATGGCAGTTGCCGACAATAGTGGAGCCAAAGAAGTACTTTGTATCAGAGTATTAGGCGGCACCCGCAAAAAATACGCCTCAATAGGTGATAAGGTTGTGGTCACTGTAAAGAGTGCAATTCCATCGGGTGAAATTAAGAAAGGTACTGTTACCAAAGCTGTTGTTGTGCGTACAAAAAAGGAAGTACGCCGGTCCGATGGCTCCTACATCCGATTCGACGACAATGCTGTAGTATTGTTAAACAATGTGGGAGAAATTCGCGGAACCCGCATATTTGGTCCGGTGGCTCGTGAATTGCGTGATAAATATATGAAGATTGTCTCATTAGCTCCTGAGGTTCTATAATACAAGGATACTATAATGCAAAAAAAATTACATATTAAAAAAGGTGATACGGTATTTGTTAACTTAGGTGAATACCGTGGTCAGAAGGGAAGAGTATTGGAAGTGGACAGAAAGAAAGACCGTGCAATTGTCGAAGGCATCAATATGATTTCGAAGCATACAAAACCCAATGCTCAAAATCCCGATGGAGGGATCGTTAAAAAGGAAGCGCCGGTTCATATTTCAAACCTAATGCTGATTGATCCTTCATCAGGAGCTCCTACACGTATTGGAAGACAAAAAAATAGTAAAGGGAAATTAGTAAGATATTCAAAAAAATCAGGAGAGGAGATTAAGTAATGGCTTACGAACCTAATTTAAAGAAGAAATACAAAGAGGAAATAATTCCTGCTTTAACAAAGGAATATAGCTATACGTCTGTAATGCAGGTTCCCCGGCTCTCGAAAATAATTATCAATCAGGGTGTCGGACAGGCAGTAGCTGATAAAAAACTTGTTGATACTGCTCAGGAGGAACTTACTATGATTGCAGGCCAGAAAGCTATACAAACACTTTCGAAGAAAGACGTATCTAATTTTAAATTACGCAGGAAAATGCCCATTGGGGTTAAAGTGACCTTACGTCGTGAAAGAATGTATGAATTTCTTGAACGTCTCATATGCGTTGCATTACCGCGAATCAGAGATTTTAAAGGTGTTTCATCAAAACTCGATGGACGGGGTAATTATACATTGGGTATCACTGAACAGATTATTTTCCCTGAAATAGACATTGATAAGATCAATAAGATTCTGGGTATGGAAATCACTTTTGTTACATCAGCCAAAACTGATGAAGAGGCTTTGGCACTCTTAAGGGAATTCGGGGTACCTTTTAAAAATATTATAAAGAATTAGCAGTATGGCAAAAGAATCAATGAAAGCACGTGAGGTTAAGCGGGCTAGACTAATTGAAAAATACGCAGAGAAACGAACTAAGCTTAAAGCTGAAGGTGATTACCAGGCCTTAAGCCGATTGCCCAGGAATTCAAATCCGATACGTTTACACAATCGCTGTAAGATCACCGGAAGGCCAAAGGGATATATGAGACAATTCGGGATCAGCAGGATAACTTTTCGTGAAATGGCTTCTGAAGGTTTGATTCCCGGAGTGAAAAAAGCAAGCTGGTAACCCTAACTAATTGATATGAAAATTTTATTAAAATATGACTGATCCAATAGCAGATTATTTAACAAGAATTCGGAATGCCATCATGGCCAAGCATAGAGTTGTAGATATTCCGGCTTCAAATATTATTAGAGATATTACCCGTATCCTTTATGATAAGGGATATATATTGAATTATAAATTTGAGGAAGATGGCCCCCAGGGGAATATAAAGATAGCCCTTAAGTATCAATCCGGTACAAAACATCCTGCTATTAAGCATATAGAGCGGATCAGCCGTCCCGGCCTCCGAAAGTATGCAGGTAAAGATAGTTTACCCCGTGTATTAAATGGTTTGGGGATTGCAGTTCTATCAACTTCACAGGGAGTGATGACCGATAAGGAAGCTCGTGAGAAGAATATTGGCGGTGAAGTATTGTGTTACATTTATTAAAGAGGAATAAGCCATGTCACGAATAGGAAAATTACAAATTCAGATCCCTCAGGGAGTAACCTTAGATGTTGCTAAAGATAATATTGTTACAGTTAAGGGACCTAAAGGTGAATTGAAACAAAAAATTGACCCGGATATTCGGATTAAAATTGAGGATAATATTCTTGCTGTAGAACGTCCAACTGAACAGAAAAGACATAAAGCATTACACGGTTTGTACAGGTCACTGATCAATAATATGATTATTGGTGTGTCAGAAGGATATACTATTCAACAGGAACTTGTAGGTGTTGGGTATAAGGCAGAAGCCAAGGGTCAGATTCTGGAACTGAGTTTGGGATATTCGCACGATATATATATTAAACTTCCGGATGAAGTTAAAGTTGAAACAAAGACCGAAAGAAGAAGTAATCCGATAATAACGCTTACCAGTGTCGATAAACAACTTATCGGACAGGTAGCTGCTAAAATACGTTCGTTTCGGCCACCTGAACCCTATAAAGGAAAAGGTATTAAGTTTGTTGGTGAGCAACTACGCAAGAAAGCAGGTAAATCTGCAAGTGTATAATACAATAATTTATAATTGAGATGGCTCTATTAAAGCAGGAACGCAGAATAAGAATAAAACACAGAATCCGTAAAAGATTGTCTGGCACGAATGAAAAACCTCGTCTGACAGTTTACAGGAGCAACAAGCAGATATATGTACAGTTGATAGATGATTATCAGCACAAAACTCTTGTTTCAGTTTCTTCACTGGATAAAGGAATTGCTGAAAAGAAAGAGACTAAGAAGATCGAACAGGCAAAGATTGTTGGCAAGCTTGCCGCAGAAAAATCAATTCAGGCTGGCTTTTCTCAGGTTGTCTTCGATAGGAACGGATATTTGTATCATGGCAGGGTAAAAGCATTAGCAGATGCTGCCAGAGAAGCAGGACTTAAATTTTAATAAATTATGGCTACAACTATCAGAAAAGTAAAAACTACTGATTTAGATTTAAAAGACAGACTTGTCAGCATTCAGCGGGTTACTAAAGTGACAAAAGGGGGCCGTACCTTTAGCTTCTCTGCTATTGTTGTTGTTGGAAACGAAAGTGGAATAGTGGGTTATGGTCTGGGGAAGGCCAACGAAGTAACAACTGCCATTGCCAAGGGAATTGAGGATGCGAAAAAGAATTTAATTAAAGTTCCGGTATATAAAGGCACAGTACCTCACGAACAAATTTCAAAGTATGGCGGAGCCACTGTATTTATAAAACCTGCTTCGAGTGGAACAGGAGTTAAGGCAGGAGGTGCTATGCGTGCAGTACTTGAAAGTGTCGGGATTACAGATGTATTAGCAAAATCGAAAGGATCTTCGAATCCACATAACCTGGTTAAGGCAACATTTGCTGCTTTACTGGAAATGCGCGATGCTTATACAGTTTCTCAACATCGTAATATACCTATTGATAGAGTATTTAATGGCTAACAGAAAGTGTATTTAATATGAATAAGATAAAAATTACACAAACCCGGAGTAGAATAGGGAGTACCAAGCGCCAAAAATCTACTTTAGATGCACTTGGTCTCAGAAAAATGAATAGAACGATTGAGCATGTAAATACTCCTCAGATTCAGGGAATGATTAAAAAAGTATTACATCTTGTAAAAGTGGAAGAAGTATAAAAGATATAATATATACTGACAATGGAATTGAATAATTTAAAACCGGCTAAAGGATCAGTTAAAACCCGAAAGAGAATTGGAAGGGGACAGGGTTCCGGAAAAGGGGGAACATCTACCCGCGGACATAAAGGGGCACAATCCCGTTCCGGGTATAGTAAAAAAATAGGATTCGAAGGAGGACAAATGCCTTTGCAGCGCCGGGTTCCGAAATTTGGATTTAAAAACATTAATCGTAAGGAGTACAAGGGAATAAACATTGCAACGCTTCAGCAACTAGCTGAGAAGAATAAGCTTAAATCAATAGATGTTCAAACACTTATTGAAGCCGGTTTAATTTCTAAAAACGAACTGGTTAAGATTCTCGGGAATGGTGAGTTAAAGATGAAGCTGGATGTTAAAGCCCATGCATTTTCAAAAACAGCTGTACAGGCCATTGAATCATTACAGGGAACTGTAGAAAAAATATAATGGAATGAAGAAGTTTTTCGAAACCCTTAAAAACATTTACAAGATTGAGGACCTGCGTGCAAGAATCCTCTACACTTTAGGGATTTTGCTTATTTACCGTTTGGGATCTAAAGTTGTACTTCCCGGAGTTAACCCGATGGAATTAGCAGAATTGCAGAATAAAGCTTCTCAGGGAGTACTTGGTATTCTCGATATGTTTTCCGGAGGCGCATTCTCCTCAGCTTCCATATTTGCTCTGGGAATTATGCCCTATATTTCGGCATCGATTGTAATTCAGCTACTTACTATTGCTGTTCCTTATTTTCAACGTTTACAGCGCGAAGGGGAAAGCGGACGCCGGAGAATGAACCAGATTACCCGATATCTTACAGTACTGATTCTTATTGTACAGGCGCCTTCCTATCTTACACAGATTCCCGAAGCTGCTAGAGTGTTGCCGGGAGTATTCTTTACTATTTCATCGATAATTATTCTTACCACGGGTACGATGTTTGTGATGTGGCTCGGTGAAAGAATAACCGATAAGGGTGTTGGTAATGGTATCTCACTGATCATTATGATTGGGATCATCGCTCGTTTTCCATTTGCACTTATTGGTGAATTTACAGCACGGATGGAAAAAGCAGGTGGTGGCCTGGTAGCGTTTCTTGTCGAGATGGTATTTTTATTTCTTGTATTTGTTGTCAGCATTTTGCTTGTTCAGGGTACCAGGAGGATACCCGTTCAATATGCTAAACGAATTATCGGCAATAAACAGTATGGTGGCGTCCGGCAGTATATTCCTCTAAAAGTCAATGCTGCTGGTGTAATGCCTATCATTTTTGCCCAGGCCATAATGTTTCTTCCCCTTACCTTTGCAAGGTATGGAGGTGAAGCAGTAACCGGATTCCTTGGATTATTTACAAACTTTACGGGTTTCTGGTATAACTTTGTATTTGCTCTGATGATTATTGCATTTACTTATTTTTATACAGCAATAACTATCAATCCGCAACGTATGGCGGAGGAAATAAGAAAGAATGGTGGATTTATCCCGGGTGTAAAACCTGGTAAACGTACTGTTGAATTTCTTGATAATATTCTTTCGAGGATTACTCTGCCGGGCTCTGTCTTTCTCGCTTTTGTTGCTATTTTACCGGCTTTTGCACGATTAGCAGGTGTAACTCAGGGCTTTGCCCAATTCTATGGAGGTACTTCTCTCCTGATTCTTGTAGGGGTTGTACTCGATACACTCCAGCAGATTGAAAGTCACCTTCTTATGAGGCATTACGACGGACTTATGAAGACCGGAAGGGTAAAAGGTAGAGCAGGTGCTATGGCTTCAGTTTAGGAAGTAAATGATATAACGTTCTTTGATGATTCATATACGTACAGCAGAGGAAATTGAACTATTAAGGGAAAGTAACTTACTTGTATCAAAAACTCTTGCTGAAATTGCCAAATGGATAAATCCCGGCATTACTACCGATAAAATCGATAAGATTGCTGAAGAATTTATCCGTGCTCATGGAGGATTGCCAGGTTTTTTAGGGTATCAGGGATATCCAAAAACATTGTGTACTTCGGTAAATAGTCAGGTTGTACATGGCATACCCTCAGCCTATGAACTTGCAGAAGGAGATATTATTTCGGTTGACTGTGGAGTTCTAAAAAATGGTTACTATGGTGATTCAGCATATACTTTTCCTGTAGGGATTATTGATGCTGAGAAATCACATCTCCTTGAAATAACCAAGGAATCTCTATACAGGGGATTGGAGATGGCACAGGCAGGGAATCGTGTTGGAGATATTGGTTGGGCAGTACAGCAATATTGTGAGGAAAATGGATATTCAGTTGTTCGCGAGTTGGTGGGTCATGGATTGGGCAATAACCTGCACGAAGCTCCGGAAGTACCAAATTATGGACGGAGAAGCAAAGGATCCTTACTCAAGGAAGGAATGGTTATATGCGTTGAACCAATGATCAATTTGGGAAGGAAAGAAATTGTACAGGAAGCCGATGGATGGACAATACGGACTGCTGACAAAAAACCTTCAGCTCATTTTGAACATGCAATTGCAATTCAAAAGGGTAAGCCTGACATTTTATCAACCTTTGAATACATCGAAGAAGAAGAAAAAAGAAAATATAAGTAGAATGGCAAAACAGCCTTCAATCGAACAAGACGGTCTTATCAAAGAAGCTCTTTCGAACGCGATGTTCAGAGTTGAACTGGAGAACGGCCATATAATAACAGCCCACATCTCGGGTAAAATGCGCATGCATTATATAAAAATATTACCTGGTGATAAAGTTAAGATTGAGATGTCGCCATATGATTTAACTAAAGGAAGAATTACTTACAGGTATAAATAATATACAAATGAAAATCAGAGCATCTATTAAGAAACGTACATCTGAGGATAAGATTGTAAAAAGAAAAGGACGCTTGTATGTGATTAACAAAAAGAATCCAAGAAATAAACAGCGTCAGGGTTGATAAATGAATAATTATTTAAGATAATATATATGGCTAGAATTGTTGGTGTAGACTTACCAAAAAACAAAAGAGGCGAAGTTGGCCTTACCTATATCTTTGGTATTGGCAGAAGCACGGCTCAAAAAATATTAACTAAGGCTGATATTGATTTCGACATTAAAGTAAAGGACTGGACCGACGACCAGATCACCAAAATCAGAGAGTTGGTAAACGATAACTACAAGGTTGAAGGTGAACTTAGATCGGCAGTACAGCTTAATATCAAGCGGCTTATGGACATTGGTAGTTACAGGGGTATTCGCCATCGTATCGGATTGCCTGTAAGAGGCCAAAGTACAAAAAACAATGCCCGAACCCGAAAAGGCCGGAAAAAGACTGTTGCAAATAAAAAGAAAGCAACCAAATAATTAAGAGAGTATTATGGCTAAAATAACTAAAACTTCCAGAAAAAAGGTTGTAAAAGTTGATCCCGTTGGACAGGCACATGTCCATGCTTCCTTTAAT
Organism: uncultured Bacteroidales bacterium; assembly: GCA_964592225.1. Taxonomy (GTDB): domain Bacteria; phylum Bacteroidota; class Bacteroidia; order Bacteroidales; family UBA10428; genus UBA10428. The sequence goes on from CAZQCO010000006.1 coordinate 21,158, forward strand.
AATATTATCATTTCATTGACTAATTCTCAGGGACAGGTGATATCCTGGGCTTCTGCCGGTAAAATGGGATTTAGAGGATCGAAAAAGAACACTCCATATGCTGCCCAGATGGCTGCTCAGGATTGTTCAAAAGTAGCTTACGATGCCGGATTGCGTAAAGTAAAGATGTTTGTCAAGGGACCCGGTGCAGGTAGAGAATCAGCAATCAGGACCATCCATACAAATGGTATTGAAATTACGGAGATTGTTGATGTAACTCCTTTACCGCATAATGGTTGTCGACCACCCAAGCGGCGCAGAGTTTAAAAGAATAATGAATAATTTAAATTAATTCAACATAGATAAATGGCAAGATACATTGGACCCAAAACCAAAATAGCAAGAAAATTTGGGGAGGCTATTTACGGTGCGGATAAATACTTTGAGCGTAAAAACTATCCCCCCGGATTTCATGGGGCAAACAAAAAGAGAAGAAAGACTTCGGAATACGGCTTACAGCTTAAAGAAAAGCAGAAGGCTAAGTATACTTACGGTGTTCTTGAACGACAGTTCTCCAATTTATTCGAAAAAGCTTCACGGAGTAAAGGTGTAACAGGTGAGATTCTGCTTCAATTACTTGAATCGCGACTTGACAATGTTGTTTACCGTATGGGCATTGCTCCTTCACGTGCTGCTGCACGGCAATTAGTTGGACACCGTCATATTGTTGTTAACGACGAGTTGGTAAGTATTCCCTCGTTTACTTTGCGCCCGGGAGATATTGTGGGTGTGAGGGAAAAGTCAAAATCTCTCGAAGTCATAACTGATTCATTATCCGGCCATAGAGTATCTGTTACCTGGCTCGAATGGGATGATAATCAGATGGCAGGTAAATTTATGAGCAAACCTGAGCGGGATGAAATTCCCGAAAATATTAAAGAACAACTCATTGTTGAACTTTACTCAAAATAATCGAATACATAAAATAATATATTCTTTATGGCAATTTTAGCATTCCAGAAACCGGATAAAGTAATAATGCTCGAGTCGGATGATTCGTTTGGAAAATTCGAATTTCGCCCGCTAGAACCGGGGTATGGTATTACTGTTGGTAATGCACTTAGGCGAATTCTGTTAGCATCGCTGGAAGGGTATGCAATTACTACCATTAAAATAGAAAGCGTTGAACATGAATTTTCATCAATAACAGGTGTTCTTGAGGATGTTACTGATATTATTCTGAATTTGAAACAGATCTGCTTTAAAAAACTTATTGATGACGTGGATCACGAGAAAATAACCATCTCTTTTACCGGCCAGGAAATATTCAAGGCAGGTGATCTAAATAAATACCTCAGTGGTTTTGAGGTACTTAATCCCGAACTTGAAATCTGTCATTTGGAACCTTCTGTTGAACTTCAGATGGAGATTAATATATCGAAAGGCAGAGGATATGTTCCTGCAGAAGAGAATAAACCACTCGATGCTGAATTCGGACTAATACCCATCGATGCAATATTTACACCTATAAAAAATGTAAAATTTGCCATTGAAAATTACAGGGTCGAGCAAAAAACCGATTACGAAAAACTTTTGCTTGAAATACAGACTGATGGTTCAATTCATCCTAAAGAAGCATTAAAAGAAGCTGCTAAAATTCTGATCTATCACTTCATGCTTTTCTCCGACGAAAAGATCACTCTCGATACGGATAAGCAATCGGCAAATGAAGAATTTGACGAAGAAATTCTTCATATGCGTCAGTTGTTGAAAACCAAACTTATTGATCTTGACCTTTCGGTTCGGGCACTTAATTGCCTAAAAGCAGCTGAGGTCGAAACATTAGGTGATTTGGTCAAGTTTAATAAAAACGATCTGTTGAAGTTCAGGAATTTCGGAAAGAAATCACTGACTGAGCTCGATGATCTGCTTGAAGGCATGAACCTGAATTTTGGCATGGATATTTCAAAGTATAAATTAGAGAAGGAATAACTTACTATGGGGTTTATGCCCCGGAAAAATTGAATATTAAAAATGCGACACAAAAAAAGTTTTAACCACCTGGGCAGAAAAGTGGGTCACAGGAATTCAATGCTGGCCAATATGGCTTCATCGTTGATTTTGCACAAAAGGATTAAAACTACGACAGCCAAGGCAAAAGCACTCAGAGTTTTTGTTGAGCCGCTTATTACAAAATCGAAAGATGATTCCACTCATTCCAGAAGAGTTGTATTTTCATATCTTCAGGATAAGGATGCGGTTTCCGAATTATTTCGTGAAGTATCTCCAAAGGTGGCTGATCGTCCAGGAGGCTATACAAGGATTCTTAAAACTGGAACTCGTTTAGGCGATAATGCTGATATGTGCGTAATTGAGTTAGTCGATTATAATGAAAATCTCCTGAAGGCACAAGAGGATACGGCAAAATCGGGACGGAGACGAAGAAGAGGTGGAAAGAAAAAGACCGAAGAATTAGCATCAGGAGCTGCAGTTGCGGAAACTGTTGAAGAAACAATTGATACTGAGGCAAGCGGAGAAGAATCGGTTGAAGCCAAAGAAGAAGCCAAAGTTGAAAAAGAAGAAATGAAGTCTGAGGAACAGACAGAAGATACTATAGAAGAAGTTAAGATTGAAGCGGAACCAGAGGTAAGTCAAGAGGTAGATAAAGCTGAAGCTGAAGGTGTAACCTTAGAGGCCAGTAAAGATGAAAGCAGTTCTGAAGAAGATCAGGAAACAAAGGAAGCAGACGACTCCGAAGAAAAGAAAGCTGAATAACCTTGTCTAAGATTTAAACGACATAGTATGGAAGGGATATAGCTTATCAGGCTGGGTCCCTTTTTTTATTCTTATTAACTAAAACTCAAAAATATTTTATATGGGACAAATAGCTAATATTCATGCGCGTGAAATCCTTGATTCAAGAGGTAATCCAACTATTGAAGTGGAAGTATTACTTGCCAGCGGTTTCGTTGGCAGAGCTGCTGTGCCTTCAGGTGCTTCGACGGGTGAAAATGAAGCGCTGGAATTGCGTGATGGTGATGGAAAGCGTTACCTGGGCAAAGGTGTTTTAAAAGCAGTGGATAATGTGAATAATATTATCGCTAAAGCACTTATTGGTATGAGTGCTCTCGACCAGGTGGCAATTGATAAAAAAATGAGGGATCTTGACGGCACAAAGACAAAAAGTAATCTGGGAGCCAATGCCATTCTTGGTGTTTCACTGGCAGTTGCCAAGGCTTCCGCCGAATACCATGGAGTTCCGTTATACAGGTATATCGGAGGGACTAACGCTAAAATCCTGCCCGTTCCCATGATGAATATCATTAATGGAGGATCACATTCCGATGCCCCCATTGCTTTCCAGGAATTCATGATTCGTCCTGTTGGTGCTACCAGCTTTCATGAAGGTCTCAGAATGGGGGCTGAAGTGTTCCATTCTCTTAAAAAAGTACTTAAATCACGCGGATTAAGCACCGCTGTTGGTGATGAAGGCGGTTTTGCTCCCAAACTTAATGGAACCGAGGATGCTCTGGAATCGATATTAGAAGCTATTAAAAAGGCAGGTTATAAACCCGGCCGAAAATCAGATGGAGGACAGGTATCTATCGCGCTTGATTGCGCTGCTTCGGAATTCTTTGAAAACGGAAAATACAACTATAGAAAATTTGAAGGTGAAAAAGGAGCTTTATACACTTCGCAGGAGCAAACAAACTATCTTGCTGAACTAATAAGTAAATATCCAATTGATTCAATCGAAGACGGTATGTCAGAGAACGATTGGGAAGGATGGAAACTTCTCACTGATAAAATTGGAACAAAATGTCAGCTTGTAGGAGATGACAATTTTGTTACTAATGTTGAATTTTTAAAAAAAGGAATCGACATGGGATGTGCTAACTCAATTCTTATTAAAGTCAATCAGATAGGAACTCTTACCGAAACATTGGATGCAATTGAAATGGCTCATAGAGCGAGTTATACAACAATAATTTCTCACCGTTCGGGCGAAACGGAAGATGCAACTATTGCTGATATTGCGGTAGCAATAAATTCAGGCCAAATAAAAACTGGCTCATTGAGTCGTTCTGACCGGATGGCAAAATATAACCAGTTGTTACGAATAGAAGAAGAACTTGGAGAGGTCGCAAAATACGGCTATTAGACCGAACAGGAATTCAAATTAATAGAAGAGGGGTAGTGGTATATACTATCCCTTTTTTTTATTTCCTAAAAAGTTAAAATCGATGTAATATGACAATAATACTGAATTAGCGATAGATCTGGATTTTATAAGGTTCTGTTCATCCTATTCATACGTATTGAATATACCCAACTGTCAGGTTGATGAGGGAATTGAAAATCAATAAGAACAGGTTGTTAATATAAAGAATTACTTCTTAATAATTACCTTTCGATTGTTTCTTAACTTTTAGTTAGTTAATTTTAGTACAGATCTCTCGAAGCAGGTTTATGAGAAGAACTAACCTACTAAGTTATATAGTGCTATTTTCTCAGGTTGTAATTGCGCAGCATTATTTACCCACTGAGGAGTTTTCTGATTATAATGGTCTTTCAAATTCAGAAATAACCTATCTCTATCAGGACAAATCGGGTTTCTTTTGGATTGGCACAAAGAATGGCCTGAATCGGTACGATGGATATTATTTTAATCAGTACCGGATTAATTTAAATGATACCACGGCGCTTTCCGGAACTAATATCATTAAGATTTTTGAGGATGCTCAAAACGATCTGTGGCTGGTCTCTACTCATGGTATAAGCAAGTATCTGAGAGAAAAGGATAATTTCAGGACTTTTTATTCCTATAATGAGATTAAAGGGGAAAAAATTCCAATCAATCTTAAAGATGCTGCCATTGACTGGAAAAGAAATATCATTCTCCTGTTGGGTGATGATTATCTGGGGGAACTGCATATTAACTCAGGAAAAATTATTAATCATTACTTGTCGGAATACGATCTTAACGAATCTGACAGAAACATCTTGTCAATAACTTACAATGGCTTATACAATACTTTCTTTTTATACGGGACCCAAGCCTTATTACGGTACGATGCAGATGGCGACTCATTGTACTCCATTTCATCCGACGAAATAAGGAATCTGATTAATACAGAAGAGATTAAGGGACAGAAAAACATTATCAATGGTGAATGTCTGATATTTACCAGAACTCGTCTGTTTGTATTTGAGAATCTGTTTACACTAAGAGAAATCGATATCCGAAGATTTGTTAAGAATAAAGAAATTACCGGGATATTACAGAATCGACCCGGATTCATTTATATAGTTACTACTTCATCAGTTATTGAGTATAGTTTTGCAAATGATAAGGGAATTGAATTATTTACATACAGTTTACCGGAACAGAAGAAAATAGAATTTACTACTTCCTATTTCATGGAACCCGGTATTTTTTGGATAGGTACCCGAAATGGATTGTTCAAATTTAATGACCACCAGAATTTTTTCACAGAACACAGTACTGAAAAATACTTTTCTGAAAGCAGTCAATTAACTGCTATGGCATTCGATGAAACAGGAAAATTGTGGTTGAGTAATGACGCGGGTGAATTAGTCGTTCTGGAGGCTTTAACCAACAAGGAGAATTTAAATATTTTAGCAAGGAGTAAAGTACCACAGAAAATAGTATCGATAGAAAAAGATGAAACAGCAGATTTGCTTTATATGCAATCGGATAATGGTTTATCTAGCATAAAGCAAAGTAATGGTAATATAATTGTTAAAAACTTGATTACTTCCGGAGAAATAGAAGCGTTTTGCAGAAGTAAAGATACTCTGTGGGTTGTAAATGAAAGAAAATTATTTTTGGTTTCAACAAATAGCAAGTTTAAAACTTTATTTAGGTCTATTGAAGATATTCTTCAGGGACCGGTGCTTGATATGTTTTCAACTCCCGAGGCTATTTTTCTATTACAACCGAATCAGATTATCAGACATAATAAGAAAGATTCCTCAAACATTGTTCTTACACTCTCACAACTTAATTTAAATATCCTACCTGAAAATTTGTGCTTCTTACAACTGAATGATAGGGAACTTATTCTTGGGACTACATTTGGTTTATTTGTTTATTATTTATATGATTTTAAGGTGCTTCCAAGTTATTTTAATATTAAACAACTTACCGAACCGGTACATGCCATATACCAATTTCCTGATCAGCATTTATGGATTGCTTCAAGTAGTAAGCTGATAAAGTTAAATAAACCTTTAAATGCTATTAGAACTTTTGGAAGTTCCGAAGGGATTTCACTTGATTCATATGCCGAAGGGCTTATCGACAGAAGTCTCACAGGGATTATGTGTATTGCGGGCAAGAATCGTTTTGTCTTATTTAATCCTGATAGTATTCCGGTAAACAGGAACATTCCTAAAATCGAAATTACAGGTATTGAATTTTATCAAAATGGAATAAGTAAGACAATGAATGTTATCAATGTTGATACTATTAACATTGATACTAAATATAGTCATCTTCTTTTCAAATTGGCCATTCTCGATTTCTGGGATTCAGATAAAAATACTTTTCAATATTCCTTACATCGGAAAGGAAAACCTGACATTTGGGTCGATCTGGGTACAAAAAATACTTTTTACAATCCAATACGGTTAAAGGTCGGAGATTATATACTCAAAGTCAGGGGAGCAAATAACGATGGAATATGGTGTAAAGAACCTCGTGAACTGCTAATTCATATGATGGTTCCATGGTGGCGTACACGTGTCGCCATTGTTTCATATATAGGATTATTTTTCTTATTTTTTTATCTGATCATGCTTTATACAACATACCAACTTAGAAGAATAAATAGAGAATATAGGGAAAAAGAGTTAATTGCACGAAAGGTGGAAGTACAGAAAGAAGAACTCACATTGAAAAATAAAAACATTACGGATAGTATTAATTATGCGAAACGGATTCAGACGGCTTTGATGCCCTCACTTAAGTTATTTAAGAAATTTTTCCCTGACTCTTTTATTCTTCACTTGCCAAAGGATATTGTAAGTGGCGATTTTTACTGGGTGAACGAAGTTAACGGGCGTATATATTTTGCTGCTGTGGATTGTACAGGACATGGTGTTCCTGGAGCCTTTATGTCGATTATCGGATTTGAGTTATTTCGCCGGATTACTGAAATTGAGAAGAAAAGTCAACCGGCTGAAATACTTAAGAGTCTTAATCAGGGCTTTGAAACAATTTTTAAAGATATAGAGAATATTATTCTGCGCGATGGAATGGATGTAGCATTTTGTGCAGTGGATCCCAAATTAAAAGTACTTGAGTTTGCAGGAGCTTTTAATCCTCTGTATCTCGTTCGCGATAATACAATTACGGAGATAAAAGGGGATAGGTTTTCGGTGGGTCTGAACCAACTGGATCTGGCTATTCCGCAACAACCCTTTAACGACCATGTTGTACCATTAAAAGATGGCGATATCATATATATTTTTACCGACGGTTATGCTGATCAGTTCGGTGGACCTGAAGGTAAAAAATATAAGTATCGCCGCTTCAGGCATTTATTATTGGCACTGCATCAGCTTCCTATGGATCGTCAGGTCGAATTTCTTAAAAGAAGTATCATGGATTGGAAAGGCGATCTCGATCAGGTGGATGATATCCTGGTTATGGGTATTCACATTTCACATGATAAATAATAAATCAGATGAATAGGTTAAGGGAAAATTTAAATCGATCTCTGATTTCAGGAAGACTGTAAAAGAAGATTACGCATTTTCTGCATGAGAATCTCAACCTGGAAAGGTTTGGAAATATAATCATTCATCCCGGCAGCCAGGCATGCTTCCTTATCTCCTGAAAGCGCATTGGCAGTTATAGCAATTATGGGTGTATGTGTATTTGAGCTTGATTCAAGCTCGCGAATCTTTTTAGCTGCTATAATACCATTCATCACAGGCATTTGAATGTCCATGAGTATGATATCGTACTTAGTAGTACCAAATTTATCGAGTGCTTCTTTTCCATTATTGGCAACTTCAATGTTTTTCACCTTATTTTTAAGACTGAGTATTACAATTTTCTGATTAATGGCGTTATCCTCAACAAGTAAAATATTTGCCTCCTCTATAGCATGAGCGCTTGCAGTCTGAATAAAATTTTCTGTTTTTACGATTTCAAGGTCTTTGACTTTACTTGATACTTTTTTATCATTTGTTAATAAGAGCGTGATAAGAATTGTAGTATAATCTTCTTGGGATGTAATATCAAAAGAACCGGAATAAAGATGTACAATTTTTCGGACAATACTAAAATCGAGATAATTCTTATCTGTTTCCTTTATCGATGAAACGGATTTATCGGAGGCTAAGAAATAATTTTGTTTTTCATCCTTTGCCATATTAAAACAGGGACATTTAACTGCAATTTCTAATGTGCTGGTTTTATCAGATTCGGATTTAATGGCAGCATTAAACACAACTTTAAGCTTGCCTTTTACATCCAGTTTTATAATATTTTCTATAAGGTTAAGAATCAACTGTTTAATTCGGATCGGATTCCCGATATAATGAGTTTTTGGAATAGTTATTTCCGTACTAAGTTCAAGTGTATCTTTATGCTGATTTTTAAATAGAATGAGCGTATTTTCAATGGTGCTTTCAAGATTATAACTCACTTGAATTTGTTCACTGTCGTCGATATCAAGAGCTGAAATCTGGACAATATTATTGACAACATTAACAAGATTATTTGTAGAGGCTATAATGGTATCAAATAAATCCTCCTGATCGGCCGGTAGCTTTGTACGATCAACTAGGTTTGAGATAAGCGTGATATTGTTAAGAGGAGTTCTGATCTGGTGCGAAAGTTTTGAGAGGAAATCATCTCTACGTTTACTTTCGTCGCGGCTCTCGGCAATCCAATGTTCCATAGCCGTCTGACTTCGAAGTCGTAAAAACTCATAAGTAAATATAATAGCATGAATTACAATGTATGCTCCGATTAGTCTTAAGCTGAAAGTAAGCTCATAGTCGGGCAATGAAGGTATGTACAAATTAACCACACAGATTATAACTAATAAGACAAGGAATACAGAAGAGAACCTTGTTCCTTTATCAAGTCCTGTCAGTGCAACGGCCAGAACAGGGAAAGGGAATACCCATAAGAAACCTGTACCAAAAGCCCCTCCTGTTGTCAGACAGTAGAGGAAAATAATTCCCGAAATAATGAGTACTATATTGGCATAGAGATCTATTTTGGTCGAAGTACTAAGCTTGAAATAAGTAAAATAATTCGCAATGGCAGCAATTCCGAGTAATAATGCAAGAGGATAATTTTCATTTATGAGAGCGACAACTCCAAAGAATAAATAAAATAAACCGGCGATTATGGCAGTAAAGCTTATTGTTATTATCCGGTTAGCTTTTTCAAGCGAGATATTTTTATCAACTTTTGTTGAGAAATAGGAAGTAATATGGTGTAAAATTCCCATTGGATTCTGTTTACTTCTTTTAAATTTAGTTAAAAATAGCATAAATAGTTATTTATTTCATGACTAAAAAGAGTAAGTGTTACGTTTTTATTAACTGGAGTGTTTCTAAAAAACATAATACATTTTTAGGGTCTTTACATCAGATAGGATAAATTTGTTAGTATAACTCAATACATAGCTATGAGACTTTACAATCTGATAATAGTTTTATTTGTTGCATCTTCAATTGTCAGTTCACAAACTGATTCCACCGGTCTTATAGAATATTCTCCCGATTTTAAATTTAAAGAGGGTATTTATCTAAGCTTTGATCAGGTAAAAACGAATTCCCCTTTACCAAAATCAAGAATACTATCTACCTATGATTATTCCGATCCTGATTTTTTCAACCAGATTTTGGAGAAAGACAAAATTTATTATTATGATCAAATTGGAAATAGACAAGAGTTGAGAACCAGGGATATATGGGGCTACTCCAGAAATGGTTTTATCTATTTGAAAATGGAGGATGGATATTTCCGGATAACACTTATTGGAGCAATCAGTCATTTTATTGCAAGTCAAACAACCTATTCAAATGCCTATAACTCTCCGTACTATAATTCTTACATGGATCCATACCGGACATATCCATCTTCCTATCAGACCACTGAAATGAGACAATACTTACTCAATTTTTTAACAGGAACCGTTCTTGATTATACCGATAATTCGCTGGAGGCTATTCTTATACAGGACCCGGAATTGCATGATGAGTATATGGCATTGCGTAAAAAGAAGCGCAAACAAATGCGATTTATCTACATCAGAAAATTTAACGAGAGACATCCTTTATATTTTCCACAAAACTAAAAACTAAAAGTATGAAGAAAATAGTAGCTTATTTAATTGCGAGTACTCTGACATTAATGTTATCTGCTCAGAGTTATGTGCCTAGTCACGATGATGTCTTGGCATTCTTTAATACCAAAACTATGGTTGTATTGCCTGATAATCCACTACTTGAGTATAATTATATTATACGGGAAGTGATGGAACAGGAGTGGAAGATAACAGAATTTGAATTTATAAGTTTCAAGGAATTTGAAGAACTTCGAAAGGATCCGCAGTATTCCTTTCTTTATATGTCGCAGGTTACTTTCGAAAACGATAAAACTGATGCCAGGTACCGGTTTTTGCATCTATCTCTCGGGGGTAATTATTTCCGTATGGATCAGATGCCGGATATTGCCTCGGTACCTCTGGCATATTATAGTGTTGAAGAAGATAACTATACCTATAAACTGGCTATTCTGGTAAGATTTATTCAGAACCATGCCCTTCTGATACGTGAAAATCCCGGGATCATCTCAGCTAATGTACTGAATCATTATAACGACAATATCAAAGATATAAAAGGAAAAATCTTATATGTTCTTGAAGAAGAACTGGCTCCTGAAGTAAATTCAACTGCAAGAATCAAGAAAATTTATCCTTACAAATTCAGGATAGTAACAAAAGAGGATATTACCGAAGCGATCAAGAACCGTGATGAAAACGTCGTTTTTCTGCATAAGGTTGGACCTGAAGGTACCAAACTTAATGCGCGCTGCTATAAAGTTGTAATTGGAGCCGGTGATGCATTATTTTACTACTTTGATTACCATAAAGTATCTGATAAAAATCCTGACGGTTTATTGGCAACTGATTTTAAAAAAATGGCTAAATAGCAATCTGAAATAGGCCGGCATAAATAAATGCCGGCTTTGCAAATCGAACTGATACGAGCCTTTTATGTTCATTAATAATGTTTTCAGAGCACAAATTACACTTATCTTTTTATTATCTTTCGTGCTAAATGGTTTAATACAATGATTCGTTTAACCATAAACATTCTTATTCTTTTTCTATCATTCTTGTGCCTGTTTACAATTGCCCAGGAAGGTGATAGCGATGTGGCAAAAAATTTGCAGCTGGCAGATACACACATTAGGATGGGAGATTTTACAAAGGCCCTGTTACTCATTGAAGATATATTAGTGATGCAACCCAATAATCTTGAAGCTCAGGAGAAAAAAATAAATATCTTAATACAACAGAATCGCAGTAAGGAGGCTATAACCGATATTGAGGAGTTCATCTCAATGTATCCGAATTCTCCGGAGTATTATTACATCAGGGCTATTATAAACCTTCAGAAACAGAAATATTCAAAAGCAATTGAGGATTTTGATAATGCAATCCGTCTGGATATGTCTATGAGTACAATATATAAAGTATATTTGAATAGAGGTATGGCTCATTTTTACAATCAGGATTTTGAATTAGCATTGGCCGATTTTGATGAATCATTAGCCTTAAATCCAAGAAGTGATGCTTCTTTTCATGGCAAAGGAATGGTCTTGTATGAATTGAACCAGTATGAAGATGCTGTTATAGCATTTCAGCAATCACTCAAAATAGATAATTCCAATCCAATTACACATTATAATTTGGCAATGACCTACTTCAGGATGGATGAATCTGAAAATGCCTGTTACCATTTTAATAAATCCTGTGAGCTTGGACACAGAAATGCTTGTCGATTATTGATGATGGAATGCGATATTAATATCCCCAAGTAGAAATTGTTAATTTTTCCAGTCGGTATATAATCGTAAATTTAAATTTTATCAGTAACCGATGGATCTCTCCATAATCATAGTTAATTATAATGTAAAACACTTTCTCGAGCAATGTCTTCACTCGGTACTGAAGGCTTTGGAATCGCTTAAGGGAGAAGTGATAGTTGTCGATAATAATTCCGTTGATGGGTCCTGCCAAATGCTCAATGATAAATTTCCTGCTGTAAAACTGATTGAAAATAAGAAAAACCTGGGTTTTTCAAAAGCCAATAATCAGGGAATAAGAATTGCTGAGGGCAAGTATGTTTTAATTCTTAATCCTGATACCATTGTGCAGGAGGATACATTTCGCCGATGTTTTGATTTCATGGAATCGCATCCCGATGCTGGAAGTCTGGGAGTAAAGATGATAGACGGGAAAGGAAATTACTTACCGGAATCGAAAAGATCATTGCCCACGCCAAAGGTTTCTTTTTTTAAAGTGTTCGGATTGTCGGCAATATTTCCAAAATCGAAGATATTTGGCAAATATCATCTGGGATATCTTGATAAGAACAAGACACATAAAATTGAAATATTGCCCGGAGCTTTTATGTTCATCAGGAAATCTGTCTTAGAAAAAGTGGGCTTACTCGACGAATCATTTTTTATGTATGGCGAAGATATCGACCTCTCATTCAGGATAAGGCTGGCGGGGTACGAAAATTATTATTTCCCCGAAACCACAATAATACACTATAAGGGTGAAAGCACGAAAAAGGGGAGCATTAACTACGTTATCGTGTTTTATAAAGCCATGATAATTTTTGCCAGAAAACATTTTTCTTTGCGGAATGCCAGGCTTTTCAGCCTCCTTATCAATAGTGCCATCTATTTGAGGGCTTTGATATCTATTATTCGCCGATTATTCTTTTCCGGCATAACTCCTGTAACTGATGCATTACTTATTTATATTGGCTTTTATCTGTTACAACCACTTTGGGCAAGATATAAATTTGGTGATACACAATACTATCCGACTGAATACCTTCTTTATGTGGTTCCGGTTTATATCCTGATCTGGTTATTCTGTGTTTATATTTCGGGGGGATATGAAAAGCGTGTTTCTGTTGTGGATCTGTTAAAAGGAATTGCAACAGGTACGGGTGGTATTATACTAATATATGCCCTATTACCCGAAAACATGCGTTACTCAAGAGCATTATTGTTAATTGGTTCAACCTGGGCTGGACTTTCATTTTTTATCAGCCGGCTTACACAAGGCACAATTTTCAGTACGGTTCAAATACTATTTAAAAAACGAAAAAAGCGTATTGTTGTGGCGGGTTCTCCTGACGAAAGCAAAAGAGTAATGTCGATTTTAAAGCAAGTAAATATTTCACCTGTTCTTATAGGCCTGGTTAATTGGCATAACCTATGGACAAGTGATGAATATATTGGGGATATTTCACAGCTTGATGAAATTGTACCCATAAACCGGGTCGATGAAATTGTATTTTGTGCAAAGGATATCCCGTCGCATGAAATCATTCAAACCATGCTAAAAATGGGCGATGCAGCTGTAGAATTTAAAATAGCACCACCCGAAAGCCTTTCAGTAATCGGGAGTAATTCCATAAATACAGCAGGTGAATTTTATGTAGTAAATATAAATACCTTAAGTCATAGTTTTGTAAAACGTAAAAAGAGAATTTTCGACCTGGCAATTTCAGTTCTGCTTCTTCTTCTATCGCCCGTTTCCGTATTTATTGTCAGGCAGCCACTGGGATACTTACGCAATATTTTTCATGTAATAATAAACCTGAAAACATGGGTAGGACTTGCTTCTGTCGATGTTTCTGACAGTGAATATCTGAGTGGTATGGTATCGGGAGTATTGACCCCTATTCCTGTATCAAAACAGAAAACGGTCGCTAATGAAACCATAAAGCGATTAAACTTGTTGTATGCAAAAGACTATAAATTAAGCAACGATATTCTGATTATTATTCGGGATTTTAAATATCTCGGGAATTAAGCACCGATGAAAAGTTTTGAATTTACATTACCTGCAATGGGCGAAGGGATAATTGAGGCAACCATCACGCGCTGGTTTGTCAGGGAAGGAGATTCTATTAACAAAGATGAACCTTTACTGGAAGTTGCAACCGATAAAGTCGATTCGGAGATTCCAGCACCCGTTTCAGGGAAAGTAATCCGAATTATTTATCACGAAGGAGAAATTCCGAAAATAGGCGAAGTATTGGCTATAGTTGAAACTAACGATCCAACCGAAGAAAGCAGGCATCCCAGAACTGAAATAGAATCAGTTCCAGCTGAAATTTCAGTTTCGCCAAAGGCTATAGAGGCTTCTGAAAGAGATGAATCCATAAATAAAATGGAAAAAACAGTACAATTTAGGCCTGAGAAATCGGGGTCTGAATATCTTCATCTTACTCCTTTAATCAGGTTTCTGGCCAGGAGCCGGGGAATACCAGTAGATGAGTTAAAACAGATAAAGAGTTCAGGATTGAATGGGCGCATTACCAAAGATGACCTGAATGCTTATATTCTATCCGGAAGACGGTTCAAAGAAGTGTCTATCGATACCATAATACAGCCAGAGGCTATTACGACTGAACAACAACCTGTTGTTAATTCTGATGAGTATAGTCCAAGGCCCGGTGAGGAAGTTATTGAAATGGATCGAACACGTAAACTTATTGCCGAACACATGGTTCGTTCGAAAAGAATATCGCCTCATGTTACTTCGATGGTTGAAATTGATGTAACACAACTTGTGAAATGGAGAGAGGATAATAAGGAACAATTTTTTGCTCAGTATGGAATTAAATTAACTTATACGCCGGTTATCGTTGAAGCTTCAGTAAAAGCCCTGAAAGATTTTCCGGATATTAATATTTCCGTTATCGGAAATAACATTATTAAAAAACACTATTTCAATATAGGTGTGGCAACAGCACTACCTGATGGGAATCTTATTGTACCGGTAATAAAAGAGGCTGATAAGAGTAACTTTCTTAGTATCGCTCGACAATTGGCCGACCTGGCAGATCGTGCACGCAAAGGCCAACTAATACCTGCTGAGATTAAAGGGAGTACTTTTACCATTACAAATATGGGTCAATATGAAAATGTATCAGGAACTCCGATTATCAATCAGCCTGAAGTGGCTATTCTTGCTGTAGGAGCCATAAAGAAAAAACCTGCTGTAGTAAAAATCAGCGATGAACTAACTATCGGGATCCGTGATATATTAATTCTATCTTTAACTTATGACCACAGAGTAGTAGATGGAGCGCTTGGCGGTTCATTTGTAAGGGCCATTGGCAGGTATCTGGAAAGTGAAACACCAATTTTCTAACCCGATATTGTTAAAAAAATGTTTTACTTTAAAGAAATTGTTGATTTACAGGTAAAAAATAAAAGTAAAGCATTCTAACTTTTTTTTAAATTTGTTATAAACCAACCTTTTCGTTACATGCTGAAAACGTACATTATTTTCTCTTTTGTTCTTTTCTTAATGTTGCTGCAATCCAATATTTCCAACGCACAGGAAAAGGAAGATCCAAAGAAATGGTTTGTAGAAGCCGAATCGTATTTTCTTTTTGAAGAATATAAGGATGCCCTTCCTCTTTACCAGAAAATTCTGAGAGTAGAGCCTGACAATTACAATATCATTTATAAAATCGGTATTTGCTATTTGAATGACATCTATCAGAAGGAAAAATCAATTTCCTATCTTGAAAAAGCAGCCGGAAATATTAATTATAATTTCAAACTGAATACTTATAGAGAAAGACTAGCTCCTCCTGAAGCACAATACTATTTGGGGAGGGCTTATCATATTAATAATAAATTTGATGAAGCGATTGAGAGTTACAAACGTTTTTTAAATAGTGCCGATCCCAATCAATTCGATTTTAATGTGGTAAATGAAGATATTGAAGCCAGTCAACTGGCAAAAAGAATCTATAACGATC
Source organism: uncultured Bacteroidales bacterium (assembly GCA_964592225.1). Classification (GTDB taxonomy): domain Bacteria; phylum Bacteroidota; class Bacteroidia; order Bacteroidales; family UBA10428; genus UBA10428. The sequence goes on from CAZQCO010000006.1 coordinate 37,220, forward strand.
CGGTTTATTTCTCATCTGAAAACCTGGGGAGCACAATAAATTCCCGTTTTGAAGAAATTAATCCGGTACTTTCTGGCGATGGAAAAGTATTGGCTTTTACACGGCGGTTGCAGTTTTACGATGGCGTATTCGTTTCCATTAAAGATAATAATGGAAACTGGTCCGCTCCTGTTAATCTGACCGAGGATTTTGGACTTGATGGCAATTCTTACACTACTGGCATATCGTACTTTGGTGATGAGATTTTCGTTTATAGAAGCGATAATTTCGATGGGAATATTTATTCAAGTAAAAGGATTAATAATAAATGGAACCAGCTGGAAAAACTAAACTTTAATATTAATACCAGGTTTTGGGAATCGCATGCTTCACCCACAGCCGATGGTCAGTATCTTATTTTTACCTCGAATAGGGATGGAGGTTACGGCGGCCTGGATATTTATAAATCGAAACGCAGTACAAGCGGGCAATGGGGAGTGGCAGTTAATCTGGGGCCAGTAATAAATTCACCTCTAAATGAAGAAACCCCTTTTATCAGTAATGAGGGGTATACAATATTTTTTAGTTCTCAAGGGCACAATACAATAGGTGGCTATGATGTCTTTATAAGCAACCTGCAAAGTGATGGGATATGGAGTAAACCCTATAATATGGGATATCCTGTCAATACCTCCGATGATAATATTTTTTATTTTCCAACCGGAATTAATAATTATGGACTTTATTCATACTATTCTGCAGGGAATACGCAAGGCTTGTCCGATATATATGAGGTAGAAGTTTATAATATGATGATTCCGCGAACATTTACCCTGTCGGGGAAATTAAATATAGAAAATGCCAGTGGTAAAACGTATAAGAAAATATCTGCCAAGCTTATCGATAAGAAATCAAACCAGATTGTTAGCGAGGGAGTCATTTCGGACGATGGTAGTTTTACTTTACAATCTCCGGAGGGAAATTTTCTTTTGGTAATAGAGGGACCTGAGATAGAAACCTACAAGACAGATATTAACCTTCAGGCATTGCAGGCAGAATCTTTGGTTGCATTTTCAGATATCACACTAACGCGTACTGAAATACCACCTGAACCAATAGAAGTTGTCGCTGCGCCGGTTAAAGCCCCTATTATTGTAAAAAACAATTTTTATTCAGTAACCAATTCTTCGAGAGTTCCAATTGAACTCACACTGCCAAAGGGCTCTGATCTCGAAGTAATTGTAAAAGTTGATAATAATGTTGTACATACCGAAGAAATACAAAATGTTAAAAAACGATTCACTTATTTTTATAAACCTCAGCCGGGAGAAAATATTTTAGAGTTTACTGCTACAGACACAGAAGGACAAAAATCATCTACGGAAGTTATTATTGTATATAATCCAATTGAGCCTGTTGAAACAATACAAATAACCAGAATAGAAGGCCAGGAAACACCCTCAGATTCAGAATTATTCGGTTTTCTTGCCCAAGGTAAATTGAAAGACTACCTTAATGAAATTGACCTGAGTGAGTTCGATAATTATTATGAACTATATAATCACTTGGTTCAGGTTGCTGATGAGATGGGATTTACGCAGGAAGAAATCGACCAACTGTTTTCTATTTTTTTCACACAACTAGAGGGTAAAAATTTTTATAATGAATTTGAAGCAGTATTGTTGGTAGAAGATAGTACAAGAATTCTAATGGCGGATAGTATTACCGTTCCTCTTGTTTATCTAAATACTCTTCTCAAGGTAGAAAATCTTACTGTTGAGGAGATGAAAGAGGCATTATTAAAAATTCATGCTTCAGATAATATCAGTGCAACCAGATTTTATTACGAGCTGGTCAATTTCACTTCTGCCAGCGATAGTCTTGAAAAACCTGAGCTGACTTTTACAAATTTAAAAGATGCATGGGAGAGAATTTCTTCTCAGACAGATAGTGAATCAGCATTAAAGGCACTGATGCTTTACTCAACTACCGATAATTTGCAATTCTTTTATCAGAATTTAGTGCTCAATTCTGAAGGGGGATTGCTTAAGTACTTAACGGAACTAAGAATGGAACAGGAAGATATTCATACATCCATTGACCTGGTCAGACACCTGTTCAATCATGCCGATGGAGAATATTATACAAAACAGGAGCTTATTAAAGCACTTGAATTAGCCAGGGTTAACAAGCAGTTTTATCTTGAAAGATTTATTGAAATGCTTTCAATACACGGTGAAGGAACTCTAAAATCACAACTAATTCTTTTGAACAGGGACAGAGAACAGATTCAGACATTTGAAGATCTGTTCGATTATTTATTGAATCAGTCAAAATTTAAGAACTACTCCATTGAGAGTGTTTATAGTCTGTTTCTTGAATTAATTGGTATTGACAATGTTAAAGAGTTTGCAGCAAAACTTGAATCATATGGCTATGGCGCAATAAACAGGGCACTTAAGGATACAACCATAAGCAATTTCTCTAATCCCCTTGAGTTAATAAAGTATTTGCTGGCAGCAAGCCGGACGTATAACTTTTCAGAAGCGGATATCAATAATCTGCTTATTCGAATGATTCTTGAAAGGGGCTTGGACTTTCGCAGTTTACGATCGATTGATGAGATTCAGGGGAAATTCTGGAAATCAAGAAAATTTGTACCAACTATTATTCTGGTTAATATTGTATTATTAATTCTTATATTGCTTTTCTGGCTTAGGAAGAGGAAATAAATATAAATTTGTGAATAAACATATATCATATTGTCTATAAACCAAGGCTATCCTATTTTCAAGTTGATTCAGGTAGTTAGTTTTTCATCAAAATCCTGATTATTTAAAATAAAAAAGAGATGAAATTTCCCCGTACACTATTGATAGCAGTTCTATTATTGACTATCACATTCTTACAGGTTCAGGCTCAGATATGGCTTTCAAATAAGGATATTTATGATGAAGCTGAGGAATACCTGAATGCTGAAGAATATATAGAAGCCCTACCACTTTACCTTCTGCTTGAAAAGAAAGAGATATTTAATGCCAATATTGCCTATAAAATAGGGCGATGCTATTTGAATATCAGAGGAAAAAAAGACCAGTCTGTTTCCTATCTTGAGTATGCTGTTAAAAATGCTTCATCAGCTTTTAAGGATAGTTACGATGAAACGCGTGCTCCATTGAAGGCAATATTATTATTGGGAGTTGCTTATCGTATAGATAATCAGTTAGAAAAATCGATAAAGACTTTCAATATTCTGAAGGACTCTATTCAGGGCAGCGATCCGGAATTCCTGAGCGTAATCGACATGCATTTAAAGCGGTGTGAAAATGCCAGATTGCTTAATGCTTTTCCGGGTGATCCACGAACAGAAAGACTACCGGATCAGATAAACACTGTTTTTTCGAATTATAATCCGGTTTTGGTTGACCACGATAGTGTTTTGTACTATATGGATGAACTTAAGTTTTATGATGCACTTATGCGAGTTGAAAACATTGATGGGAAATGGCAAACACCTAAAAATATAACACCAGCCATTGGAAGCGATGGGGATCATATTATTGTAAGTGCATCGGCTGATGGAGAAACACTGTTTCTTTATTTATATGAAGCAATGAAAGCCGGTGAAATTTTTGTTACTCATTTTACCGATGGCAGTTGGACGAAATTACAACCACTAAATGCGAATATTAATTCGGTATACCACGAGTCGCATGCCAGTATCTCTTCCGATGGAAAAACACTTTATTTTACAAGTAACCGTGAAGGCGGATATGGTGGAATGGATATTTATAAATCGGAAATGGATTCATCGAATGATTGGGGACCGGCTAAAAATCTGGGAGCTATAATAAATACACCTTATAACGAAGAGACACCAATCATTAATGTTGATAATGAAATCCTGTATTTCAGCTCTCAGGGGCATTTGAATATGGGTGGCTACGATGTTTTCTATTCTTTAAAAAAAGGTGAAAATGGATGGTATATGCCTATTAATATGGGTGCCCCTATCTGTACCACCGATGATGACCTGTTTTATTATCCACTCGAAGAAAATGTTTCAGGTTTGATGTCGCGCCTCGATCAACCTGCTACTGCATACGATATTTATCAGTATAACAGTATGGTATTTGCAAATACACCTCGTTTTAATGTTCGTGGTAGGATTGATAATGTAGATACAACTGATTACAAAGGATACTCGGTTGCCGTCGTAAATAAATCAAACTTCGATACATTACAGTATTTGCAGGTCGAACCCAATGGAAGTTATGAAACAACTTTACCTGCAGGTGATTTCGAGTTTTTATTATTAAGCAATAACAAGTTGATCACTTCTACTGAAATATCACTTGATGAAAATAGTCCTGAAACAAGCCTGCTTACTGCTTCAATCATTAAAAAGGAAGAACCTATTGCATCGGTTGCTTTCAGTCTTGATACTATTTGGATACAGGATATTTTATATCCTTTCGATAATTACTCACTTTCATCTGAATATAAGATCCTTTTAGATACCATTGCTAAACTGATGAAGGAAAATCCTTCACTAATATTAAATGTTGGTGGGCATACCGATGCCATAGGCCCTGCAGCCTATAACCTCATATTATCAAGAAAAAGAGCAGAATCTGTTTCCCGCTATTTAACTTCGTCCCAAATTTCTGCCGATCGTATTAGGATTATTGGCTATGGTGAAGAAAAACCTGTGGCCAAAAATTCAAATGCAAATGGGACAGACAATCCGGCGGGAAGAAAATACAACAGAAGGGTAGTTCTTGTACCTGAGAATGAGATTGAAGGAATCGTATTTCTCCGAATAGATAACATTCCTGGAAAGCTAAAAATAGAACAGTAAGCAATATTCTTAGCTTTCTGCCAATTGTATTACATAGTTTTTTTTAGTAATTTAAAGATTTAATGTGATCAATCTGAGACTACAGACTTTGAGATTGTCATAGATAATGCATGTTGAGATTAATCCCTTGTTGTTGAAAGTATTATCTGCGTATTTCAGGTTAATAATGTAAATTTGATTAAAATGCTTTCCTGATGAAGAAGATATTATTTACTTTCCCACTGGTCATTGCAATAACTTTCAATATTGCAGCGCAGAAAAGTGAGAGTGAAATTGCACTACGTGAGTATTTTATCGACGCAGAGTTTTTTTTAACTCAGGAATACTATGTTGATGCACTGAGTGATTTTCTCCAGGTTTATAAACGGGGGTATCAGAATAATGCGAACATTAATTACCGGATAGGTATCTGTTATCTTAATATTCCGGGGCAAAAGGATAAATCAATTCCATATTTTGAATTGGCTAAACAATCGGTATCACTTAAATACAAAGACGGCAATCTGAAAGAGAAAAATGCTCCCATCGATGTATATCTTTACTTAGGTAATGCCTATAGAGTAAATAATCGTCTTACTGAAGCTATTGCCTCGTATAAACAATATAAGGAACTTTTGCCCGACGACGAGAACAATCTACATAAATATGTCGATAAACAAATTGAGGCCTGTAACATTGCCAGTGATTTTATGAGCACTCCCGTCGAACTTGAATTTGTTAATATGGGCGAGACTATAAACTCAAATAATGACGATTATAAAGCGGTTATATCAGGCGATGGAAACACCCTGTTATATATGCATCGACTTCCATTTTACGATGCAGTTTACTATTCTATAAAAGTAAATGGTCAGTGGACGACTCCGGAAAATATCACTCCACAACTTATGTCGGATGGTGATCAGTATGTAACCGGCGTATCATACGATGGAAAAACACTATTACTCACTAAGGAGGATGAATTTAATAGTGATATTTTCATTAGCCGTTACGATGATAACCGCTGGACAAAATCTCAACCTCTTGGGTCTAACATTAATACAAAATATTGGGAATCGCATGCCTGCTTATCGAAAGATGGACGAAAACTTTATTTTGCCAGTAACCGGAATGGAGGAGTGGGTGAGATGGATTTATATGTTTCGGAATTAACATCTGAGGGGATATTTGGACCAGCAAAAAATATTACTGAACTTAACACTGAGCTAAATGAGGACACTCCCTTTATTACCTTGGATGGGAAACGTTTATTTTTCAGTTCACAGAGTTATATTAATATGGGAGGGTATGATGTATTTGTTTCCGAATTGGAGAATAATAACAAATGGTCGGTTCCTGAAAATATGGGTTATCCTATCAGTACCACTGACGATGATCTTTTTTATTATCCGGTAAAGAATAATCAGGTTGCACTTTGCTCGCGTATTGATAAGTCAGGCTTTGGTGGAATGGATATATATGAAATTCAATTTCCTCATGTGGCCGATGAGAGCCTCGCGGAACTTCAACCGGAGGAAACAGTGACACTGGTAGATACTTTCGATTCAGTTGCGAAAGAAGCGGGAGTTACTATTGAAGAGGAAGATAAAACTCAGGTTGCTACATTAAGGGCTCATTACGATTCCAGTAAAACTGAAATAACTAAACCAGAAGTTGAACCGGTTGTTACGGAAATACGCACAGTCGAATTAAAACCAGTGTTCTTTGGATTCGATAAATCATCGCTTTCCGAAGAAAGTAAGAAGGAATTAAATACCGTACTGAAACTGTTGACATCCTACCCGGTTATCAGAGTTGAAATTACCGGATACACCGATCCTCTGGGACCTGAAAATTACAACCTGCTATTATCGGAAAAAAGAGCGAAGATTGTTTATAATTATCTTGTTGAAGGAGGAATAAATCCCGATCGCCTTAATATTCAGGGTAAGGGAGAAACCGGATTTATAGCCGTAAATACAAAAACCGATGGTACTGATAATCCCGAGGGGAGGAAATATAACCGCAGAGCCGAATTTATATTTATTGAGGTTGACAATAATAAATTGATTATAAAACGAATCGATCCGGTACCTCTCATCCTTCAGATTAAATAGTACCTGCAAAAGTTGCTTGATAGGAGCAACTTTTATTGGTTTTATTTTATGAAACCTTTATAGCAGAATCTTAATAATTTAGAGCATATCATACACTCCTTTTTTATATTTTTGAAATACTCAAGTTACAACCAATGAAAAATCTACTGCTAAACTGTATATTATTCATGTGTGTTTTTTCTTTATCAGTTTCAGGTCAAACACAAGAGGAGTTAGAAGAATATTTCGATGAGGGGCAGTTTTTTTTTAAACGTGGCGATTTCAAGGATGCAGCTGATTTTTATCTGAAGCTGGTTAAAGCAGATTCCTTAAATGCTAACTTCAATTATAAGCTTGGAGAGTCGTATCTAAATATACCCGGTAGCGAACATTTGGCTATTCCCTATTTTGAAATAGCTACTGGAAAGATCGTATCCAAGAAATCTTATTATAAACGATCTTTTAATGAGGCTGCAGCACCGCTTCATGTCTATTTCTACCTCGGTAATGCTTACCGAATAAATAATCAGCTCGATAAGGCTCTTGAATGTTATATGAAATTTATTGATTCACCTTACTTCTATGGTAACTATAACCAAAATGTTGTTGACAGGGAAATAAAATCATGTGAAAGGGCTAAAATTATACAGGATGCACCATTAGCATTTGAAAAGACAAATTTGGGGACTGCTATTAATACAATTTTTTCAGAAGAGAAGCCAGTAATTTCAGGCAATGAGGAATCCTTGGTTTTTATCAGAAGATTAAGATTTTACGATGCTATATTTTTTTCACGAAAAATAAATAATGAATGGCAAACTGCAGTAAATATAAATTCACAAATTCTTTCCGATGGGGAGTATTACCCATCCGGACTTTCATATGATGGTAATACCTTGTTATTGATAAAGAAAGAAAATAACAGTTATAATATTTACTATTCGGTTTATAACGGTGAAATATGGTCAGAAGCAACAAAGTTGGGCAAAAAAGTGAACTCACTTTTTAACGAGGTTCATGCAAGTTTTGGAACCGATGATGAAACAATATATATTGCAAGCAATAGGAAAGGTGGCAGAGGGGGATATGATATTTACATCTCGAAAAAAAATACTGCAGGAGAATGGAGAAAACCAAAAAATCTGGGAAAACAGATAAATAGTGAGTTCGATGAAAGAGACGCTTCATATTGTACTGATCAGGATTTACTATTTTTTAGTTCACAAGGGCACTATTCAATGGGAGGTTATGATATTTTTTATAGCCGGAAATCAGGAAATAAGTGGGAAATGCCTTTAAATATTGGGTATCCGATAAATAATACAAGCGACAATTTTTTCTATAGCCCTGCAAGAGAAAATTGTCGTGAGGGTTATTATTCTCTGATCGATCAGGAAGGTTTAGGCGAGGCTGATATTTATCTGATAAAGGTTAAATCTACAAGTACATTAAACTTTTCAATATCTGATTCGGACAAATAACAATATGATGTCGGTTGTTTCAGGAATATCAAAATGTTACAGCTATTGTTTTGGAACAATACTCATTTGCATATGTTTTTTATACGACTTACAGGGTCAGGCTACAGGTGATCTACAGGAAGATTTTTTATATGGTGAATATTACATCGAACAGGGCTTATTTCAGGAAGCACTGCCATTTTACCTATCATGCTTGAAAGAAAATCCTGAAAACAGCAATATCAATTACCGGATCGGATTTTGTTATATGAAAATCATTGGTGTACAACAAAATGCAATACCCTATCTTGAAAAGGCTGTTGTCAATGTTGATGAGCATTATATTGAAGGAAGGTATAAAGATCCGGCCGCCCCTATCGAGGCATGGTTACTTCTGGGTGATGTATACCATCGTGAGAATGAATTATTGAAAGCATCTTTTGCCTATCATCAATATAAAAAATATGTTGAGAATTCGAATAAGCAAATGCTTGAGGTTGTAATAAAAAAAATTAATAATCTTGGTATATCATTGGAATACCAGCGATTTGAGCAGAATGTTCGAATAATCAACTTAGGTGAAAGAATAAATTCCCGTTTTTCAGATTATAATCCTGTGCTTTCAGGCGATCAGATGACACTAGTATATACTCAGTTTTGGGAAACGTTTGATCGGATCCTGATCACCCATCGTACAGCAGTTGGATGGTCAGCTCCAGAATCATTAAATGAAAAAATAGGATCGGAAGGTAATTGTTATACATCGGCCCTTTCATATGACGGAACAGAGCTTTATATTATCTGGCATTATGCATTAGATTATGATATATATGTCACCAATTATGTGAATGGGGAGTGGACTAAAATGGTGCCTGTTTCAGGGAAAGTAAATTCCCGAAATCGTGAATCGAGTGTAAGTATCAGTTCTGATGGTAAATTTCTCTATTTTTCCAGCGATCGTCCGGGAGGCGAGGGAGGTTTTGATATATACAGGGCAGAACGTGAGAGTAATGAATGGACCAATATTATCAATCTGGGTGAAGTTATTAATACTCAAAAGAATGAGGAAGCACCCTATATTACCTTTGATGGAACTGTTCTTTTTCTTTCATCGAACGGACATGAGTCGGTTGGGAATATGGATATTTTATTTTGCGAAATGGATAGTGTCGGTAACTGGACGACACCTGTAAACGTTGGGCTACCTGTAAACACTACGAAGGATGACATTTTTTATGTTTACTTTCCCGCTACAAAAACAGGATATCTGGCCCGTGATCTTGCCGAAGGATATGGCAAGAACGATCTGTATCGTATTCAGATTGGTAACGATCCGCAATTCATATTCAATGATTCTTTTCCCCAGCTTTCGTCTTCAATAATATCGAACATACCTGATAGGGAATTGAATAGCTCACTTGTGGATGAAACCATTCCTGTTGATCAATCAACCTATGAAACACAGTTTGTAACTTCAGATACATCATTTATTGATCTTTATGAAGAAAATATCGACATTATCGATGAGCAGAATGAAGTAACAGCGATTACCAATCAGCAAAAAACAGGTGACTTTGTTTTGAATGTAAATAAGGTAACTTCTGTCGATTCCAGTATTAATTCACCCGCATTTGCCTATAGCTATATACCGGATTATAGTATACCTGCTGATTCGATACCTACTTATACCATTCAGTTGTTTGCACTCCGGAACTGGATTAATCCCAGACGAATTGAGTTAGGCCCATTAGTAGTTACTGAGGGAGATGATAGTCTCTTCAGATATACGTATGGTGAGTACATTGGATATTCAAAAGCCCTTGAGCATCTTGATTCTATAAGAAAATCCGGATTTCCTGATGCTTTTATCAGGAATATTGCATCAATACATAATTATACTGTTTATGGCAGCAAGTAGGCAAAAGATTGTATTAAGAGCACTCGAATTATCTGACATTGATCTGTTGTATCAATGGGAAAATAATAAAAAGATATGGCAGGTAAGTAATACGTTGATTCCATTTTCGCGATATATTCTGAAAAAATATATTGAAAACTCATCGAAGGATATATACGAAATGAAACAGCAGCGTTTTATCATTGATGTTGAGATTGAATCCAATAAGTTCAACTCAGTCGGCACTATTGATTTATACGATTTCGATCCTTTTCATCAGAGAGCAGGGATAGGAATTCTGATTGCTACTGAGAAGAATAGAGAAAAGGGTTATGCAACCGAAGCTCTCAGGGAACTTATTAAGTATGCTTTCGAGGTACTACAATTGAATCAGTTATATTGTAATATAGGCACCGACAACAAGGCTAGTCTTCATTTATTTCAAAAATCCGGTTTCAAGCTGATAGGCATTAAGAAGAAGTGGATTAAAACCACAAAGGGTTATAAGGACGAGGCTTTACTCCAATTGATTAATGGTCGATCTTAAAAATCTTCAAAATCCGGTATATTGTTCAGGAAAAGATAATTCTTTGTTGCAACATTGATATCACAACAATAATGTTTTAATCCATTCGTGACCAGAATGTATCGGGCATTGATGGATTGGTTGTAGGCTACAACCTGATCGAAAGTATCCTGATTAATTTTAACAGAAGGAGCTTTACATTCCACAAGCATCCAGGGTTTGGCATTCCGGTCATATATAAGGGCATCGTACCGTTTTGCCAGTTTATTGATGCGAATACCTGCTTCGACGGATACCAAAGCCTCCGGAACTTTTTTTTCAGCTATCAGAAATTGTAATATATGCTGGCGCACCCATTCCTCGGGAGTGAGGTTTATGAATTTTTTCCGGAAAGCATCAAAAATCAGCGTATCATTTTTATTGGTACCGGATATCCGGAAATTATAAGCTGGCAGATTAAGTTTATCCATCGGTCAGGGAAGGATATGTTTTGTTTCGCCCGCAAATTACTAATCTTTTTCTATTTTAGTGAGCTTAAACCCGATGAGCATGGAGTTTGAAAAAATAATGGATGATATTCAGCAGAAAAAGTATATGCCCGTCTATTTTCTGATGGGTGAGGAGGGTTATTATATCGATAAAATCAGCGACTATCTTGCTCATAATGTGCTTAAGGAAGAAGAAAAAGCATTTAATCAGACCATACTGTATGGAAAAGATGTCGATGCTGCAGCAATTATCAATACTGCAAAACGTTATCCCATGGTGTCGGAATATCAGGTGGTGATTGTACGCGAAGCTCAACAGGTTAGGAATATTGAAGATCTTATATATTATGTTCCAAATCCTCTGAAATCAACCATTCTGGTTATTTGCTATAAGTATAAAAAACTTGATAAGCGTAAAAAATTATTTAAGGAGCTGGAAAAAAGCGGAGTTGTATTTGAGTCGAAAAGGCTTTATGAGAGTCAGATTCCCGACTGGATAAATCGTGTGCTTAAGGAGAAAGGCCTGGACATTCAACCTCCGGCAGCTTTATTACTTACTGAATATTTGGGAAACGATCTGCAAAAAATTGAGAAAGAACTGGACAAGCTTATCCTTACGCTTCCAACCGGAGAAAAGAGGATTGGTACATCTCATATCGAAGAGAATATAGGTATTAGCAAAGATTATAATCCCTATGAGTTGCAGAAAGCATTAGTTGAAAAAAATGCGCTGAAAGCATATCGTATTATCGATCATATGGGACACAATCAGAAGACCAATCCTTTCTCGGTGACAATCGCCTCTTTATATTTTTTCTTCAATAAAGTGTTTCTCCTGTCAACATTGAAAGATAAGTCGAAAGAAAATATTCGTGAAAAACTAAATATACAACCCTTCTTTCTTCCTGAATATAGTAAAGCGACCCAGGTATTTCCTCCTTCAAAAACTTTTCTGATCATACAATGGTTGAGAGAATACGATCTGAGATCGAAAGGTGTTGAAAATCTTTCGGCAACTCCGCATGATCTGTTAAAAGAGCTGGTTTATAAAATTCTTCAGGTATAAGGTATTATTTTTACATTGAAATCTAAGTTCAACATATGATTACTATTCTGCTCATAATAATTACCGGCATTATTTCAGTACTCAGTTTCCGCCAGCGGGAAGTTTTCAGCCGGTTACAGTTCAATGCCTATCAGATCGTTCATCGAAAGGAATATTACAGGATGATTACTCATGGTTTTGTACATGCCAACTGGTGGCATTTGTTTGTGAATATGTTTGTCTTGTATTTTTTCGGTACCCATGTAGAATCGATTCTTCAGGCGCTGGCCGGTCAGAATATGCTTAAATATCCCGTATTGATTTATTTAATTCTTTATTTGCTGGCTATTATCTTTGCTTCAACTATTAGTCTGATCCGGTATAAAGATGAACCCTTGTATAATTCGGTGGGTGCTTCAGGAGCTGTTTCGGCCATCATGTTTTTTAATATATTTTTCAATCCCTGGGAAAAACTATATCTGTACGGAGTGATAGGAATACCCGGAATAGTATTTGCGGTGGTTTACATTATTTATTCGCAGTATATGTCGCGTCGCGGGGGCGATAATATCAATCACGATGCACATTTCCTGGGAGCGGTTTTCGGCTTTGTTTTCCCCCTGTTTATCGACCTGAACCTGATCCGGTATTTTATATCACAACTGGGATCAATTTTTTAATATAAAAGTAATTCATCATCATCGGAATATACCCGGATACAATAACTGATTACTAGTTTTTCAATGCCATTCAACTATATATGTCATAACGGCGAATTTTTAAAAGGAGATGACTACTCCTTAACTCACCGAAACCGGTCGTTCTGCTATGGCGATGCCCTATTCGAAACAATTCATTGCCTAGGCACACAGCCTCAGTTTTTCGAAAACCACTGGAACCGGCTGAGTCAGGGTATGAAAATACTGAAGATGCAGGGTAGTAAAGATTTTTCGGGGCAAACACTGGAGTATTACATCGAAAAACTTTTAAATAAAAACCGTATTTTCAAAGGAGCACGTATTCGTTTAACGATTTACCGGAATGAAGGCGGCCTGTACTCACCCGATAGCAATACCATAAGCTGGCTTATGGAATCATCGGCATTGGAAGATGAACATTATGAATTCAATAGTAAGGGATTGAATATCGATATTTTTGATGGGGTGCATAAGCCGGTTACTGTTCTTTCCAATCTGAAAACTACAAATGCGCTAATCTATGTGCTGGCAGGAATATTCAAGACAGAAAATAAACTGGATGAATGTCTTATTCTGAATCAATACGGACGCATTGCCGAGAGTATCAGTTCCAATGTTTTTCTGGTTAAAGACGAGAAAATAATAACTCCTCCTCTTTCCGAAGGATGCATTGCAGGAACTATGCGGCATACGGTAATGTACCTGGCAAAACGTGCCGGTTATTCAGTGGAAGAAAGAGGTATATTGGAAACCAACCTGCTCGATGCCGACGAGGTGTTTTTTACCAATGCCATCCAGGGAATCCGATGGATTTTGGCCTATAAGGACCGGAGGTATTTTAATTTTGTTGCCAGGAAATTAGTAATTGAACTAAATCAGGAGATTTTTAATGCCTAATTCATCTCAGGATTTTCCGGAAAATTAGCCCACATCTCATATTTCTTGCCCATCCGTTGAAGGGCTTTATTCCAAAAATGTTTATTAAGGGGCATCATTACCTCTTCGGGGGAGATATCGCTAACCAGCCAGGCATTCTCGGCAAGTTCATCATCGAGCTGATTGGGCGACCATCCGGAATATCCCAGGAAAAACCGGATCTGCTCTATTCCAATACTTCCTGAGGCAATAAGTCGTTCGACGACTTCAAAATCGCCACTCCAGTAAATATTTCCTAATACCTGAACACTGTTAGGTATAATGTCCCCCATTGTGTGCAGGTAATGAAGTGTATTGGTACTCACAGGTCCGCCAAGGGCAACTTCGGCATTGATCTTTGGAAAATTGTCGATTACTTCATTAATATTCACACTGACAGGCTTATTTAATACAAAACCTATGGTACCCTCATCGTTATGTTCGGTAATCAGCACAATCGACCGTTTGAAATAATTATCAAGCAGGAAGGGTTCACTCACAAGAACTTTGCCCTTCTGAGGTTCCTGAAATTGGTCGGGTTCGAAAAAATTATAATTAAGTACCATAATACAAATAAAACTTCGTGTGTTTTGAACGATCAGTAATACAACTTCAAAAATAGCGTATTTCCTTATATTGAAGTTAATGATAAATTAATTTTATTTAAAGGTTTTCAACTGAAAATTTAAAAACCTGCCGGATTTCCTGTGCTCCGGTATTAGGAATTAAATAAGAAAAATACGTTCTTTGGAAGAACAGTTCCAGAGAAATTTATGAATAATACCAGGCAACCTGCACTATTTGTAGCACTAATACCCATAATTTTTCTGATAATATTCCTTACAGCCAATGTATTAATATTTGGCGATACAACCCTCGAGGGATCGAACCAGGTAATTCTTTTACTTGCAGCTTCAATTGCTGTTTTACTTGCTATTCTCAACAAAATCCCCTGGGATTCAATAAGTAATTCGATTATTGAAAGTATAGGCAAGGCAATGCCTGCTATACTGATTTTGCTATTAATAGGCTCTCTTTCCGGCACATGGCTAATTAGTGGCATTATTCCGACTATGATTTATTATGGATTGAAAATCATTAATCCCAAGGTATTTTTGCTTACAGCAATTGTGGTTAGCGGACTGGTTTCGCTGGCAACCGGATCCTCCTGGTCAACTATTGCAACCATCGGAGTAGCACTTTTTGGAATAGGAAAAGCCCTTGGTATTCATGAGGGATTAATAGCCGGGGCTATAATATCGGGAGCTTATTTTGGCGATAAGATGTCGCCATTGTCCGATACTACTAATCTCGCATCTGCAGTTACAGGCACCGATCTGTTTACTCATGTTCGTTATATGATGGTTACAACAATACCCTCTATAACCTTGGCAATTCTTCTTTTTACGGTTATCGGAATATTTTATAATTATACTAAAGTTGAAATTAATATTGAAGCAGTTATTCAGGCTGTACAGAAGCAGTTTTATATTTCACCGGTCCTGCTTTTAGTACCTATTGCTCTGATAGTTATTATAATAAAAAAAACACCTCCTCTTCCATCGCTGATGTTGGGTACTTTATTGGGGGGCTTATTCGCAATTATTTTTCAGCCTGATCTTATCCGTTCCATCTCCGGAGGTAATGCAC
Source organism: uncultured Bacteroidales bacterium (assembly GCA_964592225.1). Lineage (GTDB taxonomy): Bacteria > Bacteroidota > Bacteroidia > Bacteroidales > UBA10428 > UBA10428. The sequence goes on from CAZQCO010000006.1 coordinate 52,814, forward strand.
ATTACCTTGAACAATCATATGTATCGTTTATGAGGGCTATGTTTGGTGATATACGAATCGATTCGGAGAATGCAATAGTCAAAGAATTATTTCATACTTCAGGAATGAGTGGTATGCTCAATACGGTCTGGTTGATACTTTCAGCAATGGTATTCGGAGGATCGATGGAGGCGGCCGGATTCCTGGTTCGTATTACTAATGCTGTAATGAGCAGGGTAAAGTCAACAGGTTCACTGATCATGTCGACAATTTTTACCTCGATATTCTTCAATCTGACAGCTTCCGATCAGTACATAGCAATTGTTGTACCGGGACAAATGTATTCTAAATCATATCGCGATAAGGGATTGAAGTCTGAGGTGCTAAGCAGAACGCTGGAAGATGGAGGTACACTAACTTCAGTACTCATACCCTGGAATACCGGCGGTGCCACACAATCAAAAGTTTTGGGTGTTTCAACCTGGACCTATCTGCCGTATTGTTTTTTCAATCTTATTAATCCTGTGGTGGCAATAATTATGGGGTACTCGAATTATAAAATTCGCAGAATTAAGAAGATACCTTGAAAATATAGCTAGAGTATTCGTTCTGCAATATTTTCCGGATAGATTTTATTATTGATGACAAGACACAGCATAATCTACCTGTAAAATATATATTCTATTTTAAATTTTCATAGCCACTCATTTCTTCATCTATTATATAAATTGTCCTACTTTTGCGAAAATTTTAGAGACTATGGAGAAGACATCGATTACAGTGGTTCGGCATGGTGAAACGGAATGGAACGTGTCCAGGCAATTACAGGGCAGGCAAAATAGCAATTTGACAACAAATGGACTTAGGCAGGCAGATTTAACGGCTGAAGCGCTAAAAGATACCAGGTTCGATATTCTTTACTCAAGCGATCTTAAAAGAGCCCTGGAAACAGCCAGGATTATAAATCGTTATCATAATCTCGATATACAAATCGATAAATCGCTTGCCGAAAGAAACTTTGGAGTAATGGAGGGTCTGAAACAGGAGGAAATACAGCAAAGGTTCCCCGATGTGTATGCAGGATATATGCAACGAAATGAAGAGTTTCAGATACCCGAAGGTGAAAGCCTTATCACGTTTTTTAACCGGGTCAGGAATGGTGTTAATGCCATATCTCAGCTGCATAGCGGGAAAAGTATTCTTATTATAACTCATGGAGGAGTGCTCGATTGTTTGATGCGACTCATTTTCAGCTATTCTTTATCGGCTCCCCGAAGTTTTTCTATTTATAATGCTTCGATAAATAAGTTTTCCGTAACTAATGGTGAATGGTTTCTTGAAGAATGGGGATATATTGGTCATCAGGCATCTATGGCTCTTAGCCTTGATATCTGAAAATTCCAATTCTATTTGCCAAGGAATATTTTTAATGACTCAGGGGAAAGTTTATTGAGATCAAGTAATACCAGGTAATCGATGGTTTTAAAATCCCTGTCGATTGCGGGTTTTCCAATAATTTTTGCTCCATAACGCAGGTACATCTTCATCAGAGGAGGCATTTCGGGTATATTAGCTGTATCAATATTCGAATCAGACAGTTCGTATCCAAATCTGGGCTGAAGATCAATTTCTGTATCAACGTAGCCTTTCGATAACAAATCCTTGTAAAGAGTATTACCAACAACACTATTCTGACTGGTTATTGAGCAACATCCAAATAAATAACGTTTTCGCGCCTGGTAAGCATAATGAGCAATTCCTTGCCAGAGTAAATAGAGCACCCTTGTATTTCGGTATTCTTTAAGTATACAGGCTCTGCCAAGTTCTAAACTATTATGCAGTATTCTTCTTCCCAACATTTCAAGACAGAATTCTCCGTCGGAATAAAATCCGTTTCCCTTTTTAGCCATCTCATATGTCTGCATCCGGTATGTACCTATTATTCTACTGGTAATTATATCCCGAATGATCAGGTGATCGAAATGTTTGTCAAATTTATCTTCATCTTTAAAAGTAAGATAAGATGAATCCAAACCTTCTTTCAATTCAAGATTGAATACTTCGAAGCGTAAGCGTAGCGCCTCATCAACTTCTTTCCGGCTCTGAGCTACTCGAATAGAGTAATTAAGGTCGGATAGGCTAAAATTCACATCTGTATTCCAGTGGCGCTGTAATCTGGTTCTTAATTTAAGTGTCGGGAACACTGGCATATCTTTTTTATTCAAAAACTTCTGTTAAAATTAACTTTAATTGTTAGTTTGAAATTAAAACATGCTTAAATAAAATATTCAATATGGCTTATTTCAAATTCTACAAGAAAGATAATTAATAATTTATTAAGTATAGCTTAATTTTAATTTATGAATAGAAAGATACTTTTTCAAAAAAATAATGGACAAGTTGCTATTCACTCCGGGGCTAATCAATACAAGTAAAAAAGTCAAAGAAGCTACTTTGAATGACTTGGGTTCGCGTGAGCATGGATTTATCAATTAAGTTGATGAGGTAGGTCAATC
>CAZQCO010000006.1:55408-75931 GCA_964592225.1 uncultured Bacteroidales bacterium
ACTTGGGTTCGCGTGAGCATGGATTTATCAATTAAGTTGATGAGGTAGGTCAATCCGACTCTGATTCATTTATTTTATTTTATTTCAACATAAAACCTTCGCCTAAGGCGATGGTAATGTAAAGTTTGCTATGCAATTTTAAGTGACTTTATTGTTTTAGTAAAGTACCACAAATATTTCTATTCTTGTTCTTTTGTCATGATACAAAAGAACCCTGCCTCGCCGGCAGGCAGGCAAAAAATCAAGACGAAATTAAATCGCAATAAGTAGGTGCTATTAGCAAAGGTTATACCCTCTAGTACCCATAGTAGTTAAAATGATGCAGGGGCCACCGCGATTTCGTCGGGCCTGCGCTCTCCACTAACCAACTATATTAATAAAATAAGTTTTTCACATTAAAAATATTTTAGTTGGAGAAACTTTAATATGTACTATGACTTTCTAAACAAATTGTGTGGAGGCTGGATTAGCCTTTGGTGGCCCTGTCATTAAGCGGAGCCATTAAGATAAACAGAGGGTACTGGATAGTTCGGAGGAGTAGTATATGCGATTTAGGCTAATCAAGATTTTTCTTTGGTTCCCTGCCCGTCCGGTCAGGCGGGGTTTCCCTGCCTGCACTGCCGTTTCGGCAGGCAGGTTTTCATCGATTGGAAAAGAACCTTTAGCTCATGAAGCGCCAATAGGCGGTGAATAAATGAATGGATAAAAAACAATATCATAAAATTATTAAGAACATGATACACTACCTGCATATTTTGAAAAAATCTGTAATAGAAAGAAAAAGAACAATTTATGCACCAATAAGATAACTCTTTTAGAGTATCTTTTTAGAAAAAAGCCACCACCTTTGGTGGTGGTCGTTTACTAAAAAGTTATGAACCAGGGTACAAATTGTATAATCTTTATCGTTTGCTTAATTTAATGGAGCTAAGTGAATTGTTCAGGTTAAACCTTTTTACAATATTTGTATCCAACCTGGAGTAATCATCTCTGTATCCTATAATAATGATCCAAAAGAAGGATGAATATTCTGATGAAGATCTGGTTCGCTTCATTCACGATCCGGAAAGAAAGGAATATGCCTTTAATTTATTGGTTGACAGATATAAAGAGCGATTATACTGGCATATCCGAAAGCTGGTTATTAACCATGATGATACTGATGATTTGCTGCAGGATACATTTATTAGTGCATGGAGGGGATTGGAGAACTTTCGGGGTGATTCAAAAATATTTACCTGGTTATACAGGATTGCAACTAATGAAACCTTTCGGTTTCTGGAAAAAAAACGGAAAAGATATTTTCTGCCACTGGTAGATGTTGAAAAGCAACTTTCCGAATCGATTGAAGCTGATAGCCTTTTTCAGGGCGATGCAGTGCAGCTAAAATTGCAGCAAGCGATACTTAATTTGCCGGAAAAGCAACGAGTTGTTTTTAACCTTAAGTATTTTGATGAAATGAAATATGATGATATGGCCGAAGTACTTAATACTTCGGTAGGTGCATTGAAGGCTTCGTATCATCATGCAGTAAAAAAAATTGAAAAATTCATGACTGACGATTAAACCTTTTTTATTTTTAGTACTCAAAATTCTGAACAAAAAGTCTCTCGATGAAAAACAAAAGAAAAATAACAGATCTTCTTTCAAATTTAAAAAAGGAAAACCCTTTTGTTTTACCTGAGAGTTATTTTGAAGAGTTCAACAACAAACTAAAGGAAAGATTAGATAAGAAAAAATTTGAAAAGGAAGCCAAACCCGATTTATATAAAATATCGAGATATTCCTGGGCTATTGCAGCAGCTGCTATGATTACAGGAATACTATTTGCTGTAAAAATTTGGATAGTTAATCCTTCGGCAAATGAATTACGTGACAATGAAATTGCTGTTTTACTTCAACAGGAATTTTACGATCTTGATGAATTCGAATTGGAGGATGGTATAAATCAGTCATATACTACTATAAAGGGGCCTGAAATTATTGAAAAAGATTCCTATAAGGATGCAATAATCGATTACCTGATCGATGAACAAATCGATTTTGAAACTATTGTCAGTGAACTATAAATGGAAAATCATGAAATATCTGCTATTAACTTGTTTTGCTTTTCTGGTCTTTGTCTCTGCTAACAGTCAGCCTTCGGTTAATGCAAAGCAGCGGCTTCAGGAAGAAAAGAGAGAATTTTTAACCAGTCATATCGGTCTGACTAAGTCGGAGGCTTCTGCATTCTGGCCTGTGTACGATGATTATCAGAATCGCAAAAACAGAATTGTAGCTGAAAAGAAAACCCTGATGCGTTATTACCTGGAAAATAAAAGTAATATGAAGGATCAGGAAATTACAGATACACTGGAAAAATATTTGGCCCTTGAAAAGCAGGAAACGGAATTATTTATTACCTATAATGCAAAATTCAGAAATATTCTTGCCGATGAAAAAGTACTAAGGATCTATGTCGCCGAGGTGCAATTCAAAGATTATTTACTGAAACAACTCCGGACCGACTAACTTAGCTTCAGCCTGATTTTCAGGATTATTTTCTACTGAAGATACCAACAATAATATCTCTGACCATACGTGGATTTTCCTGCAGTCGGCGGGTAGAATATTTGAACCACTCTTCACCATAGGGCACATAAACACGCATCGGATAACCCTGATTAACCAATTGTTTGCGTAAATTCGGTGTAACACCAAGCAGCATCTGAAATTCGAAATCTCTCCCGGACTTATTAAACTTATTCAAAAGCTGAATTGAATTATTGATCAGGAATTCATCGTGAGTGGCAATTGCCGAAAACATATTGTTTTCCATCATAAATTCCAGACAAAGCATATAATTATCACGTATCTCTTGTTTTTCCTGGAATGCGATCTCAGGTGTTTCACGATAGATACCCTTGCATAATCTGACATTTGGCGGACATTCATCAGATGCCATATTTTTTAAAAGTTGCAGATCGGAATAAGTTCTCTTAAGACAAGACTGAAATACTATTCCCACATCTGAAGGGAATTCACGATAGAGTCTTTCATATAGTTCAATCTCCAGGGTAGTACATTGGGAATCTTCCATATCGATGCGAACAAAATTATTGTACTGCCGGGCCGATAATATTATTTCCCGGATACATGTATAACAGAATTCTTCATCCCAAAGCAAGCCAAACATGGTTGGTTTAACCGAAAATGTTGAAGGAAGGTTTGCCCTGCCGATTTGTTCGACCGTTTGCAAATATTGTTTCTGATATTTAAGTGCCTGGTCAGAAGCGACTATGGATTCACCGAGGATATCAATGGTTGATGAAATGTTTTGTCTGTGCAGATCGCTGATAGTATTGAGCGCATCTTCCAGTTTTTCACCAGCGATGTATTTTCGAGAGAAAAGCCATACAAATTTTTTTGGTAAGTAGGGTAAGATCCATGCAATAATCCTTTGTATCATATGTGACATATTAAAATATGATTTTTATCATATTAAATCATTGAGATATAGAAAGTTATATCAGATAAATATTCTAAAACAGGATATTTATCATTGTGATGCAGGATTTGCGATCAATTGCTTCTGAAAAATGAATAAAAAAACCGGAGCAATTTTATGCTCCGGTTTTATGATGGAAAGATGTATTTTACTGGATGATCATCTTATTGACATGATACATTATGTCATTCCGTATCCTTATGAAATAAAGTCCTGGTGGCAAATCACCAATATAGAATTCTTCTTTGTATTCTTTATCAATGATTTCACGGCTAATAAACATACTATTTTGTCCATTAAATATTTCAAGGATATAGTTGCCGGGATACTCGAATGAAGCTTCAATTGTTATGTAATTGCTGGCAGGATTAGGGTAGATATCCACTTCCATGGTTTCATCTGCCAGATCACTGACCAATAACTCAGTGGCGAGGTATACCGAACGGCTTGTCACACAAGTGTTGGTTCCGGTTACTGTAACGCTGTAGGTACCTGGTTCTGTGGCTGTATATGTCGAACCGGTACTGCCATCATTCCACAGATAGGAGGCATATCCCGAACCCGCATCAAGTGTATAGGGAAAATCGACTTCGAGTTCATCTCCGCCAAAATCGACCACCGGACTAGGTATAACATTGACGTTTTTAGTGAAGTCATCGTTTTCCGGTCTGAGATCGCCATCGGTTGTTATAACCACTTCAATTAATTTGTTACCTGTATTCTGGAGGCTTATTGTATGTTGGCTTGTGTGTATTCGACTGGTTCCCTGTTGCCATATCCCAACATTTTCGAAATTGTCGGTAAAAAGTGGTTGTCCATCCATGAAATATTCCACAGTGATCTCAGCACCCTGACGTGCCAGATTTCCGTTGTTCAGAATATTTACCGGAACATCATCATATTCTCCTGAACATGAAGTAGCATCAAGTCCTATTGATGTAACCATATAATCCAGAATATCAAGGTAGACTAATACTGTATCACCTCCATAACAACCTGTTAAAGTGTCGGTTACAAGAACTTTTACGTTGGTGATATCTGTAACAGTATAGGTTTGTTGTGTAGATTCATCGTGCCATAAATAAATCCAATTCAGATCGTACCCTGCATCGAGTACCTTTTCAGTCACATAATAAATTTCACCTTCGTCTACTCCGAGATCAATAATTGGATTAGAATTTGTAATTATAACCGATCGAATTGTATCATTTCCGGTTCTAAGATCGTTGGATGTAATTGCTGTCAGATCAAACGAATAATTACCCATTGCAGATAAATCAACTTGCTGAGCAAAGGTATGGTCGTAAGTCTGACCGGGAAGAAGTTGAGTAAGATTAACAGACTCATTTACCCTGGTTTCTGCATCCAGCTTATAACTCAAATCAATATTATCGGATGAGAAGATTGTATCACTTCCATTATTTCTAATCCTAAGAATAACTGGTTCTGCTCCCGTGCGGTTACAGCTCGATACCGGACTGAGTAATGCATAGGATTGTATATCCCTTATTTTAAACCATATATTGATGGTATCGGATGCCGAACAACCATTATGATCCACTACATCGAGCCAATATTTACCTGATATATCAATTATACGCGATGAGTTAGTATTACCATCGCTCCAGAGATAGGATTCGAATGACGGATCTACCTCAATTAAGTAGGAAAGTCCGAGGATTGTTGTATCGTTGCCTAATTCTATATCAGGATAGCCAAATACACTGATAGATCTGAGGATAGTATCGTTTTCAGGAATGGTATCACCTCCATAGTCAGTGAATGCTTTTATAGTATAATCTCCGATCAGACTCATATCTTCCGTCCTGTCTTCAAATGTGAACCAACGACATGCTCCTGAGTGAAGCGGTACATCGAGAATCAGGGAATCAGTTACTAGTGGCAGACCATCAAATTCATAGTACAGGTAGATCTTATCATCTACAATCAAACTATCAGTACCAAAATTTCGAATCTGCACCTGGATATTTTCAGCCGAGCTTAGTTCACACGAAGATTGAGGCCAGATAATGCTGTCGATTCCAACATCATTGAATAGCAATTCAATAAATACTGAATCGAAGGTTTGACAACCATGATTTGTTTCGGTAACAGTGAGATACACAGTCCCCGGTACTTCAACATCAAAAAAAGTATCAGTCGAAGTTCTTCCCGATTCTTCTTCGTACCAATAGAACATATATTCCGGTTGTACATTAGGACGTAATACAACGGTATCGGGTATTCGCGATGAGATTGTATCTACAAGATCTGTAACCGGATTTTGCCAGATTTCAAATGATTTCCATGCAGTATCGTTATTACTGCCATAATACCACGGATCGTCTTCAATAAGTGTATAAGCCCTGATATTATAGACTCCAGGTGAGGTAACATTAAATGTAGAAGGAAGTTGAAATAGCATACTATCGCCCGGAACCAGGTCAGAGCCTAATAGCATTGTATCAATAACAGTCGGTTCACTTTCAAAATCAAACCCTATTATCATCGTGTCAGTGGCATCCAGGTCGTTATAGCCGTAGTTCTTTACCCATACACTGATTTCATCAGGATAACAAAACTGGCAGGTATCTTTCGGAATGGCAATTGTCGATACACCTACATCATCGGGAGCAGTGAATATTTGAAAATCGTCGAAAGCAAAACCCTGAGCATACGATGTATCGGAATCAGACATAAAAAGGATTCGAAACTTTACCTTTTCTTCGCTCTCAATTACTTCTGGTAATAAAGCTTTTACTGTTTTCCATTCATTAGTACCGCTCCAACCTGGAGATCCCAATGCAAGCACTGAATCAACCGTCCAATTCCAGACCGTATTATGCAAAGTATCATTTACTATAAACCACGTGTTTCCATTATCAATTGAATATTCAAATCGGGCACCATCCTTATCTTTTTGAGTATCCGACCAATATTCAAATTCAATAATATTTCTCTCCTCTCCGCTTAAGTTATAACAATTACTTACAACGAAAGAAGTATCGTTATTTGAGTAACTACCGGTAGGTGATAATACCCATATCTTAGGTGAAAAAGGATCGGTAGGTATTGTTCCTGACATATCCAGGTTTTCCCATCTCGAACCTTCATTTGGTAACCAAATGCCCCCATGATATTCAAAATTCTCAAAATCTGGTGGAACAATATTTTTTTGGATAACCAAAGGTTTTGTAAACAGATCGTTTGAAGCATCCTGATCACCGGATAAATCAACTCCTACAATAAAATCATTGTAATAATCGCCTTGCGGGAAGTTAATCGTATTGCTAAAGGTAAATAATACGCTATCATCCTTGGCTATTCCGCCATACAAAGTATCGTAAACCAATGTTGAATCAATCCCCCAGATGCCATAAAATACTGGTATTGCTGTTGGTGCGGCACCATCTGCATAGTTTCTTATCCATACCTTGACCGAATCATTATCACAATTTAAACATTCATTAAAAGGATCCAAAACATCGGTTATTCCAACATCAATAAGGAGTTTTTCTCCAATAATTGCAAAATTATCAATACTGAATCCGGGCCAGGGAACTGTTTGTGATTCAGTAATTCCAAAACGTAGCTGAAATTGCTTTTTTCTTCTGGCAAAATCATTAATAGAGGGATCGTAAAATTCTTCCCAATATGAATTATTGCTACTGGGATCGCTATTCCATATATTTTGCCATGAAACACCCCCATTTGTTGAAATATCAATTACTCCTTCATCGGGTCCATTTATAGCAAAATATGTCATCATATATAGCGATACACCTTTATAATAAGTCAAATCGAGTTCGGGGGAATAAGCATAATAGGCTGTAGATGAATTAATATTCATATAATATCCGCCATCCAGGTCTGTAGCCAATATTCCGGTTCCGTTAAAAGGTGTTGAAGGATTTTTTTGCGAACCAACCTGATTCCCTTCCGGCCAGCCAACTTCAAAATTTGGCTCAAGTGTCCATCCAGCAGCACCCGATTCGAAATCATCATAAAAAACAGATTCTTTTATTAAATGTGTTTTAGGAAAAAATTTCTGAGAGCTAGGATACAACGTATCGTTTATATTAATACCATCTGCCGGCACAGCAAATCTTACTGAGGACTGACCTTGAAGCGTATTTTTAAATGAAGCAACGATCCACAGATTATTATCACCTAGCCTTAGGTTGTAGCCAATATCGGCAAAAGTAACTTTACCACCACTTAATGTAGCGGAAGAAATAACAGTTGATGTATCTGCAATATAAGGTGCATAAACCTCATTTACAGTATACATCAATTTAAAACTAATATCATCAAGATAATTTACTCCGCTTCCTGAAGGAACAACAGTAAGGGAATCGAGAGTAGCATTACCTGTATTACCCAAAATTCTTATCGTAATTCTTTCAAGGGGTATATCCGTTGCACCCGAAGGTATAACATCATATTCGATTGAAGTATAAGTTGTTTTTTTAACAAATTTTTGAACTATGGTATCTTCCTTCACGGTAATACTATCAACATAAACACCAAAACCATTACCTACAATACCTTCAAAGGCAAGCTGAAAGGAATCAGTCAGATATTTAGTATCGATATCTTCAATATCAAAAACTTCATCCTTCCAATAAGCAATATCGGATGTCCATTCCTGAATCATGTCCCAATTACTGCTTGGACTCTCACGAAATAACAGGCGCAAATAATCAGGTCCTTTATAGGGTTTCTCATACTGACAATGCCAGAACCTTAAAGTGGGCTTACCTGATCCGTTTAATTCCAGGGTAGGAGATATAAGCCTTACAGTATCGAGCTCTAATGAAGGGTAATATAATCCTGCGTTGAAATTGCCCTGTTTGGGAATTTCAGGATTGTAAGGATCACCTCCCGACATCCATTGCCCTCCGTAAGTATATTCCCACTCTTTATAAGGGATTATTGGATCATTAGTCCATTGGCTCGTGGTTTCGGAATCTTCAAAGCCTTCGATTAGATAGTATAATTCCTGCGCATTTAAGGTAGAAAACAACAAGCATGGTATAATTATTTGAAAAATGTATTTCCTCATAATAACTCAATTATTTTTTTTCGAAACGTTATATTAATTTAATCGAAGTTAACGTGCTTATTATTTATTAATTGAATTTAAACTTTATAACTTCATACATTTCTACGTTAAAGTTTTATTGAAAGTTATAGTATTTTAGTAAATAGATATTTACAAAAAACCTTATTAGCGAATTATCCGTATAAATTCATGAAATAATATTAAATATGACATGAAGAAAACTACACTAATCCTGGCTTGTCTTATTTTAAATCTGTATCTTTTAAATGGGCAAATAGGTACACGATTTTGGTTTGCTGCCCCTGACGTTTCATGGGATCATGCCCAAGATAGCAAACCATTGAATCTTCATGTAACTGCTGTATATAATACTCATGTTATAATTTCCCGGCCTGCAGACCCGGGGTTTACACCCATTGAATTTGATTTAAATCAGCAGCAGACTCAAACTATTCAACTTGATGCCATACTTGCTGTGACGGATATTGAAGTATATGCAAGGGATAGGTTTGCTGGTAATTTCCTTCAAAATAAAGGCTTCCTGATTCAATCAGATCCAGGTGAAATTACTGCTTACTACGAATTAGCAGGAAATCCTAATACCGATATTATTTCTCTCAAGGCTGCCAATGCATTAGGCAAGGATTTTTGGGTATCTACACAAAGAAAGTATAAAAATCATGGATATTCCGATGATTACAGCGGATTTGTTGTTGTTGCAACTCAGGATGGAACTACGGTTAGTATTAATCCTAACGGAAATAATTTAGCGTACAGCGGGGCAACAGCTTACAATGTAACTCTTAACAAAGGACAGTCATTTGCTGTAAGGGCTGCTGGACAAGCTCCTGCACAGCATATTTTTGGAATTAAAGTGACCTCGAATAAAAACATTGCTATTATCATTTACGATGATTCCATGCAAATTGATGATGGTGGCGGGAACTGGGATATTTTTGCCGACCAGATAGTACCGACCAGCCTTGTTGGAATGGAATATATAGTACTCCACGGATGGGTCTGGGATAGGGCAACTTCAACAAAAGATGGTGAAGCAATTTTTATTACACCAACTCAGGATGGAACTTTTATTGAGATTGATGGTGTACCGGTAGCAGGTCCGTTAGCTGCAGGCTCTTATTTTGAATATACAATAACTAAAACAGTGCCACCACTGGCAACATATGTCTGGGCTTCAAAACCTGTTTATGTTAATCATATTTCCGGTTATTCTACTCAACCTTCAATAACCAATGCCGGGCGTGAACTTGGAGGTGCTATTCTTCCTCCTATTGATAAATGTACAGGATCGCACAGTGTTACTGTAAAGCGGACCCCTGCTCCTGGTTTTGTATTCTTTAACAATCTTATGGTCCGAAATGATACGGTTGCTACAAGCCCTTATAGAAATCAGGCAATACATAATTTCACTTATTCAATCAATGGAGGGCCTTCGCAAGTAATTCCTGCCAGTCATTTTACATATATTATGGATTCTGCGTTTGCCATTTATGACCGAACTAAAGCAGGAGGAGCAGCTTATTATAATAGTGTATCAGATGGCCAGATTTTGCGAGTCGATAATCCTATTGCACGATTTCACCTTGGAGTAATGCAAGCCATACAATCACCCGGATGTAAATACGGTTATTTTTCTGATTATGCAGCCAGCGATGCAAGTGCTGGTGTAGGGGGGTATACATTGGGTCCTTCGAATTTTGTATGTAGCTTAAATCCGGTTCAATTGGTTGCAAATGGCGGAACATGGTATCAATGGGGTGGTACATTTGATCCATTACTGGTTAATCGTCTCGATCACGATGACATAGCTGCACCGTATTTTTTCCCTGATAGCGCAGGAGTATTTTATTTCTATGTTCTTGTGGGAGGTGAATGCCAGTCACAGGATTCACTCAATCTTGAAGTTATTGTTGGTGAGGAATATGCTTCAAACTTTTCATTTTCAGCCGATGTGGGCTGTTCACCGTTTACTACTAACCTAACTAACCTTTCAGATACGAATGCCCCAATACAAATTTGGAATATTATTCCTGCCGTAGGTTCGGCATATGAGTTAAATCAGGACACGCTTCCTCTGACATTTCCACTGACATTACCTGAAAATTATACAGATTCAATTCAGACACATACTGTAAAACTTATTGTAAAAGGACCTTCAAATTCTTGTCCAACTAACAAAACAAAAGAAATTAAGGTAAAACCATTTATCAAGGCAAATTTCGGTGCATTTGATACCATTGGTTGCCAGCCTTTACTGGTCAACTTTAGTGACTCTTCATACGGAAATCTGGATACTATTAATGGATTTTTATGGGACTTTGGCGATAACAGTCAGACTTTTGATAGAAATACCTCGCATGTATATAATAATTATGGTTTGGATGACACTACCTTTATTTCAAAACTGGTGGTAACATCGCCATTCGATTGTATGGATTCCTTAACCCAAAACATTATTATACATCCCCGTGTGCGTACTGCAATGGCCATTAATACAAGTGCCAGTTGCTCTCCGCTCGATATCGTCATCGATCCGGGGAATTCAATAGGTGTGGATACCTTTTTCTGGCATGTCGTATCGCCTACAGCTGATACCCTGTATCAAACCGAGTCTGATAATCCGGTAACATTATACCATCAGGATATTACATATGCTAGTCCCGATACGATTTACGTTAATCTGATGGGAATGAACCGGATGGGATGTACTAATAGTTACCCGCAGCGGAATATTGTAGTGTATCCGGAGGTTAATACTTTATTTGAAATTCCAAACGATACGATTTGTGATGGCGATTCTATCAACTTTATCAATAATTCACAGGGATTTCAATTATTCTATAACTGGGATTTTGACGATGGCTCAGTTTATCAGGATACTACAGGAACCGATTATACTCATGCTTTCTTCAACCGGTCCGATGTCGATTCGGCTTTCAGGGTGACATTAACAGCCACTTCGGCTTATTTCTGTGAGAATGAATTCGACACACTAATTATTGTCCACCCTTATGTAAAAGCTAATTTCGGACTCGATTTCGAAAATAATTGTACACCGATACTTGCTACATTCTCAAATTTAAGCATCAGGGGACACCATTTTGAATGGGATTTTGGTGATAGTGGTACCTCAACCACTTCAGATTCCACTTTTACGCACCAATATTGGAATAATGATCCCAATAACGATACCACCTATACCATACAACTTGTCGCACGAAATAACGAAGGTTGTTCCGATACGGTGTATCGCTCCCTGGATATATTTCCCCATGTTGTTGCAGCTTTTGGTATTTCCGATTCGGTGGGTTGTTCACCTTTGAATGTTATTTTTACGAATTCATCTACAGGTGGATTACTGTCTTATCTATGGGATTTTGGAAATGGTACGTCCAGCACTAATCCTTCACCCATTCCGCGAACCTATACAAATTTAACGGATAACGACACAAGCTATATAATCGCACTTACTGCAATTAATTCATATGGTTGCGATAGTGCGACATTCGACACCGTAGACGTTTTTGCATTTATTGATGCAGACTTTAATCTCCCTCTTGCCGATAGTTGTTCACCCTTTATTCTTCATCCCGATAACCTGAGTTCGGCAGGTGCGAACATCTTTGAATGGGATCTGATAAATTCCGGCTTACCGACCGATAACAATGTAATTCCTGATTTTGGTACATTAACCAATAATGGTATTACTACCGATACTTTGTATCTCAGGTTAATTGCCTATGGTGCAAACGATCCTGAGCATCTCGCTTGTGCCGACAGGGATTCCGTTAGGGTATTAGTGTATCCTGAACTGGACGTTGATTTCACCCTGAACGATGGACTTGCCAGTTGTCAGCCATACATATCGACCATTACAAACAATACGAACATTCCAAGTGGAAATGCCTTTCAATGGTTTATTGACGATATATATTATTCTTCGGCACGTGATCCGCTACCTTTAAATATTCCGAATTATGAAGATAACGATGTCAATCACGTTATTAGGCTTTCGGGTCAAAGTATGCATGGTTGTCGTGATACCGCCTTACAGACCGTCACAGTATATTCTTTGGTAGATGCTCGTTTCACTGTGAATAAATCGGGAATCTGCTCGGCCGATAGTTTTGAAATTGACCGACGAACCAGTCGGGGTGGCATTGTCGAATATGAATGGGATTTTGCAGGTGATATTCAGATCCGAGACGATTCTATTTTCAGCTATTCTTTTGAAAATACAGCATCGAGTGTTCCTCTTACAAGACAAATAACCCTCACGGTTCGAAATTCGCATGATTGCACTTCCGATATATCCAGAAATATCAATGTGTATCCTGAAGTACGTGCTTATTTTGCCATTGATGATTCAACGGTTTGTTATCCTCATCTGACAACCTTCGCAAATACAACAGAAAATGCTAATATTTTCATTTGGGATTTTGGAGATGGAACGGGATCAAACAATACCACACCTATTCCGCACCAGTATGCGAATTTTGATAATACTACCGATGAAACGTATTCCATTAATATGATTGCGCGGTCGCAGTATAATTGTTACGATAGTATTACGCGCGGAATAACGGTATATGCAAAACCCGATGCTGAATTCTATTTTCCCGTATCGGTCGATTGCCCTCCCTTCGAAGCCAGTATGGTAAATGAGTCGGAAGGTTTTAACCTGGCATATTTATGGGATTTTGGCGATGGAACTACCAGTCCGCTGGAAAATCCTGATCATACATTCAGCAATCCCGGTTCAACGATCATTGATATTCCCATAACACTGATAGTAACTTCAGGAAGAAGTTGTATGGACACGGTTGTCAGGGAATTGAATGTTTATCCCGATGTGGTGGTCAATTTCACAGCATCCGATAATGAAGGATGCAGTCCGCTGACAGTTAATTTTAATGGTCAGGCTTCGAATGTCAGCAATATGATCTGGTACATCGATGGTCTGGCATTCAGTACACTGGAAGATCCATCCTATCGTTTTGTTAATAATACTCCCAGCACAAGGGATTATGAAGTAACATTCAGTGCGCACTCAATTTACGGTTGCAGCGACGATACATCAAAAATTGTAACGGTATTTTCGAGTCCGACAGCTGAGTTTATTCCGGAACCTATTATTCAGAATTATAATACGGAAGAGGATCGCACCCTGGTTACTTTCTTTAACGAAACATTATTTCAGAACAACTGGAATTACTTCTGGGATTTTGGCGATGGCAATACGGGAGATAACAGCGAAGCTTCATTTAACTATTACTATGGCGACCATTTTTGGGGTCCGGTGGATCAGGGCGGTCTGGTACCGGTTTATCTTATAGCCTGGAATAATGAGTATAATGAATGTCGCGATACGGTTCAATATGATATATTTATAAAAGCACCGATTCCTGAAATTGATCTGGAAGAGGATTGTTCCGGTTGTGTACCGTTTACAGTCGATTTTTCAGCTACTGTCGATTATGTCTATGAAGATCTGTTCGAATGGGATTTTGGTATGGAGGGAGCAGTTTCAGGTGAACCTGAACCTTCATATACCTATACCGAACCGGGTGTATATACTGTCAAATTGGTTGTTAGAGGCGATGGTGGGACAAACTGGGATTACCGTATTGTCACCGTGAATCCAAAGCCTAACATTCATTTCTCATTCAATGATTCGGTAGTCTTTGTCAGAAGTCAGAATCATCCGGATGAAATAGTAAATTTCTATAACCAGACTACTTTCAGTCAGAGTTATTATTGGGGATTTAATCTGCTTTCCAATGATTATGAGGAAATACCCAACTACGTTGATACTGCACTAGTTGCTTATTCGCTGGAAAAAGATCCAAGCTGGTATTACGATGAAACGGGTATGTACTATGTATTTCTAATAGCAGAATCGGATCAGGGATGTTACGATACTCTGATAAATCCTGTTCCAATAAACGTACTGGGAGAGGGCAGACTGCAATTCCCAACCGGATTCTTTGTGAATCCGTCGGCTCCCCGCGATGGGAATATCACTGATCCGAGAGATCCGGATGTAAATATTTTCAGGGCCTACGGAGAAGGAGTTGAAAAATTCAAAATGGAAGTGTACAACCGTTGGGGAGTATTGGTTTTTGAATCGAACGACATCAATTACGGATGGAACGGATTTATCGATGGTAAAGCTGCCAAACAGGATGTATACGTGTGGAGAGCCAGGGGCAGATTTACTAATGGTGAGCCATTTGTTATGAGTGGCGATGTGACACTTATTATAGGAGACCCTTACTAGTCTGAAATATTTGAATTTATAATTTAGTCTTCAGACGAAGTAATGTTTATAAATATCAGGTAATCAAAATAAATCACGCCATTAAAAGAATTATTTTCGTTTTCCGAACTAACCATGATATTTACCGTAATAAAGATAAAATCCTTTCATCTGTGCGTGGGCTATATTTTTTCATATTGTTCATTTTCGTCAGCATAGCTGGGATATGCCAGGATCCGCAATTCTCGCAGTTCTATTCTAATCCCTTATATTTAGGGCCATCATTTGCAGGAGCAGTTGAGGGTAGCAGGGTAGCGATGGTTGTTCGCGATCAGTGGACCGAAGCTCCTAAAACATTCAGAGTTTACAGTATATCCTACGATCATTATTTTTCAACTTTTAACAGTGGTGTAGGGATTTTGGCCTATAAAGATGTAGCCGGTACCAGCCAGTTGGGATCGGTTAATATTTCGCTGCAGTATTCTTACAACTTTAAGGTTTATAATGTCTGGCATATTCGTCCTGGTCTTTCATTTTCCTATGTAGAGCATGGATTCTACGGTAGTTTGCTTTATATGGATGAAATTGTATCCGATGGAAGTGGAGGAACATTGGTTCATGATCCAAAGGGACCTTCCCGGGATATTGATGCCGGCACGTCGGTTCTGGTATATACTAAAAAATTCTGGATGGGATCAACTGTCGATCATTTATTAACTCCCTCCATACGATTGTACGATCTCGAATCGGATATCCCCATTAAATTCAGTATCTATGGCGGTTATGAATTTAGCAGAAAAGGGAAACTGCTTAAACCCAGCGATGAAACTATGACCTTTGCTTATATGTACAAGCAGCAGGCAAGTATACGTCAGCTCGATTTAGGCGTTTATTGGCATAATTACCCAATAGTGTTAGGGCTTTGGTACAGGGGTATTCCTCTTGTGAATTCGCACCGAGGCGATGCCCTGGTTTTTCTGGCAGGAATAAAAACACGCCAACTGAATATAGGATATAGCTACGATTTCACCATATCCAATCTTCTGGGTGCTGTTCGTGGTTCGCATGAAGTTACACTTACCTTTAAATTTTTATTACCTAAACGTACCAAAAAGGGCAGTGTACCTTGTCCGGAGTTTTAGCGCTCTTATAAAAACCAGTATTTCATTTTGAAGAAATAAGATTTTTCTGATTTTCTACCTGCTCTTATTCCTAAAATTTTATTTTTGTACGCACTTTCAAGTTATTAATTCTTAAATACTGTAAATGAAAAATCTATTACTTATTTTAAATGCTGTGCTTTTTGTAGCGGTCATTGTACTTTATATATTGTTTTTTACCGGAGGAAAGGCGCCTGTTGCAGTTGGTGCGATGAATAGAAACGATACTACAAGTTTATCCGGTACTCAGAGCGGAATAGTATACATTAATATCGACTCGGTATTACAGAAATATGATATGTATCACGCTCTTTCTGACAATCTGCAGGAAAAACTGAAAACTTCAGAGGCTCAGCTTGCTGCAAAAGAACAATCACTTCGCAGGGAAATGGAGGATTTTCAGTATAAAGTCGACAGGGGTTTGGTGACCCGTTCCGAAGCTGCCGATCTTCAACAGCAGTTGGCACAAAAGGAACAATCGCTTTATCAACTGCAAAACAGTCTGCAAATGCAGCTTGCCGAAGAAGAGCAGGTAGCCCAGCGAAAAGTCTTGAATTCCATTATGGTTTACCTGGAAAACCTTGAAGAATCAGGAGCTTATCAGTATCAATTTGTTTTGGGAACTACATTCGGAGGAAACATCCTTTATGCCGATGAGAACAAGAATATCACCCAGGCGGTTGTCCAGGGGATAAACGAGGAATACAAAAAGACAAGTGAAAAAAGGACAAAATAAAACTTCATGAATGCGGATTTTGCCGGAAATTATTTTTTCAGGCATGCATTTTTGTTACCCCAGATTACAGAGCCCCCATCGGGGCTCTTATGTTATATTGTTGTAATACCAGCCTATCTGGAAGACGACCTGATTGCAACGCTGAATTCGTTAAAACGGGCCGACAAACCAAAAGATAATGTCGAAGTACTGATTATTATTAATTTCTCAGAAACTGACTCTGTCGAAAATAAAAATCTGAGTATAAAGCAATTTAATAGTCTTAACAAATGGTGTAAAATCCATTCGATAGGCAAAATTCAATTCAGGACAGTTATAGCTGATAACCTGCCGAAAAAACATGCCGGGGCAGGACTGGCGAGAAAGATAGGTATGGATCTTGCCTTGTACCGTTTTAATCAGATCAACAGACCTGATGGAATGATCCTTTCTCTTGATGCTGATACACAAATTGAGAAGAATTACTTCACGGCGATCGACAAAGATCTCAAATCGGTGAAGGAAGATATTGGCGGGTGTATTATCAGGTTTGCCCATGCATTTGAGGGGGGTATTTACTCCGATGCTGTAAAAAGTGCCATTGTAAGTTATGAGCTGCACCTGCGATACTATAAAAATATGTTGCATCATATCGGTTTCCCTTTTGCCCTATATACTATTGGTTCATGTTTTGGTGTAAGAGCTGATGTCTATGCCCAACATGGGGGTATGAACAGGAAAAAGGCAGGTGAAGATTTTTACTTCCTGAATAAATTATTTCCTCATGAAAAATTTATTGAAGTAAATACAACTTGTGTGCACCCTTCGCCCCGTCCTTCATTAAGAGCTCCCTTTGGTACCGGACCGGTAATTCATGAAATGATCAGTTCTGACAGGAAAGAATTTTTAACTTACAATCCGCGGGCATTTTACGATCTGGAAATACTTTTTTCATCTGTCGATGAATTATTCAATATCAATGCGGAAGAACCAGAGACTGTATTATCAGCTTATAGTGCTGCTCTAAGGGAGTTTCTTATAGAAAATTCGTTTTCAGAGAAATTAAAAGAGGTACAACAAAATACTGCTTCTTTAGAAACCTTTCGCAAACGTTTTTACCTCTGGTTCAATGGTTTCAGGGTGGTGAAATATCTGAATTTTGCACATAGAAATTATTATAATAAAATCCCTGTACAACAAGCAGTTCTGAATTTTCTGACAGGTGTGAAAGCAAAGATTGAAGATAAGAATGAAAGCTATCTGCTTGATTTTTTACGGAAAATGGATTCAGAAAAATAAATTTGATTTTTTAAAATCCTGAAGGTAATAAGCCATACTGAGGTTGAATGGCGTATTCTATTCTTCCACTATTATAAAAACATCCTCGTTATCTTTTTTCATCAGGTATTGTTCCCGGGCAAACTTTTCGAGGTTTTCTTTGTTCGTTTTCAACTCATTCAGTCGCGCAGCATTTTCTTTTATTTTTGCTTTGTAGTATATTTTATCTTCCTCCAACTGTTTGAGTTCTTTCCGGTTCTGAAAACGTTCTACCAGATTGTTCTGATCAAAGAATGCCACCCAGATGAAAAACAGGACAGTAGCTATAAAATACTTGTTCTTGTATTTTCCCAGACTTATTGGAAAGCGATTATTCTTCTTTTCTGTAACTTCCGGCATCCTTTAGAGTATTTATCACAAAATTAATAAGCCTTCTCTGACTTAAAAAATAAGAAGACGAAAGTTATTTACATTCTGCCTGATATCCAGCTATGCATTTTTTATTATAAATTCGGATATATCAGGGAAACTGATAAAAATCATGGAAAGCATTAATTAGCAGATAATATAAGTCATTTTTTAAAGGAATCATTTAGCTTAATTTTATTCGTGAGACTAAAATTTCATGAGTTTAGCGAAATGAATATTTTTAGTCGAATCCCGCTAAAAGCGGGACTGAAAGTGGAAGCAAGGGTAAATACCCTACCTTTAAAGGCGATAAAGAAGAAAAACATTTGGAGATACTCCGTTTGCTCCGCCCGGATGACAAGGTCGGACGAGTTGTAGCGGGGAGTTTCATTAAAAACAAGTTATATGAGTGACAGCAGATATATAATCCCAAAGCCGGCGAATGAACCGGTCAGGTCGTATGTTCCCGGTTCTCCGGAAAGGGAAAACGTAAAAAAAGCCATTAAAGACCTAAAATCCAGGGAGGCCGATATTCCCATGATAATTAATGGGAAGGAGGTACGCACCGGTGACCGGAAGAGGATATTCCCTCCCCACGACATTAATTATACACTGGGTTACTACCATCAGGGTGGAGAGAAGGAAGTAAGGATGGCTATCGATGCTGCCCTGGAAGCTAAAAGGTCATGGATGGAGCTTGATTGGGGTGAAAGAGCATCCATTTTTCTGAAAGCTGCTGATATGCTTGCAGGTCCCTTTAGGGCAAAAATGAATGCTGCAACCATGCTTGGTCAGTCAAAGAATGTGAATCAGGCTGAAATCGATTCGGCCTGCGAACTGATAGATTTTTATCGGTTCAATGTGAAGTATCTCGAGGAGATCTATGAAATGCAGCCGGAATCGTCGCCTCAACAATGGAACAGTATTGAATGGAGGCCCCTGGAGGGCTTCATTTTTGCACTTACTCCCTTTAATTTTACTTCCATCGCCGGAAACCTGCAGACATCACCTGCCATGATGGGAAATACCATTGTATGGAAACCTTCAAGAACCCAGATCTATTCTGCTGCAGTTATTATGGAAGTTCTGATGGAGGCGGGTCTTCCGAACGGAGTAATTAATATGATTTTTGCACCGGGACCCGTCACAGCTGATACAATACTCAACCATCCTGATTTTACCGGAATACATTATACCGGGTCAACCGCTGTCTTGCAAAATATCTGGGAGAAGATCGGCAGAAACATAAAGATTTATAAATCCTACCCCCGTATTGTGGGAGAGACAGGGGGTAAAGACTTTGTTTTCGTGCATGAAAGCGCTAATATGCAGCAGGTGATAACAGCCCTCACACGAGGTGCCTTTGAATACCAGGGGCAGAAATGTTCTGCTGCCAGCCGGGCTTATATTCCAAGATCAAAGTGGCCTGTGATCAAGAAAGGTCTTGAGCGCGACCTGAAATCTATGCGGATGGGTTCGCCTGAAGATTTTGGCAACTTCATTAATGCAGTCATTGATGAGAGCGCTTTTGATTACCTTTCAGGCACAATTGAAAAGGTCAAGGCTTCACCCGATGCAGAGATCATCATCGGAGGGGGCTATGATAAAACAAAAGGTTATTTTATCGAACCCACCGTGGTACTCACCACCGATCCTAAGTTCTTAACTATGGAAGAGGAACTTTTTGGGCCCATACTTACCATTTATCTCTACGATGAAGATAAATATGAGGAAACCCTCAGAATATGCGATCAGACATCTATCTATGCGCTTACAGGTGCAGTGTTCGCTAAGGATAGGGTTGCCGTGGTGCTGGCAGATAAAATTTTACGCTTTGCAGCCGGAAATTTTTACATCAATGATAAACCGACCGGAGCAGTAGTGGGGCAGCAACCTTTTGGCGGGGCCAGGGGATCGGGCACCAATGATAAAGCCGGCTCTCCGATCAACCTGATGCGCTGGGTAAGTCCCCGGACCATAAAAGAAAATTTTGATCCACCAACTGATTACCGGTATCCTTTTTTACAGAGTGATTAGAAAATTGTTGTCAAATATAATTTACAAAAAGAATGTCCTGCCAACTTAAATGACAGGACATTCTTTTTTTATATGTATCTAAATGCTACCAGC
>CAZQCO010000007.1:0-24129 GCA_964592225.1 uncultured Bacteroidales bacterium
AGGCTTCAACTGTTTTTTGAACAGTAATTTTTTCAATTCCGGTGTTTTTTGAAATCTCGTTTACGATATCTGCCTTGGTCATTTTTAAAATCTTTAATTATCAGTTATTTACATTAGTATCATTCAAAATGAGTTGCAAATATAAATTATTTCTATCGATAAACGAAATTCATCTATATTAAATTTGCTATTTGTTTTGAATTTATAACTACCTTACCTGATGAATGTTTCGCAACGACTTGTAAGATGGTACGATATCAACAAGCGAATTTTACCATGGCGTGAGCATTTGAATACCTATTATATCTGGTTATCGGAAATTATTTTACAGCAGACAAGGGTGAATCAGGGCATGAATTATTATTTAAAATTTATTAAGAAATTCCCGAGTATTGAGGTACTGGCTTCTTCATCTATTGAAGAAGTGTTACTTCTTTGGCAAGGTCTGGGATACTATACACGTGCCAGAAATCTGCATAAGGCAGCCAATATCATTATGAATGAATATGATGGACAGTTTCCGAATGAATATAATTCTATCAGGCAATTACCGGGGATTGGAGATTATACGGCAGCTGCTATAACTTCGCTGGCATTCAATAAGCCCTATCCGGCTATCGATGGAAATGTATACCGTGTTTTGGCTCGTTTTTTCGGTATATATTCTCCAGTTAACCATGCAAAATCTAAGACTGATTTCAAAAAAGCTGCCTTAGAAATTTTGGATAATAAAAACGCCGGTAAACATAATCAGGCAATAATTGAACTTGGAGCTCTAATTTGTTTGCCAAGAAATCCGCAATGCACAGAATGCCCGATTTCCGAAGCATGTTATGCCTTTCAGAAGCAAGTTGCTGAAGAATTACCGGTACGACAAAAAAAAACAAAAGTTATTGATAGATATTTTTACTATCTGGTTATTCGTCATAATCAGAAGCTTTATATAAAACAGAGAAAGCAAAATGATATCTGGGCATTACTTTATGAATTTCCTATGATAGAAACAGATAAAATTAGTAACCTGACCAAATTGATTGATAGCGATAAATGGAAGGGGATCTTTCAATCGACAAAACCGGTAGTGAAAAAAGTTTCAAAAGAATATATTCATAAACTTACACATCGGATCCTGCATGCATGGTTTATCGAAATTGAAATGCATACACCAATTCCCAATAAAACACTACTGATACACGAAGCACAACTGGAAGAATATCCTTTTCCGAGATTGATCGGGCGTTATATAAAGGATACTGAGATAAATTAATAATATTTAGATCAGATACTTCAGATTTGAATAATTTTGTATTTTTATCACAAATAAAAAAAATCTATATGTCGGTTAATAAAGCAATTCTTGTGGGTTATGTTGGAAACGACCCTGAGATCAGATATCTCGATAGTGGAACACCAGTCGCTAATTTTAGATTAGCAACATCGGAAAGTTATACAAACCGTACGGGTGAAAAAGTAACACAAACAGAATGGCATAATATTGTTTTGTGGAGAGGATTGGCTGAAGTGGCTGAAAAATATGTTAAAAAAGGAACTCAGGTATTCATCGAGGGACGAATTCGTACCCGTGCATGGGACGACCGCGATGGAAATAAAAGATATACTACCGAAATTGTGGCAGATAGTTTACAATTATTAGGCAAAAAGGGGGATGCTGGATACGATTCAGGCCCTGCACAAAATACTGCTAACGAAAGTACTCCTGAAACAAAGTCGAATGATGACTTTGCCAGTGATAACGATGGTGCCGACGATTTACCTTTCTGATTGGTTAATACTGTAGAATAGTTTGGAATCAGATTTATACTATGCGTCTATTTCTCTAGGAAGTATTTCCGTTGGATATTTCAATGGAGGTGTTATTGTCAGTCTTTTTATTTTGTTGATCCTTCTGGCAATTTCCGGTTTTATTTCCGGAAGTGAAGTAGCCTATTTTTCATTAACCCCGGGAGATGTTTCTTTGCTAGAAAATAGTCGTAGCCGACTTAGTAAGTTAGCATTGAATCATTTGCAGGTACCCGATCGTTTACTGGCCACCATTCTGATAACAAATAATTTTGTTAATGTCGGCATTGTAGTTCTTTCGACTTTCATAATAAATTCAGTTATAAGTTTCTCAGGACCTGTGTGGATAAAATTCATTATCCAGGTAGTATCAGTTACCTCTTTAATTCTCTTCTGCAGCGAGATTTTTCCAAAAATATATGCAGAACGTTTCTCCATACAATTTGCCCGGTTAACTGCACCAGGGCTAAAGTTTTTCAGCGCCATATTCTGGCCAATCAGTACATTTCTTATTTATTCTACATCGATAGTTAACAAGCGGCTTGCTAAACACTCAGGCAATCTTTCAATCGATGATCTGTCTGATGCACTTGAGTTGACGGAATCAGACCTTACTCAGGAAAAAAATATCCTGAAAGGAATTGTGAAGTTTAGTAATATCGATGTATGCGATATTATGCATTCGCGTGTCGATACGGTTGCAGTAGAGATTAAAACAAAATTTAGTGAATTGCTAATGTTAATCAATGAATCGGGATATTCGAGAATTCCGGTTTACGAAGAAACTTTTGATCAAATCAAGGGAATCTTATATGTAAAAGATCTGATGCCATATCTTAGCAAACCGGCTAGCTTTAAGTGGCAACCATTAATCCGGGCTTCCTATTTTGTTCCTGAGAGTAAGAAAATTAATGATTTATTGAAAGAATTTCAGACCAATCGTATTCATATGGCCATAGTAGTGGATGAATATGGGGGTACTTCCGGTATTGTTACTCTTGAAGACATCCTGGAGGAGATTGTAGGAGAAATCACCGATGAATCGGATGATGAACCACTTCCCTATGAGAAAATAGATAATCATAATTTCATTTTTGAAGGTAAAATCTTACTGAATGATTTCTATAAGATACTTGGCATTGATGATACATTTTTCGATGCCGTTAAAGGCGAAGCTGATACTCTTGCGGGTTTAATTCTTGAACTCCGCGGGGAAATACCAGCAAAAGATGATAAATTGGCCTATAAAAATCTGGGTTTCGTTATAATTTCTGTTGATAAACGCCGGATAAAGAAGATAAAAGTAACTATTCGCTCAATTGGAAAGAAATATCATGATTATTAGGATTCGGTTTTTTATTAGTCATTGTGCGCTTGCAGGTGTAATTTTTATGTTTGGTGCTTGCAGAGAACCACTTTCACCCAAACCAAGAGCCTACTTTCGGATCGATTTTCCGGAAAAAAAATACGAGTTGTTCAGGAGTGATTGTAATTTCTCGTTCGAATACCCACTCTATGGTGAAGTTAGTAGTACTGAGTTAAGAACTGCCGAACCCTGTTGGTATAACATTGTTTTCGAAAATTACAAGGCTACAATTTATTTAACCTATAAACCGCTGAGCAGCAATAATCTTTCCTCGCATGTGGAAGATATCCGTCGGATAGTATATAAGCATAGTATCAAAGCCGATGATATAATTGAGACACGTATTAATATACCTGAACAAAAAGTGTATGGATTGTTTTATGATATAAAAGGGAATGCGGCTTCTTCGGTTAATTTCTATATTACCGACAGTACTTCAGGTTTTCTAAGCGGTTCTCTATATTTTAATTTAAAGCCGAATATAGATTCTTTAGCCCCCGCAATACAATTTTTTCGGGAGGATATTGTACATTTGATCAGGTCTTTTTCATGGGAATAAAATTAGTATGCCACTTATCCTCAAGGAAACATTTCAGGATGATTGTTTATTTGGTATTTGGGAAATTCAGGAGACGTATGATGAATTACTCTCGCAATTACATCTGTTTCCCGGCGAGAAAGAACGTTTAATGGGTTTTGGCAGTGATGCCCGAAAAATCGAATTTTTAAGTGTCAGAGTGTTGCTAAAACAATTGATAGGTACAAGTGGCCCAATTGTATATAACAACCAAAGAAAGCCATACCTGCATCAGAGCGATTACAGGCTAAGTATATCGCATTCCCGGACTCTTACGTCAATTATGATTAGCAAGAATAGAAAAGTCGGGCTCGATTTGGAGTTTATGTCGCATAAGATCTCGGAAATTCAGCATCGTTTTATTAATGAGGATGAATATATAACCGAGGACCCGGAGAAACGCAGATACCATCTTTATATACACTGGTGTGCTAAGGAAGCACTCTATAAACTATGTGATAAACAGGATATCAGTTTTCAGAAAAATCTAACTATTGAACCCTTCGAACCCAGTGATTATGGTATTGTAATTGGTTGGGTTGACAATCAATACTGGCATGATAAATTTCAACTTAATTATTTTTCGATTAACAACTATATTGTTGTGTATTGTTGTAAAAATATTGGCTCGTGAAAGTTTTTAATATATTCAGCAAACCAGGTAAGAAGCTGGTGCTTTTAATTGATCCTGACAAATATTCAGTACACTCGCTCATTGCAACCCTATTTGCAGCCGACGAATCGAAGGTTTCTCTTATAATGGTTGGTGGCAGCTTAGTTAGCGACAGGATCGACTCGACGGTTGAAATCATTAAAAAGCACACCGACATTCCTGTTGTTCTGTTTCCCGGAAGTTTATTGCAATTAACCAATAAAGCCGATGCCGTGCTTTTGCTTTCGCTCATTTCCGGCAGGAATGCTGACTATCTCATAGGCAATCATGTTCTTGCTGCGCTATTCCTTAAGAAGTCGGGTTTGGAAATAATTCCTACCGGGTATATTTTAATAGGTGAAGGTAATGGTTCTTCAGTTGAATATATAAGCAATACAAAACCTATACCCTCTGATAAATATGACCTGGTGGTTGCAACAGCCCTGGCTGGTGAACTAATGGGTAATAAACTGATTTATCTTGAATCGGGCAGTGGCGCCGGTGTTCCTGCCCATCCCGACCTGATCCGGGAGGTTAAAAGGAATATCTCTCTTCCCCTAATTGTGGGAGGAGGTATTAATAAACCTGAACAGGTATACGATATTTCAAAAGCAGGAGCCGATATTATTGTTGTAGGAAATGCGGTAGAGAATAATATTGATGTGCTTGCCTCTTTCGCAGAAGCCATAAAATGATTTTTTATCTTGATTTCTAGTTGTTTATATCTTTTTTTATTGTCTTCTTTTTTTTTTATAAATTTCATCTGTAAAAATTCATAAAGTAAAATGAATCGTTTGTCAATTATTAATAACGATTTGTCTATTATTGTCAACATAAATATTATTTACGACGTAATAACTAATAAATATTATAACCAATCAATCTTAATTACGCCCATAGATTCAATTGGTTAGACGGTTTTTGCCCAAGTTGGTTTAGTTAGTAGTTTTGTGGAAGCTGGGAGATACATAGTTATCTCCCGGCTTTTTTAGTATAATACTGATAGTTGAAATAAATATTGTATTTAAAAAACAGATTAGATCAAATTTTCATTCAATTATTTCCAGTATTGGTTCTCCCGAAGTGGAATTCGGATATGATATTTCAAGTAATGTGCATATTGTAGGTGCGATGTCTGTAAGATCGACGGGACGTTTAATGGAATTACGTCCAATCTTCCAGCCATACCAGATGAGAGGGACACGCCGGTCGTGACCATAGGGTACGGCAATATTTTCATTAGTTACAGCCATCTCAGCCCATCCGGTAGTGAAATTGAGCATTACATCTCCCGAACGTTTTTGATTATAACTATTTTGCATGATAGCGTAAATACCTTGTGTGAAATTTGTGGATTGCAGTGTTGTGGCTGTCATTGTATTGGAAACTCCGCTAAACTGAAGCATAAGATTTGCTACATTGGCTTGCATTTCCCCAAGATTCAGTTTAGCATCTTCAACAAGTGTCCGGTTCAGGAAAATTTGTTGGCCATGGTATTGTTTTATCCAGTCGCCCTTTCCGTATATGTTGTTCATATAGCTCTTGAGAAGCGAAATATTACTCGGTGCATTGAAGTAACCTGAAGGTATTTTATTTTTCTGAAGGTATTCCGGAAGGTGTCTGATACCGTGCTCGGCAGTTAATATAATCAGAACATTCTCTTTTCCCAGCGTCTTTTCAATAAAATCCAGCAGGTGTTCTATTTCTTTATCAAGCCTTAAGACCAGATCTTCCATTTCCACAGAAAGCGGGCCGTAAAGGTTCCCCAAATATTCACTAACGGTGAATGTGATACTCAGAACATCGGTATTTTCATTTTGTCCGAGATTTTCGTTAACGATGGCTGAGATAGCGAAATCTTTTATAAGGTTGTTTCCATAAGGTGTATACCTGAGGATATCATATTTTTCTTTTCCTCTGAACTTTTTAGACAGATCTTTTAATACATAAGGAAATACAACTTGCCCGAACATGCCTGATTCATATTCATTATTATCGAGCAAACTGGCATTGTATTCGGAAAGAGGCAATAGGGTATTCCATTCATTTTTAAGATATATCTCGGAGAATTCCTTTGAGTTGAATTCATTAACCCATTGTGGAAGCGAATCGATATAAAAGGAACTTGAGATGAATGCTCCACTCTTAAAATTGTACCAATAGGCACAATCGGCAGTGTGACCGGTTGAGAACATAGCAGGTGCCGGATCGAGAGATATTCCTATTACTTTTGATTTGAAATTGCTGGCCAATTTTATTTCATCACAATAGGTTGTGGTCATAAGATTTGCAGGAGAGTACCTGCCATCATCGAATCCACCTCCTACCGTATTAACCTTATCATCGTAAATATAATCGATAATCTTATCCTGAAGGTTGTTATACCATGAACGGGCAATAATACCGTGCTGTGATGGATTGGTTCCGGTTGCAATTGTAGCGCTTCCAATCCCGACATCGGAAAATAGGTAATTGTAGGAGGTATTTTCGCAGTAGCTCCCACGATTAATAAGTTTCTTAAAACCGTTATCCGATAATTTATCCCAGTAGCGTGGTATATAATCATATCGAAACTGGCTGATCTGCAATAGCATAATAAGTCGTGGTTTTTCTGAGGGTATGCGCGCTGTTTCCTGGGCCGGAATATTTAAAGAGAGTATGCAGAGAATGGTATAGAGAATAATTTTTTTATTTTTCATATATATGAGAATTCTGAGTGGTTTCTGTATGATCTGAATAAAGTCTCAAATAATGCATCCATAATAATAGTAAACGGAAATATCCATCAAGTTTTTTAAACATTGAACCGGATATGCAAAATATCTCCATCTTCAACGATATAGTTTTTACCTTCTACCAGCAATTTACCCTTGAGTTTGCATTCATGCTCAGATCCTAGTTCGATGAAGTCCTTATATTTCATCACTTCGGCCCTGATAAAACCTCGCTCAAGATCGCTGTGAATAACTCCGGCTGCCAGCGGAGCAGTCATTCCTTTCTTAATGGTCCAGGCTCTGATCTCTTTCGGACCTACGGTAAAAAACGATTGAAGATTAAGCAAATTGTATGCAGAACGCACCAATTTATTAATACCGGGTTCAGTCAGGCCTGAAGCTTCAAGAAATGCGTTTCTGTCTTCCATGTTTTCAAATTCTGCAATTTCTGACTCAAGCTTCCCGGCAATAACAAGTATTTCCGTATTTTTATCGGCCAGGCATTCTTTTACTTTATTTACATAGGTATTTCCATGTAAAGCTGATGCCTCGTCGACATTACAAACATAGAGTACGGGTTTCATGGTCAGAAGAAAAAGATCCGAAATATATTTTTCTTCATTCTCTGAAAGATCAAGATCACGGACGTTATTAAAGTTTTCAATATAATCTTTTACACGCTGTAGTACCTCGAGACTAATTTTTGCGTCTTTGTCACCTACTTTTACCAGTTTGTCGATACGTTGCAGCTTTTTTTCAACCGACTCAAGATCCTTAACCTGAAGTTCGAAATCAATAGTTTCGATATCACGGACCGGATCGACCGATCCATCGACATGGGGCAATGAATCATCGTCGAAGCAACGCAGTACATGAATCAATGCATCGGTATTACGTATATCGCCAAGAAACTTATTACCAACGCCTTCACCCTGGTTTGCCCCTTTTGTTAATCCCGGAATATCGACAATATCGACAGTGGCAGGGACAATCTTCTCGGTGGGTTGAAATTTTTCAAGTTCATACAGTCTCGGATCAGGAACCGTAACTATTCCAATATTTGACTTATTTGTACTGAAAGCGTAACTGGTTGTTTCGCCTTTTGTATTGGAAATACAATTAAAAAGGGTTGTTTTACCCACATTTGTAATGCCAATGATCCCACACTGTAAAGCCATTTTAATATATCTGTTTCGTCTCGCGTAAAAATACACTTAATCTGCCGTAATTTCTATAGGAATGGAATTACTTATCTACAATCCCCGGATCAGGAATAATCAAGGTATCTGGGCCATTGAAACAGATGGTATGTTCATAAAAGCCTTCGTAATTACCTGTTTATACAGGTTTATTATATTTATCTTTCTGTCACATAATGTACAGGCCATTTGTACGTTATGTAACTAAACGATTAAGAAAAATGAGAACTGTCAGTATAGTATTTTTTTCTGCAATAATTTTATTATTACATGTTACACTACATGCACAATATACAACGCCGTCAAAATATGTACCTCCCAATACACGAATATTGTTCATTTTTGATGCTTCGCAAAGTATGCTGGCCTTTTGGGAAAGCGACCGTAAAATTCATATAGCGCGGAAAACTCTGATTAGTATCATCGACAGCCTTGAAGGCCTTGATAACGTTGAAATGGCCCTGAGAGTTTATGGTCATCAGAAACCGGTTCCTCCTCAGGATTGCAACGATACACGTCTTGAAGTACCATTTGGTAAAGGCAATGCCTCCCAGATTCGCCAGGAGTTGAGGTTTCTCAATCCTATGGGGACAACACCGATAGCGCATTCCCTTGAGCTTGGGGCAAAGGATTTTCCTGCAGATTGCAACAATTGCAGAAATATAATCATTCTGATAACCGATGGAATTGAAGCTTGCGATGGCGATCCCTGCGCAGTATCGCTTGAGTTACAGAGACAGGGCATAGTTCTCAAACCTTTCGTTATAGGTATTGGTATAGATGAAGGATTTCGTAAAACCTTCGAATGTATCGGGCATTACTATAATGCTGCCGATGAAGAGAGATTTTCCGAAGTGATGGAAGTCGTAATTTCTCAGGCATTAAATTCAACAACAGCCCAGGTCAATTTACTGGATATTAAAGGGAATCCGACCGAAACAAATGTGAATATGACTTTCTATGATTATTTTTCCGGGAAGATCATGTACAATTATATTCATACGATGAATAACAGGGGAGTGCCTGATACACTGGTATTGGATCATCTGGTGACCTACAGGCTTCGTGTCAATACTATTCCCCCTGTGGAAGTAGATAGTTTCAGGGTACATGTAGGGAAACATACCGTGATAGCGGCCGATTGCCCTCAAGGTACGCTGGAAGTGCGCGTAGAAGGCAGTAACCAGTATCGGGATTTACAATATATTGTTCGTAAAGCGGACAATATGCAAACACTAAATGTTCAGGAAATAAATAAACAGGAAAAATACCTTGTAGGCAAGTACGATCTGGAGCTACCTATCTTACCCCGATTGTATATTGAAGGAGTGAAAATAAATCAAAGCACTGTGACAACAGTAACTATTCCACGACCCGGAATTCTGAACCTGATTAAATCAGCTTCCGGATATGGTTCTATTTATGTCCGCAAGAGTAAGAAAGAAGAACAATGGGTTTGTAATCTCGATCCCAATGTAAAAAATGAGATGCTGGTGCTTCAGCCGGGTGATTACAGGATTGTATTCAGGGCACAAAATGCCAGGCAAATACTGTATACCATCAACCGGACTTTTGAAATTAAATCGGGAGGCAGTACAGCGGTAAATCTTTATTAGGAAGAATTTCCTATTGAAAAACTTTTTTCCAAAGGCTGACAATAATTTGTCATAGGTTGCATTGAAATTCCAAATGTTGTCTTTTCATTTACTACCAACTGTTCTAAATGATAGCTATAAATTTGCTTAAAATTTTAATGTACTCACCTGCTTAATTCTTCTCTTTACCGATTTTTAATTGATCTAATTTTTTAAAATACATAGTTTTGATTCAGAAAAAAAGAATAAAAAAATGAAAATAACCGGGATTTTAATAATTAGTCTTGTTGCCGCTTCGTGTGGCATGAAATACCACGATTCTATATCAGGTAATGGAAAGGTAAGGACAATAGAGGTAAGTACTGATACCGTTACTCATATTATAGTATCCGATAGAATAGATTTACTATTAATTCCATCCGACAGTACAATGGTTGTACTGGAAGCCGATGAAAACCTT
This sequence comes from uncultured Bacteroidales bacterium, assembly GCA_964592225.1. Classification (GTDB taxonomy): domain Bacteria; phylum Bacteroidota; class Bacteroidia; order Bacteroidales; family UBA10428; genus UBA10428. Next base: position 10,364 of record CAZQCO010000007.1, read on the forward strand.
CATGATGTTATAAACATTTCAGTTGATAACGGATTATTAAGAATATCTACTGACAAATATATCCGGATAGCCCGTTCCAAAGAAGTCAGGGTTTACGGAAACCAATTTTGTAAAATTGAGGCTTCAACTAAAGCTTCCGTAATGAGCAGTGATACAATAGTGTGTGATGAGTTTTCACTTTCGGCATGTACCGGAGCCGATGCAAGAATAATAGGACATTTTAACTCCTTAATGGTAAATGGTAGCAGTGGTTGTGATATATTTCTTGAAGGTAAAGCAGACTATCTGAATATTACCGCAAATAGTGCTTCGGATATTTATGGATTCGATTTTTCAGCCAAAAAGGGAGATGTATTCGCATCAAGTGCATCCGATGTACGGATCACAATTCTGGGAGATGCTCATTTTGATGCTTCAAGTGCAGCAGATATTATATACAGAGGAAATCCCTCGATAATTGATAGCAGGTCATCGAGCATGGGGGAGATCAGACAGTCAAAATTCTAGCCGCTTCTTAAAGAAATATTCCGGAAAAGACAGTTATAAGAGAAGTTAGCATTTTCATTTTTACGAGCAAAAGATAAAACAGCAATCCGGTAATAATAAAGAGTGAGGCACCAAGAAGAGGTTGTTTTGTATCCTTTGCCCGGATCTGTTCAATAACTTTCATCCATTCACTTTGCTCATTATCATTTCGAAATATATAAACCTGATGGTATACATTTCCAAAATAGGCAACAATGAAGGCAAGTACCATTCCACCGAAAATAGCTAACCAGAGTCCACCGAAGAAGAATAAAACTGGAAATTGTTTTCTTTTGAGGTCGAGATATTCTATATCGGTTTGGAGCTTACCTATTTCCACTTGCTGAGAATATTCATAGACGCGGTATTTTTCCTGTAACTGACTTTTTTGCGTAGTGAGAAGGTCGATTGTTGCGGCGGGACGATTCAGTCCGGTCATCTCATCAATATCCAGTTGCAACTGGGATATTCTGTTCTTATAGTCTTCACTGTTTTTTAAAAATTCTTCCTGTTCCGATTTCAAATCTTCCCTGGACAAGATTAATTCGTTATTCAGAATTTTCCGATGATTAATTTCCTGAGAAAGCTCTAAGGGGAATTGCTTAAGATATTCCAGGTGCTCAACTCTTTTGCCAAATGTATAGGCAGTGACCATATCATCGGTAGACGCCTGTTCAGTTTTAAGACGATTTATTTTTATATCAATAACTCCATTCTTCAGGTTATAGGTAAGTGTCCCTACTAATATCATCACAACCAGAGGGATAACAATTATAATCATTGAAAAAATAAGCTTTGGAACTGTGATAATGAAATATTGTAAGAACTTTCTAAGTATCGTCTTTAATAAATCGACCGTGTCTGAAACTTTGAGTTCGCTAAATGGCGTATAGAGTCTGTAGGAAGGGATAATAATTACGCCAAGTACATTTAATACGGAAATAAAAAGCAGTATTAAGCTTATAAAAGTGTTGATATTAAAAAGAATTCCGACAATAACTACTCCCGATTTTGGTATCCAGCCAAGCAGGTTCATACCTAGCTGGGCCAGTAACAGGATAACAAACAGCGTAATATAAAACAGTATACTGCGCACCGATTCAATACCATTCAGGAACTTGAGTTTCACAGATTTGAAAGGCTCATTTTCCAGTTTCTGAACCCTTATGGTAGCAATTTCACCGAAGCTCCATGACAGAGGAAGCAGAGCAATAATAACTCCAATGAGTGTTATTCCGGGAATATCGAGCAGCACGACTTCCAGATAGTAAAAAACAAAAACAATAACTGTAGCTTGTAGTGTGCCCCATAAAGCCACTCTGTAGCAATTTTTATTGTATGCATAACGGATATTATAATAAGAAATCTGATAGAGCCACCAACACCAGCGGATAACATAATGTATGAAAACCTTATACAAAAAGATAATAAATGGAATATATTGGCGGAATACCCAAAGTAAGGCATGAATTATCCAATAGACGATGGTTTTTAAAAGATCCAGGATATCGATAAACAATATGAAAACCAGGTAAATACCCCATACGGTCCAGATAATAACATCATAGATAAAGCCGAAAAGAGTTACAAATATGCGTATCAGATCGCGAAGGCCTCCTTTTTTAAAGTAGCTATCGGTACGGTAAAAGGCGAAAAGGTGCGGAGGCTTTTCGTTGGTAATACGGCTATGTAAGATGGAGAAAGTTAAAAGCAGCAGAGGTACACTAATAAAAGAGGGTATATATTGAAAAGAAAAGAAGTAAAGAAAAATACAGAAAAGAAAGGCTAATAAACGCTTAATATACTTGTAAGCTTGCTCCATGATTTATACTTTTGATTTAGGTGATATGTACAATATTACTAAAATCCGGCTTTATATCCTAAAATTCAAACCCGATGAAGAATTGATAATTAATCATTTGTACTTATCCTGCAGAAGGAAATATTTAACATAATCATCTATTCCCTGCTCCAATGTTGAGAAAGGTAATACATATCCCGCTTCAGACAGTTTTTCCATACTGGCTTGTGTATAGTACTGGTATTTATCACGGATGTCGACAGGGGTATCGATAAATTCAATTTTTTCATCACAGCCCATAGACCGGAAGGTTGCTTTTGTCAGATCGAGAAATGTACGGGCTTTTCCAGTGCCCAGGTTATAGATTCCCGATTCTGATACATTCGTCATGAAAAAGAACAAAACATCAACCACATCCTTACTGTAAATGAAATCGCGCTTTTGTTCACCGTCTTTAAAATCGGGATTATGCGAACGGAATAATTTCATTTTCCCGGTTTCAAGTATTTGGTGGTAGGCATGAAATATAACAGAGGCCATTCTTCCTTTATGGTACTCGTTGGGACCATATACATTAAAGAATTTCATACCGGCCCAGAATGGAGGTTGACCGGACTGATCCAGGACCCATTTATCGAAATCATTTTTCGATTCTCCGTAAGGATTCAGAGGTTTGAGTTTCTTTATAATGTTATGATCATCGTTATAACCGAATTCGCCCATGCCATAGGTTGCAGCTGAAGAAGCATAGATTAAAGGGATTTGGGATTTTGAGCATAATTCCCACATTTTTTTTGAATAATCGAGATTGAGCTTATCAAATATTTTTTTATCAAACTCAGCAGTATCAGTCCGGGCTCCTATATGAAGAATAAATTCAATTGGGGGATGTTTCTCTTTGATCCAGTTATAAAATACTTCACGATCTATTTTTTCCGAAAAGGATTTATTTTCCAGGTTTTTATTTTTTATTTCGTTCGAAAAATCATCTACCAGAATGAGTTCGTCATAACCCTCTTCATTTAGTTTCGATACCATATTACTGCCAATAAAGCCTGCAGCACCTGTAATTACGATCATTTAATCTTAATTTTTTAAGTTGGAAATTATATTATCTGTTCCTTTATAAGGATGTCGGTAAATTTATATAATATCATGAAGAAAGAAACTTATAGAGGCAATCAAATAGTATGTATTAATCAATCCGTAATTCGTCAAGGATATGTATAAGCGATCCTGTGAGGTTATTAAGGGCAGAGGGGATATTCCAGTTTTCAATTCTTCTTATTTCTACAAAGTTAGATATGGCTCTGATCTGTAGAAAAGGCACTTTTTCTGACAGGCATACATAAAAAAATGCCGCACCATTCATAGTTTCTATTTCAGGAGAATATTTGTCACGAAGCATATTAATTTGTTTCGGATTGGAGTATAAAGTATTCAAAGTAATTCCCTTTACCGGAATTAAGGATTCCACTTCATCAATTTCAAAATTACCAAGGCTATTGAGTATTCCTTCGGAAAAAGGGAACTCATTCTCGTCCATTAATTCCTCTTCAAACAGCGTATAAATTTTGTTTTTTTGTTCCCATCCAAGATCGGCAAACTGTTCCTGAATTACATTAACAACGAAGCCCTGTTCGAGAAAATGGTCGAAACTTCCTGCCAAGCCAATATTTATCGACAGATCGTAATTGATCATGCTCAACGCTCGTGTAAGCTGATAACAGGTAAAGACACTTCCATAGCCGGTAAGCAAAATATCAAGTTGCATATCTCCGTATTTATAGCTGCAGTAATGTGGTTCAATCTGATGGACAAATTTCAGTTTGTTTGTAAAATCCAATACTTCACGGTTCGAAGCGGCGACTATTAGTATTCTCAATATTCCTAAAATTAAGAAGGGTTATACTTTTTGTTTTTATCTTTGATGATGTCTTGAAATTAAAGTTAAACAATTTGCGCTGAAATTAAGATGTATTCCGGCATTCAAAAATAAACAAAAATGGCTTCCGAGGAATTTTTTCATAGTACTGAGTATAATGAAGGCTTTGAAATGCCTGAGAATTTGAATTCAAAGACCACTGCAAAGCTTGAGAAACTTTATAAAGATGTCCTGATAACTCTGGATCAGGATCTCGAGAGAGACGGTCTTATAAATACACCCCGCAGAGTTGCCCGTTCCATGCAGTATCTTTTGCACGGGTACCGGATCGATCCTGAAAAAATTCTGAAAAGTGCCCGTTTTAAAGAAGATTACAGGCAAATGGTATTGGTAAAGGATATTGAATTATACTCACTCTGTGAGCATCATATGATTCCTTTTTTCGGCAAAGCACATGTTGCTTATATTCCAAATGGTTACATTACAGGATTAAGTAAAATTATCCGGGTAGTAGAAGCTTTCTCAAGACGTCTGCAGGTACAGGAGCGATTAACGGTACAAATTCGTGACTGTATACAAGAGACACTCAATCCAATGGGAGTAGCCGTAGTTATTGAGGCTAAACACCTTTGCATGGTAATGCGTGGTGTTCGTAATCAGAATTCAAAAGCTACTACCAGCGCTTTTACCGGAGCCTTTATGAATAATCCAAAAACCAGAGAAGAGTTTATTCATTTAGTTGGAGCCAAAATTTCATAGTTATCAGTTAAATAACAGGGCAATTTTACCCGCTTTGAACATACAATCAAATTATTACCTTTGCTGCTGATTATCAATAAATGATTTATGAAAGCATATGTATTTCCCGGTCAGGGAGCACAGTTTGTCGGCATGGGTAAGGAACTTTATGAGAATTCAGTTGAAGCAAAAGAATTGTTTGAAAGGGCAAATGAGATTTTAGGATTCAGGATAACTGACCTTATGTTCGACGGGTGCGATGAAGATTTGAAACAAACTAAAGTTACTCAACCAGCCATATTTTTACACTCTATAATTCTGGCAAAATCCTTAGGCCATGATTTTCAACCTGAAATGGTAGCCGGACATTCACTCGGGGAATTCTCGGCATTGGTGGCCAATGAAGCTTTATCATTCGAAGATGGTCTGATACTGGTTTCAAAAAGAGCTCAGGCTATGCAGAAGGCCTGCGAGGTTGAACCTTCTACTATGGCAGCTATAATAGGACTGGATGATAGTGTTATTGAAAAAGTGTGTAGTGAAATCGCTGAAATTGTAGTACCTGCAAATTATAACAGTCCCGGACAGGTTGTAATTTCAGGATCGATAAAAGGTATTGATCTGGCTATTGAAAGTTTATCGACGATGGGAGCAAAGCGAGCTATAAAACTTTCTGTAGGAGGAGCATTTCACTCTCCATTGATGGAGCCGGCAAAAATTGAACTGGGAAATGCTATTGACAGTACAAAAATTAATATCCCTATTTGTCCTGTATACCAAAATGTTACGGCTACTTCAGTTTCCGATCCTGAAATGATAAAGGCAAATTTAAAGCTTCAGCTGACTTCACCTGTGAAGTGGACTCAAACCATTAAAAATATGCTTGCTGATGGTGCTACATCCTTTACCGAAGTGGGGCCCGGAACAGTGTTACAGGGATTGATAAAAAAAGTAGATCGCGAGATTCCTACGCAAAGTGCATAGAACTTTATAATCATTTTTATACAGAATTATAATCTTACAAAATACATTTTGCAGGTATTTAACAGGAATCATTTCATAAATTTGAAGACATCTGTAATTAATTCATGGCACTAAAATACGAGATGTATGTCGAAGATTTTGTACTACTCTACCAATCTTAAAGCCGGAAGTGTTTCTTTTCGTAATGCCCTTTTGAAAGGTCTTGCACCCGATGGTGGCTTATATATGCCCGAATCGATACCTCAACTATCCAAAGAGGAGATTAAAAGTTTTTCAGACAAATCGTATTATGAGATTGCGTTCAGTGTAGCCCGCAAATTCTTACATGATATCATTACCGACGATGAATTATTGGCCATAACCCGGGATGCGTATAATTTCGATGTCCCGCTGGAAAATGTGTATGAGAAGAAATATATCATGAGGCTCGATCAGGGGCCGACAGCTTCGTTTAAGGATTTTGCCGCTCGGATTATGGGGCGGCTCATGCAATATTTTTTAAATAAAGACAACCGCAGTTTACTTATTCTTACAGCTACTTCGGGCGACACAGGAAGTGCCATTGCCAATGCTTTTTATGGCTTGCAGAATATTAATGTGGTAATTCTGTTTCCCGAAGCAGAAGTGACTGACCGGCAGCGAAAACAAATGACAACCCTGCATAAAAATGTTCAAATAGTTGCCCTCGATGCAAAATTCGATGACTGTCAGGCCCTGGTAAAAAAAGCGTTTAATGATCCTGAGCTGGAATACCTGAACCTTTCTTCGGCCAATTCAATAAATATCGGACGGCTGATACCACAAAGTATGTACTACCTATATGCATATTCCCGGCTATGCAATATTAAGAACAACGATACTATCATTTTCTCGGTTCCTTCAGGCAATTTTGGTGATCTTATGGGGGGACTTATTGCCCTTAAAATGGGGCTCCCTGTAAAGAAATTTATTGTAACCACCAACGAGAATGATGAGGTACCGGAATATTTTAAAACAGGTAACTATAAAACTATAATACCTTCCCTGAATTGTATATCCAGTGCCATGAATGTAGGGCACCCCAGTAATATGGCTCGTGTGGTAGCACTTTATGGCGGTGTAATGAACGAAAAGGGGGAAGTTATTAAAATGCCTGATATGGAAGCCATGAAGCAGGATATGTTTACCATCAGTATTTCTGATGATGAAACGCTGGAAATGATAAAGAGAGTGTATAACCGGCATAAGGTTTTACTCGAACCCCATGGTTCGGTAGGATGGACGGGCTTGCAACGATTTTTTTCTCTGTCGCCTGAGGATAATAATTCCTCACAGGTTTCAGTGTGTTTGGAGACAGCACACCCGGCAAAATTTCCTAAGGAAATACAAAATGTGCTGGGTATCGATCCCGAATTACCTGATAGCATGAAAGGACTTGAAGATAAAGAAGAGCAATTTGTTCGAATCGAAAATAATTATAGTATTTTTAAGCAATTACTGAAGAAAAATTACTCATAACAGAAAAAGTACTTTCAACCATGCATATTGTATGTTGCGATTTCGAAGGCGTTTGGATTCCCGAAATTTGGATCAATGTTTCAAAAAAAACCGGTATTGAAGAGTTAAAACTAACTACACGAGATATCAAAGATTATGATGAATTAATGCAATACCGTCTTAAAATTCTTGATAAACACAATCTTAAACTTAAGGATATACAGGAAGTAATAAGCACACTAAAGCCTCTCGAAGAGGCAAAAGAGATGCTGGATTGGATTAAATCCGTTACACGTATGGTTATTGTATCCGATACATTTACCGAATTTGCCGATCCACTTTTGCGTCAGTTAGATTACCCTTTACTTTTTTGCCACTCGCTTGAAGTGGATGAGAATAACAGGATTACCGGATATAAGCTTCGTCAAAAGGACCCGAAGCGACAAGTTATCAAAGCATTAAAATCACTGAATTATTCAGTAATTGCCTTTGGCGATTCCTATAACGATATTTCTATGCTTCAGGAAGCAGAAAAGGCGTTTCTTTACAAACCTCCGCAAAATGTTGTCGATGATTATCCCGATTTTCCGGTAGCTACAAATTATGATGAAATGAAACAGTTATTATTGCAGTTGTTTTAATTCTTTTTTGGCTAAACAATTCCCTGATCAACCATAGCATTGGCTACCTTAAGAAATCCTGCAATATTGGCTCCTTTAACATAATCTACATAACCATCGGGTTGTTTGCCATAATATCTGCAAGCCTCATGAATCGATTCCATTATCTGGTGAAGGCGATGATCAACTTCATCCTTTGGCCAGTGAAGTTTCATTGCATTTTGGGTCATCTCAAGGCCTGAAGTAGCCACCCCACCTGCATTAGCAGCCTTACCCGGACAGTATAGAATGTGGTTTTGTTGCAGAATACTAATAGCTTCGGGTGTACAAGGCATATTGGCTCCCTCACACACACAAATACACCCGTTTGTAGTTAAAGTTTGTGCATCCTTTGCATCTAGCTCATTTTCAGTAGCGCAAGGGATAGCTATATCACATTTTACTTCCCATGGATGCTTGTCAGGAATAAACTGTGCCTCCGGAAATTCATGTGCATAGGGCTCCACAATATCTTCATTACTGGCCCTTAATTCAAGCATAAAATCGATCTTTTCGCCCTTTATTCCTTGTTCATCGTATATGAAGCCATCAGGTCCTGATAGGGTGATAACCTTTGCTCCCAACTGATTAAGTTTTGTAACAACTCCCCAGGCTACATTACCAAAACCAGAAAGCGCCACTGTTTTTTCTTCAAGTTTCTCTTTTTGGGTAGCCAACATTTCTTTGGTAAAGTATACAACTCCGAAGCCTGTGGCTTCAGGTCTGATTAGGCTTCCACCCCAATTTAACCCCTTTCCCGTGAGTATACCCTTGAATTCATGAGTAAGCTTCTTGTACATTCCAAACAGGTAACCAATTTCTCGTGAACCCACACCAATATCGCCTGCCGGAACATCTGTTTCAGATCCGATTATTCTCCAAAGTTCCAGCATGAACGATTGACAGAATCGCATAATTTCAGTATTTGATTTCCCTTTGGGTTGAAAATCCGAACCGCCTTTACCGCCTCCCATAGGAAGTGTAGTAAGTGCATTTTTAAATATCTGTTCGAATCCCAGGAATTTCAAAATGCTCAGATTTACACTGGGGTGAAAACGTAATCCACCTTTATAAGGGCCAATTGCATTATTAAACTGAACTCTGTAACCACGATTAACATGTACTTTTCCTTCATCGTCCGTCCAGGGCACTTTAAAACTAATAACCCGGTCGGGTTCAATTAGCCTTTCGATTATTCCGGCTGTTTTGAAATGAGGATTTTCATTATAAATGTCGGCAATTGAAACCAATACTTCATGTACGGCCTGTAAGTACTCATGCTCGCCAGGATTTCGAAATTCAAGTTCCTGCATTAGTTTTTCTATATTCATATCGGGATGAGCTTTAATTTGCAGTTTTTTATCGGAACAAATTAGTGATTTCTATTTTCAGGCAGTATGATAAATTTCATGAAATGTTAACAGTTTGTAAAAATACTCTATGCAGTGAAGTTGCACATTAATGGAGATTTTACCTACTTTGTAGATATAAATTGAATATGGTAAGGCTTGATAAATGGTTGTGGGCAGTGAGGATTTATAAAACCCGTTCGATCGCTACCGATGCATGTAAAAGGGGTCATATTCTGGTGAATGGATTAACTGCTAAGCCATCGAAAGAGATCAGGGAGGGAGATCAGGTTACTGTCCGGAAGTTACCTGTACTATATAATTTTGCTGTAAAGCAACTGACAGAAAAGAGATTGCCGGCTAAACTTGTTCCTGATTATTTCGATGATCAGACTTCTGTGGAAGAAATGAATAAACTGAAGATCAAAGAAACATTTTTTATACAACGTGACAGAGGGACAGGTCGGCCGACAAAAAAGGATCGCAGACAAATTGATGACTTAAAGGAAAACCTGAATACCTGAGATTATATGTTGATAGCCAGAGAAAAGCTGAAGCAAAACATTATTGAATATTTGCTCTATATGTACCAGGTCGAAGATACAATAAGGGCATGTGAATTCGATATTTCGCTCATTGAGAAACGCATTATCGATCAATTTAAAGTATCGGAAAATATCAAGGGTGAAGTCCGGGATTGGTATGCTAATTTAATTGTGATGATGCATCAGGAAAAAATAAAAAAGTGGGGACACCTGAGCTTACTTAAAACCCTTGTCGATAATTTGTATAAACTCCATAAATGGCTTCTTGAGGAAAAAAAGGATAAAAATTATCTTGAACTCTATTTAATTGCACTTCCCAATATTCAGGCATTTGAGAATAAGCTCAACAAGAATTCCCGGAATGAGATAGATAGCTGTTTAACCGGCTTGTACGCTCTATTACTATTACGTCTTCAGAAGAAAGAAATATCGGATGGTACACTGGAGGCAATGCAGACATTTAGCAATATGCTCGCATTGCTTTCCAATTGGTATCAAACAATCGAGAGTGAAGCAACTGATTATTAGGTAGCTTTCGTGATAAGGATTCTCTATTCAATATTGTTTGAGATTCTTACTTTCAGGAAATTAGATTAACTATATTATAATAATCATCTTATTCTTTGAATTTTTATATTAAATTCCCTATTTTAGGCAACCCTAGCGCATATATGACGTACAATCGAACTTACTTCTATTGATCTTTTACAGAATTATATATGGACATTTTTTATATTACATGTTCTTTAGTAAATTATAGACTTTGATAAATAAGCTTAAAATCACAAAAATGAGACAAATAAATTCGTTTAATCGATTTAAGAAACTGGTTGATTTTCTGATTAAGACCAGGATTACTTCTAAAATAACATTTTTTGTTCTGGGTTTGGGATCATTGATATGGTTCCTTATTAGGGTTATACCAAAACCCAGTCGTGCCGCCTATCCCTGTATGAAGGCTGCAGCCCCAATAGCATCATCTTTTGTGATTTACCTGTTGGGAATTACAAGTGTTACATTTTTATTTAAAAAAGCCCGTCAACGAATGTACCAGGCGAGATACCTGCTGGCAGCTGTGTTTGTTCTAGTGGGTCTGGTTGCTGGCGCCTGGACTATTGTTAGTACTACTGCCACTATTTTAGCTGCCGATAATGATCCTCAGCCTCCTCAGACAGGCAACGAACCAATTGGTGTTGGCAAAGGTATATATCCGGGCAGGGTGGTATGGGCTCATGATCCCGATGCTACAGATGAAAATTGCACAAATGGATCGGGCGATTACTGGTATTTGGATTCCAACACCGATCAGGAAGTAGTATCTGATATGTTTTCATCAGGTATTCAGCAGTTAACCGGAACTACTTCGGATGCCGTCGCCTGGGATTCTGTTTTTCATTATTACAACAGAAATCATGTAAGAGGCAATATCGGATATACCCCGGGTGAAAAAATAGCTATAAAAATAAACCTGAACGGGATCAATAATTATCCGCAGGATCCGAATATTAATACTTCTCCGCAGATATGTTTTACCATACTGGATCAATTGGTAAATGTTGTGGGTGTTGCACAAGCCGATATCAGCATTGGTGATCCTAATTGTTCAATGAACTCTGCTACTTATAATAAATGTCATGGAACATTCCCCAATGTTACATATTGGGGATCAGGATCGGGGCTGACCTATGCAACACCATCTGTTGATCCGGTGTTTCACGGGAGTGATGGAAGTTTTGATGACCAGTTACCCCAGGCCTATCTCGATGCCAGTTATCTGATCAATATCCCGATTTTCAAAAAACATCACAGGGCTGGAATATCCTTATGTTGTAAAAATCATTTTGGCTCAATAGGTGCATATACCAACGGTGCCTGGCATTTACACCCATCTTTGCCGGCTCCTGAAACCTCAGATGTTATCAATGGAGATTATGGTGTATATCGTTGTTTTGTTGATATTATGGGTCATGAAGATCTTGGAGGAAAAACGATCCTCTATCTGGTCGATGGTATCTGGGGTTCTGTAAACTGGGGCCATCCACCGGTTAAATGGCATATGACTCCGTTTAACGATGATTGGCCATCGTCCCTGTTTTTGTCACAGGATCCTGTTGCGATCGAATCGGTAGGTTACGATTTTCTATACGAGGAATTCGATATCGATCAATCTGAAACACTGCATCCTGAGGAGGGAGGAACCTGGTCAGACAACAGCGGCCCGTTTTCTCATTTTAATGGAACCGACGATTACCTGCACCAGGCTGCCGATCCCACTAACTGGCCTATCGGCTTAGAGTATGACCCGGAAGATGACGGATCTATTCTCACCAGTATGGGAACCCATGAACACTGGAATAATGCGATCGAAAAGAAGTATACAAGGAACTTAGGTACAGGCGATGGAATTGAATTAATTAAGTTATTTGCAGGCTCAAATTATTTTACTACTGATAACAGTGATTTACTTAGTGATACAGTTATTTCCGTTTATGTTGACTCATTTGATGTTAAATGGTTCGGTACCAATAAGGGGATATCACGATATGATGGTTTTGCCTGGACTTCAATCACTACCGATAACCATTTATTAGATAATAATATCAGGGATCTGGCCTATGAAAGAACTGCATACGGTCATGAGATTTGGGCTGCAACGGAAGGCGGTCTATCTGTTATGGGTTTTGATATCGATGGAGTAACATCTGCAACTACCTATACTACCGGTAACAGTGGTATACTTAGCAATGATATAGTAGCTGTTGGTGTAGACATTCGTCATAACCGCTGGGCAGGAACTCCTGATGGATTAAGCATTTATTGTGGTTCTGACTGGTACGATACTACTGAGTATATGGATGAAGATCATAATTGGGGATCGTTTGCCGATATTACGATAACAGCTATCGGTTCATACGAAAAAGATAGTACGGCATTTATTGCTACTGATGGTGATGGTGTATTGCGCTTTGATTTTGATTTGATAGATGGATTTACAGGTGCTTCAGCATACGGCATGCAGTGGACTGCATTGTTTTCGAACACGGTTAATTCAGTCACTATTTGTGATACCACTCAGTGGTTTGGAACTCCTGAAGGAGCTTTCCGCCACGAAGGCAATATGACCAAACAATTCTGGACCTATTACCCTATCGATTCCGGATTAGTTGGTAATAATGTAACAGCTATCGAAGTCGACGATATTGGTAATGTATGGTTTGGAACAGATCAAGGAGTTTCAGTAAAGACTACAAACGGATGGATTAAAACTCCCGGAGGAGAACAATCCTCCAATATTTTAGTTTCCAGTGAAGCCACAATCGCTGGAATTGGCTGGAATAAAGGAATGGGAGCCGGATGGGATTTGGAATTGGTCGATAATAGAGTCAATGATATCAAGAAGGACTTCAGCGGTAATATTTGGATTGCTACTAACGGTAGCGTGGTATATTACAGCGGTGATCCTTCCCCGAAACGTATTGTATTTATTAAAGAGGGTAATTCGGGAAGTCCGGCACCTTTAAATGGTACTACTTATACAGCAAACAGTGCATTCGGCAGCGGCTCCGAAGCATCAGGATGGTATTGCGTATACAATGGTACCGGTGATACTGTCAATATTTCCGGGTTGACATCGGAAACAGAGTACCGGGTTGCTGTTCTGGAATTCTATGGTACTGAGGGAAATGAAATTTATTCGACTGATGCTGCAGAAAACAATCCGGCGAACTTTACTACATTGGAAGAACCCGTTGGATCTATTGATATTAATAGTGAAGCAGAAATTGGTGTTTATCCTGTTCCTTT
>CAZQCO010000007.1:24229-75020 GCA_964592225.1 uncultured Bacteroidales bacterium
TATTTCACCGATGAACATCCTGTGATAATCTTTTTTAGGGTAATTATTATTATCTGTTTTGAGGTCAAGAAAATGATCAGGTTTTAAATCATCATAATATACTTTTCTGCACTCAATACATAAGCGTACCTGCTCAAAACTTATCCCATTGTATTTAGTTATCAAGGGTTTCAAACCAGTCTCCTGGATTTTATTTACTCTTCTCCCCGACCTCGAACCACAAAATTCAAGAATTGGCTTATCACTTTCATTAAAAAAACTTAATGTAAATATCTCGGAGCGATTGGCAAATTCGAATGTATATCGTGTTGGTCTGATAAAACAAATGGCAATTGGCTTGTTCCAGAGTACACCAACAGCTCCCCAACTGGCTGTCATCGTGTTAAATTTTTCTTCCGTTCCGGCAGTGATAAGCATCCATTCATTCCCGATTGATTGTATAAAATTATTTGTAAGTTGTTGAGGCAAAACCTGTTGAAATTGAGCTTCAATTTTATTCATTTTTATTAAGAATTAAAGTTAATGGTTAGACTGCCATGAAAGTAGAAAAATATTTTTATTTGTCTTGAGCCAATCTTTTAAAATGGTTGCCATGCATACCAAATTTGGGTTAGAAATGGATTTGGACTGAATACCAAAGTATTAACATTGAGATAAAAATATTTATCTATCTGTTTGATTAAAATTATTTTTTTAATAAACAGCAATTCAATACTTTTCGTGTCAACATGAATAATTTTATCATTATTCTTTATTCTTTATTCTGACTTTTACCCTGTAAATACCCTAGAAAATAACTGACGGAATTTGAATAATAAATTCTTTTATTATCTTTTGCCGGCTAATCAACGAAAAAGCAACATGAAAGAAGCGCTGGAATTAATTGACAGTCTAAGATTAAGTATTACAGCTGAAAGTGGTTTTATTGTAAATATAACTCTTTCCGTAATTATGTTCGGTGTGGCGCTGGGCATCAAATTCAGCCATTTCAGAGATGTTTTTATGGCACCTAAATTACCGCTTGTTGGTTTCTTATCCCAATTTGTTGTTTTACCTGCCGTAACATTTCTTCTTGTATTAACCATGAAGAATTTTATTACTCCAACAATTGCTTTAGGGATGATCTTGGTAGCCAGTTGTCCGGGCGGGAATATTAGTAATTTTATGACTGCTCTTGCTAAGGGGAATGCGGCATTATCGGTAATGTTGACAGCAATCGCAACATTAAGTGCTGTTTTTTTAACTCCTTTTAATTTTTCACTCTGGGGCGGTTTTTATAACGATATAATGAGCCATAATATATCGAATGGTCTCTTGCAACCCATACAAATCGAATTTATCGAAATGTTTAAGGTAGTATTTATTCTTTTAGGGATTCCGTTAATATCAGGAATGCTTTTTAATCAATTTTTCCCAAAAGCAACGAAAATAATATTCAAACCGATGCGTTACCTGTCAATTCTTGCCTTTCTTGCAATGATAATTATCCTGCTGAAAAACAATTTCATTTATGTTCTGAACCACTTAAAATATATTTTTATCATTGTTCTGATCCATAACGCAATCAGTTTTCTATCCGGAAATTTATTTGCTCATTTATGGAAAATAGGAGGAGCCAGTCGTAGAGCAATCACTATCGAGACAGGCATCCAAAACTCAATGCTTGCATTGGTATTGCTGGTAAATCCTAGTATATTCCCCCAAGATAATAATGGTGGAATGGTATTCGTCGCTGCATGGTGGGGAGTATGGCATATTATCTCAGGCTTAAGCCTTGCAGGTGTATGGTCACTTCGTGCTCCCAAAAAATAAAGTGATAAATACGCTCCTTGTTGTGTATTTTTATATATTAGAAAAATTACAATTTCTACATGGCTAAAAAAAATACGATAGATCAATGGTCAGTTTTATACGCATTTTTGAAGGTATTCATTGTACGGCCGGCACACAATTATTATTACCGCAAAATTAAAATTGTTAATGCAGGCAGAATACCGAAGGGAGAACCGGTAATTCTGGCTCCAAATCATCAGAATGCTCTTATGGATGCTATGGCATTTGTTGCCGGAATTAAATATCAAACCGTATTTCTTGCCAGGGCTGATATATTTAAGGGCGGGATGATTAATAAAATCCTTGCATTCATTAAAATTCTTCCTATTTACCGCATTCGCGATGGTATCTCAAGTCTGCAAAAGAACGACGAGATATTTGATATTACAGTAAATGTTTTGCATAATAGAATCAATCCCTTGCTATTGTTTCCTGAGGGAAATCATGGCGATAAAAGAAGGCTTCGTCCGCTTGTAAAGGGGATTTTCCGGATTGCTTTTAAAGCACAGGAAGAATTTAAATCGAAACCTGGAGTAAAAATTATACCCATTGGCCTTGATTACAGTCACTACTGGAAATTTCGCCAGACACAGTTAGTCAATTTTGGTGAACCTATTGAAGTCAGCGAATACTGGCAAGCGTATGAGGAAAATCCTTCAACTGCCATGAATTTATTGAGAGAGCACCTGGCAGGGGAGATGAAAAAATATATGATTCATATCGAAACCGAGAAATTTTACAATTTGTATATGGATCTTAAGATGATTTACCGGAACAAAATATGTCAAAAGTTAGGATTAAAATCAGGCGATCTATATAATGAATTCCTGGCTGATAAAAAACTAATAGAAATATTTGATGAGTGTTTGGAGAACGATTCAGATAAAATTGAAAAGTTAAATAAGGTTTATATTGTATATTCTAAACTGCGCAAGAAATTAAATTTCCGTAATTGGGTACCTTCTAGAAACCGTTATTGCATTTTCGGAAATATACTGGCTATTTTACTTTCCGTTTCTCTGTTGCCTTTAGTACTGCTCGGATTGTTTAACAACTGGCCTCATTTTTTTATTTCCATGAGATTCGCCAAGGGAATAAAGGACACTCAGTTTTTCAGTACGGCAAAGTGGGGGGCCGGATTGGCACTTATTATTATTTACTACCTGATTCTCTTTATTGCAGCCATTATATTTCTTCCTGTCTGGTGGATAAAGATTTTATATTTAATTACATTACCTTCTTCGGGATTATTCGCTTTGGATTATCGCAGGTTTATTATTAAATCATGGGCACGTATAAGATATTCTTTTTCAGTACGAAAAAGAAATTCCGAAACAGCTTCGTTTAAATCAGCGTATGATAAGCTTATTTTGCTGACCGATGAAATAATTGATAATAAATTTGTATAAGGACCGGCTTTGATTTAAATAATGAAAAGAATGCTATTTTCATGATCAAATTAAATTTTCTTATGGATGGATTATCAGGGTAAAACGGTTTGGATAACCGGAGCAGCATCTGGCATTGGTGAAGCATTGGCATTGGAATACTCCAAAAAAAGGGCTAATGTGATCCTTACTGATCGTGATGAGAACAAACTAAAAAATGTAATAAGCGCTTGCGAGAAATTGGGAGGTAAAGCTGTTTTTGCACCCTTCGATCTGGAAAAATCCGATGAGATAAGGAAGACAACCAACCGGGTATTGAAAGAACACCCCAAAATTGACATTTTGATAAATAATGGGGGTATTAGTCAAAGATCTTATGCCATTGAAACTCCGGTTGAAATCGATCGGAAATTGATGGATATAAACTTCTTTGGTGCTGTCACACTTACTAAAGAACTTCTACCTTCACTAATTTCAGGAAAGGGAGGAAAAATTTCAGTGACAAGCAGTATGACAGGGAAATTTGGATTTCCGCTCCGTACAAGTTATTGTGCATCAAAACATGCTCTGCAGGGTTTTTTCGAGGCTCTGCGAGCCGAACTGTATGATAAAAATGTAAAAGTAACAATTGTGTCGCCAGGTAGGGTGTATACTAATATTTCGGTAAATGCCATTGATAAAGAGGGAAAAAAATATGGAATAATGGACAAAGGTCAATCAAAGGGCATTTCTGCAACGAAGTGTGCACGCAAAATTGTTAGTGCTATTGAAAAAAATAAAAAAGAATTGTGGGTTGGTGGATCAGAGATAATTATGATATATATAAGATTATATATATCTTTCCTTTTTCATATTTTAGCCCGTAGAATAAAACCCACCTAACTCATCAATTAATTGCCTATTTTATTAAAAACTATAATTCTATGAAGGAGAAGATTATCAGTGGTATTCAGCAGATTGGGATCGGGGTACCTAATATTTACCAGGCTTGGGGTTGGTACAAGAAGTATTTCGGAATGGATGTACGAATTTTCGAGGAAGCAGCTCCGGCTGACTTTATGGTTCCCTATACAGGGGGAACACCGCGAAACAGGCATGCTGCTCTGGCGATCAATTTACAAGGAGGTGGAGGATTTGAAATATGGCAATACACTGACCGTATTCCCCAGGCACCGGAATTCGAATTAAAGATTGGAGACCTGGGTATTTTTGCGGCTAAAATAAAAAGCAAAAATGTTAGCGCTACTTACGATTGGTTTAAATCGGAAGGATTGGATATCGTTGGAGAATTAAGCGAGTGTAAGGGAATAGAATACTTTTTTGTCCGGGATCCTTATAAAAATCTGTTTCAGATTGTTCCAAGTGGGAACTGGTTTCGAAATGAGAAGAAACTAACAGGAGCAATTTATGGCGCCATACTTGGTGTAAAAGATATCGAGAAGTCGATAGATTTTTATAGCAGTATTCTGGGATATGATCAGGTAGTTTATGACGAAACAGGAGTATTTGAAGATTTTTCTGTACTTCCGGGAGGTAAAAGCAAAATGAGAAGAATTTTATTACGTCATAGTAAACCTCGGTTGGGGGCATTCAGCTTACTTTTTGGAACAAGCCAGATGGAACTTATACAGGTACTTGATCGTGAACCTATAAAAATTTACCAGGATCGCTATTGGGGTGACCTTGGATTTATTCATATTTGCTATGATATACGAGGAATGGATTTACTCCGTGAGGAATGCAAATCGAAGGGATGGCCCTTTACTGTTGATACCGGTAATTCGTTTGATATGGGTGAGGCAGCAGGTGCATTTTCTTATGCCGAGGACCCGGATGGTACTCTGATTGAATTTGTTGAAACACACCGAGTTCCAATTATTAAAAAACTGGGTATATACCTTGATTTAATGAAGCGCAGGCCTGAAAAAGCATTACCAAACTGGATGGTGAACTCTTTATCATTGAGCAAGGCGAAGGATATAAAAATAGAAAAAGCGGGTATTTAGCCCGTTTTTTTATTAGCCAAATATGTAATTGTTTTAAATAAGTATCGGCTATGAATAATAAAACCATAATGTCGCACCTACGGCGCTTATCAATTAGTTCACAACATTTCTTTTCTACCATAATATCGCACCGCCGGTGCTTTCAATTAAGATGTATTGTTTTAAGCCCCTTTAGGGGCGATATTATGGTTATAGGTATATGTCTTATTATCAATCATATTGTCGTATTATTGATTCACGATACTCATTTTGTTTTATAGTAACGTTAATTAAAGTTTTTACTGGTTTTCAGTCACTGATGCAGGAATATTTAAAAAGGAATCCTTCTCTACAAATATTTTATTAAATAAACCATTTTTACTTCCACTGAAGTAAGTTCCATTATTCAGTGATGAAGTAATAGCATAAATATTTATCGTATCAGCCGGAAAGGCGAAGATTTTAATGGGTGCTACCATATTTTCACCCTCAATACTTAGGGTGTATACTGCTGAATTTGATGTGAGTACTGATTCTTCAATAAAACTTGAACTGTTCAGCCAGGCCATAGATGAGATATACGATGCAACCGACGCACTGTCGGCCAATAATCCGTCAATTGTCCAGTTAGTCCCCTGCTTGGTAAGACTGTATGAATTTTCAGGAGTGGTAAATGTCAGATGATTCCAGTTCTCCTGTTTCGAGCGTATCAGCGTCCTGTTCCTGAAATCACTGCCCTGGCGATTAAATGTCATAGCAATCATTCCGTCCACCGCATATACCTGTTTATCTCCTGCAAGTCTTATATAAGAGGTCATTTTGCCTTGTTGCTGGTACATATAAGGATTCGCGTTTTTTGGCTGCTGATAGCTGAATTTACCTAAATATATATCAGCTACTATTTTTCTCCCTTCATTAACCAGAACATGAGTAGCGGCTGAATCGGTAACTTCATATTTTGCCCACTGATCTTTCTTATTAGCAGCTACTCTTGTTGCCTTTAACGACATTAGGTTGGAGAGCATACCTTTTACTACTGAGGGGTCAGCATTATAATCCTGTTCATCAATACTAACTTTCCACTGTTCGTTGTGTTTAAATAAATCAACAGGAATACCTCCCAATTTTGGTATGATTGTGATATGGGTAACATTTGCTGTATCAAAATCGGTAAGTTCACTTTTAAAAGTGCGATTTTTACTGGCTGCACTATTGCTTCGGTTGAGCAAAATCACAACAATTGAAAGCATTAAGAGTACTGCAAATACAGCGAGTAATCCTTTGAAACTTATTTTATTGAACATAGTCAGCCTCCATTCTTTTTAGCCGGATTATACGATTACGTTGAAATCTGAAGATGCCATACGCAAGTGCCAGGAGTACCGGCAACAGGAAATTCAAATACTTAAGAAACGCCCGTTTACTTTCTTCCAGATCGTCGAGAGGTCGAGCCGTAGCACCACGGGTGCGCAGTTCGACAAGGCCTGTATCGTCCGATAGCCAATCGATAGAATTAACAAGCAGGTTAACATTATCAGGATTTACCTGTTGTTGCTGATTACCTGCTACAGCAAATTCTCCATCTGCTACAACTACCATTTTTGTATTTGGGCTCCCATGGAAACTGCCTTCAAATGCTGCAGCCAGAGTAAGTCCCGATAAAGGAAAATCGGCTTCACTCCATTGTTGCATAATATTAATATATCCTTCGGCAGGATTTGTAGCTGATTTATCAGAAGATTTAACAAGCGGGATATAATTGACTGTACTATCACCGGCAAAATTAATAGAGCTTGCAAAATTAAAGAGTACTTGTTCAAGTCCCGATGAGATGGGGTGATCCTCAAAATTCTGAGCACTAATAAAGTAGGGAATGGTAATTTGCATGTAATAGTTAGGTTGAGGCTGAATCCATCCTTGCTGGCAGTTCATATCGAGGACTACATTGGTATTTACGTCGATACCTTTATTGCCAAGCCATGTTTCAAGCCCGGTGTTCACCATATGACTGTATTGTTCTTTTGTCAGATCGACATCGGACCGATTAATAGCGATAAACAAGCGCCCGCCTCTGTTCAGGAATAAATCAAGTTTTGCGAGTTCTTCTGTCGAAAGTGAATCGCTTGGACCTAGAATAGCTAATGTGTTATATATATCAAGATTCAGCATGCTGTCGCTCAGGTTGACCAGTTCGGTTCTATGTAAAACATCCAGAGCCTGCTTAGCTTCCCATATTTGTCCAAGGGTGGCTTCACCGTGTCCCTGTACAAATCCCACGACTGGCTTTTCAGTAACGGAAAGTTTTTTAATTGATGATGAGAGCTTGTATTCCAAACCGCTAATAGAGCTGATCATTGGAATAGCTTCATTATCTTCTCCAAGCTGGATATTGGCACCCATAAAGGCAATTTGCGCTTTGATCTGGTCCTTTTCCTCGACTTGTACCTGCATTTGAGTAATTCCTGCCTGGGCAGCCTGACTTTTGGTCTGATCATCTTTCAAAGGATCAATAAACTCATAGGCAACCATTCCTTTCGAGCGATTTGCATATTCTGTAAGCATATCACGGAAATCGCGTTTTACCTGTTCGAGTTGCGGTGGAAGATTGCCTGAAAAATAGGCAGTGATAGTAACCGGTTCATCGAGGTTCTTCAGGATATCTTTTGTTGCATCGCTTAGTGTGAATCGCTTATCTTCCGTAAAATCGAGCCGAAAGAAAAACTGGTTAGAGAGGTAATTAATTAATACAATTACCCCAACTACCAACAGAATGAATATTGTTACATTTTTAATTGATCTCATAGCTTTCCAAATTTCTGTTAGTCTGTAAGATTTCTTCTGCCAATCATCATTTCGGCGCCAAAGAGGCCAAGAACAATCAGTGAAGCGAAATAGATCAGGTCTTTGCTGTCAATTACTCCACGTGTCAGAGATTCATAGTGAGTAGAAAGGCTTAAATAATTCAGGGTATTACCAATAAATCCCGGAAAATATCGTGCGAGAATATCAAATATCAGATGAAAGAAAATTCCAATAAATAAAGCCAGTAAAAAGGAAATAATCTGATTATTTGTGACACTGCTGGCAAAAATGCCAATACTTATATAGGCAGCACTCATCAGCACTAAACCAAGGTAACCGAGAATTGTTGCACCATGATCGATAGGCCCAATAGAAGCAACTGTTATATAGTAGGGAAGCGTAAGTGTAAGTGATAATAAAACCAATATCAGCACGGCAAGAAACTTACCCATCACAAGCTGAGCATCCGATACAGGCTTAGTGAGTATCAATTCAAGTGTGCCACTACTTCGTTCTTCCGCTATCAGTTTCATCGATAGGGCAGGGATAAAAATAAAGAGGGCCCAATATGAAACACCAAAAAATGATTGCAGACTTGCCTGTTTTACGAGAAAAATAGTCTGACCGATCATCCAGGTAAATAAACCGGTAAATACCAGAAAGGCAATGATCATTATGTAAGCAAGGAGTGAATCGAAAAACGATTTTAGTTCTCTCTTCGCTATAATCCATATAGTTAACATATCATAGAAGTTTTTTAGTTCATAGTTAGTTTACGGAATACATCTTCGAGTTTTGTCTCGGTAGGAGTCATCTCGGTGAGTATCCAGCCTTTGTCGACACAAAGCCGGAATATCTCGCGACGCGAAGTAGTCCCCGGTTTGCTCTGCAATTCAAATGAATTCCCACTTTGCGAAATGATATCGACCAGGTCGGTATTTTTCATTGATTGTAGTGCTTTGTAAATAACATTCCGTTCACCTTCTTCAATAGTCAGCTTCAATATCTCTTTATTTTGAGCTCGTTTACGCAGATCACTGGAGGTACCATCGGCAACTATACGGCCCTTGTTAATGATAAGAATTCTGTCGCAGGTAGCCTCGACTTCTGCCAGAATATGGGAGCTGAGAATCACGGTTTTTTCTCTTCCAATTTCCCGGATCAGTTCCCTGATTTCAATGATCTGATTTGGATCGAGTCCTGATGTGGGTTCATCGAGAATTAGAACCTGTGGATCATGAATAAGGGCCTGTGCAAGACCTACACGCTGCCTGTATCCTCTGGATAGTTCCCCGATCTTTTTATGCTTTTCGCCTTCTAGTCCGCAGACATGCACCATTTCCAGGATACGTTGAATCCTCTTTGTTTTTGGTATGCCGTGTAATTCGGCAATGAATTTGAGATAATCGAGTACAGGCATGTCCTGATACAGTGGATTTAGCTCAGGCAGGTAGCCGATAATTCTTTTAATCTCTTCAGGGTGTTGGTGAATGGAATATTCTCCAATCCGAATATCTCCTTCATTTGGGGAAAGAAAACAGGTAATAGCACGCATTGTGGTAGATTTGCCTGCACCGTTGGGGCCCAGGAAACCCACTATTTCTCCTGTATTCACCCGAAAAGAAACATCATCAACAGCTTTTTGAGAGCCAAAACGTTTCGTAATGTTTTCTACAACAATATCCATAGTTAAACTTATTAATAGAAATCGATCACAAAAAAAGGATATTGTAAGCTATTGATCAATACTTTTTAGAATTTTTAACAAATAAATAATGAAATATCAGGAACAGGATTTCCAATAACTGAAATAAAAAAACGCAGCCTTTTAAGGGGCTGCGTTCAATCTGAACCGTCATGTACTATTTATAAAATTTTAATATCCTTTATAGGTACTACTTTCGCTTCCGTCTTGGGAATGGCTACGTTAAGCACACCATTCTTATGTTTAGCACTGATTTTTTCTGAATCGACTTCATCAGGCAGTGAAAATGAACGACAGAATGAAGTGTAACCGAATTCACGGCGGATGTAACTATCTTTCTTATCTTCTTTTTCAACTTTCTTTTCTGAAGAAATAGTCAATACGCCATCGTTTACAGAAACCTTGAGGTCTTCTTTTTCAAGACCCGGTGCAGCTACCTCAATACGATATTCTTTTTCATCTTCTTCGACGTTTACAGCAGGTAAACTGTTATTGGCTGACCAATTATCTCCGTTTACAAAACGGGGTAGAAAACTGTCGGTGAAGAAATCGTCGAAAATACTGGGTGCTGAATAATTCCTTTTTCTAATGATTGTTGGTAACATTGCTTTGTCCTCCTATAATTTTTGTTTTACATAATTTTAATTGTTACGACTTACTGTAAACAACTTATATGCCAATGGCTGTAATGAGACAAAATGACATATATTCTCATAATTAAATGCCATATTGACAAAAACTCAATATTACCTTGATAAATTCAGGGAATAATCGGAATACAAATTTTTATTTTTTCGACTTCAACTACCAGATAACGAGCCTATTGTTTGCCTTTGGTTTCCGGTTTCATTTGAACAGGAAATGGTTTTGTGGCTTCACCCGTATATAATGTTAAATGTGGGAATGGGATTTCGATTCCTTCTGCTTCAAAAGTGGTTTTAATTTCCTGTATGATGCTGTTTCGCAGAGTTACGTAATTCGATTTTTCAAACCAAAGTCCATATAGAAAGTTAATGCTGCTTTCCCCGAAATCTTTAATAAGGATAAGGGGTTCGGGTTCATCCAGACAATAGGGATTATTAACAGCGAGCTTGCGAAGAACTCCCATTACTTTTTTTAAATCTTCTTTATAAGCCACACCAATATCAATATCCATTCTGCGGATTGGGAAACGGGTTATATTAGTGACTTCCGAACTAATCATTGTCTGGTTTGGAATACGAATCAGCAAATTATCAAGTGTTTTTAGTTTAACGGATAGCAGATCAATAGAATATACGGTTCCCATTTTATCATCTACACGGATTAAATCACCGATTTCGAATGATTTCTCAGAAATCAGAAAAATGCCACTGATTACATTGCCAATACTGGTTTGTGAGGCAATACCAAGTACAATACCTAAAATACCTGCGGCTCCTAAAAGAGCGGTTATCTTTAAATTCAGGACTCTGAGCACCAAAAGCAATATAATTGCTATACCTGTATAAATGATGGCTTTATGAATAATGAATTTAGTCTGTGGGTCAAGATTTTTCCACATAACACGTCGTACAAATAATGCAATCAGTTGTAAAAGGGCATAGCCAATAATTATGATTATGAGTACATTCCTTATTTTTATCAGCGCAGGTTCTTCAAGATATTTTAGCAGGAATTCAAACATAACTCAGGTATTTACAATTAATACTGTGTAAATGATTTAATAAAATAAAAACTTTTTCTGAGCAAATTTTTATCAGGTTTACTTCTGGCATACCCAATCTGTTTTAGTCCTTCGGCTATTGCCGGACTTCCATGTAATATATTGACTTCAGAATTTTGTTCTTCACCCTTGAACTTTACTTTGACTTCATTGGTGCACAACAGATTTTGATTCGCATAAACATTGAGTTCATTGGTATCTATTGACAATCGTTGGAAATTTAAAATCGATAGCGAATCATTTCGAATGTTAATCGGGCAGATGGCCTCATCGGTTAAAGATCCATTATCCGGTACTTTTTGAATTATATCACTTTGAAGTGAATACGCCAATTCGCCATTAGTAGGATCGCCGAACCAGGTCAATGAAAGTTCGGTCGTACTCATTTCAAACAGCAGGTTTTCAGGTTTTACAGAGGAAGAATAAAGCTGTATCCAGAGTGGAATTTTTACATAAATATCGAGATTCATTCCTGCCATAATAGTAAATGGTATCTCAGGCTTAATAACAACGGGTTGATTAGGCAGGTTTGGCAAAAGCTGAAGATTGTTGTTTTTATCTCCAACATATTGTTGCCATGGTATATTTTCAGGGACAGTCTGAATTATTTGGAATCCATCAGACAAAAATTCTTTCTGTTCTTCTATTTGAGAAGCAATTCTCCATATTTTCTTTTGCTTTTCAATCCAAAGTCGGGTTTTACCAATTTTGGTGCTATAGGTCTTGTTCTCTTCAAATTTATATTTATGCCACATGGTAATATATTTTCAGTCTCAGGTCAATCAAAGTTATGAATTATAAGATGCTTTTAGATAGCAACAATTATTGTCATAACCATTTTTTCCGTTTAAAATATAGAAATAAAGTAACTCCAACGATGAGAACTACACCCCAGAAGATAGGGTAACTATATTTAAATTCCAGCTCAGGAACATATTTAAAATTCATACCATATACACCAGCAAGAAAAGTGAGTGGAATAAAGAAAGCAGCAAATACCGTAAGTACTTTCATTATTTCATTGGCGCGATTATTAATATTCGTGTTATGTATGTTCAGACCATCAACAAGCAGATTGCTATAAATTTCAATGCTCTCTTCAGCCTGGGTAATCAAATCTGCCAAATCGTGAAGGTAAGTCTTGGTCTTTTTATTGAGTAAAAGTGTATCGGATTTTAACCATAATAATATCATTTCTTTCACAGGTCTGACATTCTTTCTCAAAAAACTAAACTCTATTTTGAAATTATATAAATCAGTTGTTATTAGATTATTTGATTCCGTAAGTATTTTTTTTCCTAATTCTTCAATTTGTTCACCGATGGATGCAATCACATCGAGGTAGTTGTCAATTATAGTATCCAGTAAAATATATACTAGATAGTCCGCGCCGGAGGATCTGACCAATCCTCTCGAATTACGGATTCTGTCGCGGACAGGATCAAAGAAGTTTGCTTTTTGCTCTTGAAAGGATAATACATAATTTTCTCCTAGCAGAATAGATATTTGATCAGATTGTATTTTTGTATTGGCAGCATCGTAATTAATCACTTTTAAAATGAAGCCGAGATTTTTTTCACCTTCTTCAAATTTAGGTCTTTGATCGGTATTTAGTATGTCTTCTAATAATAGGGGAGGAATATCAAAAACATCTCCAATTTTCTGAATTATTTCAGGATCATGTATTCCATAAACATTAATCCAGGATACGGTGGGTAGGGCTTTAAGATGTTTTATTTCCTCGATATCGGAAATATGGGTTTCAGTGAGATTTTCATGATCATAGTCCATTAGAGTCAATTGCGATGACTCCATTTTTTTATTACCTATAAAAGTCAGAGAGCCGGGAGGAAGTCCTTTTGAAATCTTCCTGTCTTTAGAGAATCTTGCCATTAGTAATCAGTTTGATCAAACGAATATCCATAATTTTTTTAACTATATCAAGTTTACTCAAACCAGGAGCAAATTGAAATATAGTGATGATGGAAGCATACCTGTACAAAAGTTTCATATAATAAATTGATAAAAAACGTTACGAGATTGAAATATCTGTTGGATAGTTGAAATATTTATTCATTTTCGTAATTTGTGCTGGAAATATTCAATAGCATATTTTAATAACATTCAACAAGCAATAAGGTTAATAATTATAAATATTAAATTGCTATGAATCCTATAATTAATCATATTTCTAAAAAACAAATCGATATTTCGGATAGCTACAAAGGTGATCTTCTCCGCGAATCGATATTTAAATTAATTCAACACGATTATCCCGATTTTGATCGTAATTGTTATATTTCTCAGGATGAATTAAACAAATACAGGAAACTCTATTTGAAAAATCTTATGGAACAAGAAGTTGGAGAGATAGATCAATTAGAAAACCAAGTGTATGAAGCAATTTCAAATAATAAATTATTATCTGAAAATATTGAAATTGAAATTGATGAAAAGTTAACATTTGGACAGAAAGTAGCTGATAAGATAGCTGTATTTGGAGGAAGTTGGAATTTCATCATACTCTTTTTTTCTTTTATTATCCTTTGGATAGCTATAAATTTATGGATACTCTTAACTAAACCTTTCGATCCCTTTCCATTCATCCTGTTGAATTTAATATTATCATGCCTGGCTGCCATTCAGGCACCTATTATTATGATGAGTCAAAACAGGCAGGAACAGAAAGACAGGAAAAGGAGTGAACACGACTACAAGATCAATTTGAAAGCAGAACTTGAGATTAAAATCTTGAACGAAAAAATCGATCATCTGATATTGCATCAAAATAAAACACTACTTGAAATTCAACAAATACAATCGGATTATCTCTCCGATATTCTGAATGAAATTAAACCTAAGGATAACAAACGCGAAATTTAGTAATTTGAAAATTAAACCAAAACAATGTTGATCATGTTTACTTTTCAGAAAAGATTATTTAAAATTACAGGGTACTGCTTGATTCTTTTACTGGGAGGATGCCGGGGGAGAGATATTCCTGAGCCGGTTTTACAGAAACAACAAGGAACGGCAGTTATAATTACCGGTGCGGCAGCAAGAATTCCACAGGAAGCGGCACTATTGGAACAGCTTTATATTGAAGGAAGTCTGAGAGATGTAGTTTTTATCGGTGGAGCCAGTTCCGGATCCATAAATTTAGTAGTATTAAATGCTATTCTTGATAATAAATTTACATGGCCCGGTTATAAGAAAATACTTTTCGGTATCACTAACGATAGCATATTTATCCAACATGGCAGGAAACTACCTGTTGATACTGAACCCTTGCATAAAATGTTAATGAGGGTATTCAATGATTCTTTTGGATACCGGAAAATGGCTGATTTACCCTATCCAAGTGCCATATCCATCGTCAATCCTAAAATTCTTGATTTTTCAGAAAGAACCTATAGAATGAGCAACTTTAAAATCAATCCGGAAAGCGATTCTTCTTTAGACCTTGTTGATGTTATTATGGCTTCCTGTTCCTATCCCGTGGCTTTTCCGCCAAGACATATCAGGAATGTATCAACCATTCCTGACATAGAATATCTCGATGGAGGCATTGCTGCTGACCATGTTCCATTTCAAGCTGTTATTGAATTTGAAAAGTACCGGAATATTGAGGTTGAAAAGTTAATTATTATAAGTCGTAACAGAGATACAATACCCGATTTCGACGAACAATTTCGACAATTTGGTATAGATAAATTTGAATTGATGGATAAATTGGGTATCTCGATTGAGGACATTAGAAGAGAAGGTTTTATAAAACGATTAAAGGAATTACAGTCAGTAGCTCCTTCTCTGGCAGAACGAACCTATGTATATATTCCCGACTTCCCAGAAGTATTTTACCTGTTCGATTTTAATACACTTGAGCAGCAGTATATTATTACAGAGAAATGGGCTCAGACACATCAACCGGTAATTTTAAGCGACTATTTAAAAATGAATGATTGAGAAATTTATAGAATCCGAAGAGAGCTACCAATCATTTATATCACAAATAATAGAGTCAATATAGCTTGATGAAATCTGAGGAGAAAATTTAAAGGAATAGATAGGAATTACTGTTGAATTAGCTTATCATGTGCAATCATTCAGATATAATTAAGTTTATTACATTTACTTATACAGACTCTTTATTGATATTGAAAGATTTCATTTACTGCAATTAAGCATTCATCAATTACAGAATTTATGAAAAGGCTGGTATCAGAAGGAAGTAAGGACAAGCCGGTTATTGATTTTAATAATGAATCAGGAATATTATTCATAGGGGGATCATCATTACCAGAGAATGTTCTGGATGTATACATGCCGGTTCTGGAATGGCTCGAAGAATATATATATAATCCTAATCCCTCTACAACAGTTGAGTTTTTCTTTGAATATCTGAACACCGCATCGAGTCATATGATTATGAGACTACTTAAAAAATGTCTGGAGTTTAAGGCTGTATGTAATGAATTAAAAATTAACTGGTACTATATTGCGGGAGATCTTGATATGAGGGATTTCGGCCTAGAGTTACTCGAGCTTACAGATTTTCCTATCAATATAATTTCGAAAGATACTCACATATAGGCCTTTGTGGTCTGGCTTAATGTTTTTTACAGAGGAAGTATCTGATAAGGATTTATCAGGAAGAAAAAGTTATTTTAATCCGCTCCGTTTTAATAATGCCTCAATAGAAGGTTCTCTTCCTCTGAAGTCTTTGTACAGTTTCATAGGATGTTCAGTACCTCCTTTTGATAGAATGCATTCACGGAAACGTTTTGCCGTTGCTTTATCGAATATTCCATTTTCTTCGAATAAAGAAAAGGCATCGGCATCAAGCACTTCTGACCATTTATAGCTATAATATCCAGCGGCATATCCTCCGCCAAATATATGGCTGAACGATGTACTTACCGCAATACCATCGATAGGTGGGAGTAACTCCAGCTGAGCTATGGCTTTCTTTTCCAATTGTTCCACATCTTCTTTGCAGGTTGCAGTTAAAGTGTGCCAAGCCATATCGAGATAACCAAAAGCAAGCTGTCGGCAACCAAAGAATGCTTCGTTAAAATTTCGACTTTCAATGAGATTATTTATAAGTGGTTCCGGTATTTTTTCCCTGGTTGTATAATGCTCAGCGAATGAATCGAGCCACTCCTTCTTATTGGCCCAGTTTTCCATTATTTGTGAAGGAAGTTCGACAAAGTCCCGGTAGACTTCGGTTCCGGCCAGGGAGGTATAGGTTACCTGACTGAAAATACCATGCAAGGCATGTCCGAATTCATGAAGAAAAGTACGCACTTCGGAGTATGTCAGTAATGAAGGTTTATCAATCGAGGGAGGATTGAAGTTGAATACGAGTGACACGTGAGGACGTTTATCTGATCCATTTTTCACATGTTGTTGTTCAAACTCCGTCATCCAGGCACCACCTTTTTTACTTTCGCGGGGAAAGTAATCCAGGTAAAGCACAGCCAGAAATTTATCCTTTTCATCCCGAACCTCATATGCTTTAACATCTTTATTGTACAGAGGAATTTCCTTGTTCCTTTGAATTGTAATTCCGTAAAGCCTTTGAGCCAGATCGAAAATACCATTTTGTACTTTATCAAGTTCGAAATAGGGTTTAAATACTTCATCACTTACCGAATACTTTTGCTCTTTCAGTTTTTCTGCATAGTAGCTCCAGTCCCATCGTTGTATATCGAAGTCTGCGCCATGAGTTTTTGCAAATTCAGCAACTTCGGCAACTTCTTCCTGTGCCCTGGGATAATAGGCGCCTCTCAACTCCTTTAAAAAATCAATTACCTGTGCAGTGCTTTTGGCCATTCGGTTGTCCAGCACAAACGAGGCGTATGTTTCGTAACCCAGCAATTTTGCCTGCTGTAAACGTAGTTCAGCAGTCCTCTTTATATGCTGCCGGTTATCGTGATCATTTCCATTATGCCCCCGTGAATTATAGGCGATAAACATTTTTTTTCTTAAATTACGATTATCGACATATTTCATGAAGGGGACAAAACTCGGGTACTGAAGTGTAAATATCCATCCGGTTAAATTTCTTCTTTTTGCTTCTTCCGATGCAGCATTAATGATATCTTCGGGCAATCCGGCAAGATCTTTTTCAGAGGTAAGATGAAGTACGAAACTATTGGTTTCGGCAAGGACATTTTCGCTAAACTGAACATTTAATAGAGATAGCTCGCCTGTAATCTTTCTGAATTCTTTTTTTTCCTCATCGGATAGGTTCGCTCCATTCCGTACAAAATTCTTATGAGTATTTTCCAGTAATTGTTTTTGTTCGGTAGTTAAAGTGGCTCTTTCCGTTTGGTTGTAAACAACTTTAATCCGGTCAAATAACAGGGGATCGAGTGTAATGTCGTTACTAAATTCGGTAAGTTTAGGGGCAATGGATTTAGCCAATTTCTGGAGGGCATCATTAGTTTCGGCATGATTCAGGTTAAAGAATATCCGGGCAATACTTTCAACAGTTTCACCTGCAAATTCAAGAGCTTCAACTGTATTATTAAAATCGGGTTTATTTTTATTTTCCCTGATTTGTTTAATCTGATCCCGTGCCTTGCTAAGGGCTTTATCGAGAGCGGGTAAAAAATGATCGTTTTTAATTCGATCAAAGGGTACAGTATTAAATGGAGTGTTGAAAGTTACTAATAATGGATTCATAATATTTGCCTGATAAAATTTGTAAAATTAAGTAAAAAGCAGTTGTGGTTATAATAAGCACATACAATGTATATACTGATCTATGATGATCCTTTCACGTCTGAACAACTAATATAGTAGTAACAAGAATACTTTTTAATGGTTCTTTAAATTAGAATTTACTTGGATATATTTGCTGTCGTTTTTATATAGTACTGAATTTTATTTTCAATATGAAGAAATCAAACAGGATCATTTTAGCAATAACCTCCGGCATTATACTTTCTGCAGGATGGTATGAATGGGGGTCGGGCTTACTTTTACTTATTGCATTTATACCTTTGCTGGTACTCGAAGACGATCTTACTGACCAGGGCCGGAAAAAAAAGAATACAAGAGTTTACCTGTTTGCATCGCTTGCCCTGCTAACCTGGAATATTATAACTACATGGTGGATTAAGAATGCTTCGTTTGCCGGATTGCTTGCAGCCGTGTTTGTAAGCACTTTTTTTATGGCTTTTCCACTCATGATATATTCGGTGATAAAACGTCGTTTTGGGAGGACACTAGGATATATATTATTTATAATTTGTTGGCTCGCTTTTGAATTTGCCTATAATCATGGCGAAATTTCATGGCCATGGCTCACTCTGGGCAATGGATTCATGTTTTCAGTCCGGTTTATTCAATGGTACGAATTTACAGGTGTTTTCGGAGGATCGCTCTGGGTATTACTGACTAATGTTCTGGTATACGAATTCATCAGGCGAAACATGTTGGGCAACAAATTTAAAAGTGAATGGAAACTGGCGATCCCAACTATTGTTGTCATAGCATTTCCTCTTGTTTTATCGCTTTGCCGGTTTTATTCCTACAAAGAAAAACCTGCTCTGCGTGAGATAGTAGTTGTTCAGCCTAATATTGATCCTTATCTCAAATTCAATGATCTGCCATCCATAGAACAGGCAAAAATACAGGTTGATCTGGCAACCCGGTATTGTACGCCAGAAACCGATTATATAGTGTGCCCGGAAACTTCCATTATAAATCATATCTGGATAGGCCAGTTCGATTATGTTCCCGAATTGAGAATGGTAAAAGAGTTTGTTAATACGCATCCCGGCATTAAATACATTACAGGGATTATGTGCAGGCAGCAGTATACTCCAAAGAATAAGACATCAACAGCTAATCAAATCGGCAATAGCAATATATTTTACGATACTTTCAACTCTGCCATACAATACGATACTACTTCCTATGTTCCAGTATATCATAAATCGAAACTGGTAATTGGTGTGGAGAAAATGCCATACCCGCAGTACCTGAAGTTACTTGAAAAACTTACTGTTCGTCTTGGAGGAACATTCCGTAGCGAAGCTACCCAGGAAGAAAGGGAAGTATTTACTTCGGCTGAAGACAGTATTAAAATTGCACCGGTTATTTGTTACGAGTCGGTTTACGGTGAATTTGTCACCGATTATATAAAAAAAGGCGCTAACTATATTTTTGTTATTACCAACGATGGCTGGTGGGGTGATACTCCCGGATACCGCCAGCATAATGCCTTATCTTCATTAAGAGCTATAGAAACCAGACGTAGTGTTGCCCGGTCAGCCAATACGGGTATTTCGAGCTTTATCAATCAACGCGGTGAAGTATTGATGTCGCTTCCATACTGGTATCGCGGCGCTCTTAACGGAAAAATCAATGCTAACGATACATTCACTTTTTATGTGAAACATGGCGATTATATCGGCAGAATAGCTTTTTATGGCACATTACTTTTTATACTTGGTTTATTTATTCTTTCGCTTTCCGGAAAGTTTCGAAAACAGGATACATAATATAAATACAAAGCATTCATTGTCAGGTTATAATTAGTGTTGTAACTATTTTGTTTTTTACGTTCTATTTTTTTCTTGCATTATGCAACTGTATCATACATTCGTTGTCATTAGAAACGAAAACCAGTATTAACTTGGAGGTAGCATACCAAAACATACATCGCGACATTATTGAGCTGAGCAAAGCAGGTAATCAGAAAGCTCAGTATCAACTTTACAAGCTATATTCAAAAGCTATGTACAATGTGTGTTACCGTATGATGAATAACCAGGCTGAGGCAGAGGATTTGTTGCAGGATTCATTTATTGAAGCTTTTATGAAGCTGGACACTTTTAGATACGAATCGGCATTTGGTGCCTGGCTGAAACGGATAGTAGTGAACAAGTGCATTAATCATCTGAAGAAAAGAAGAACTCAGCTGGTATACACTGAAAACATACCTGAAATCAGCCTTGATAATGATTCGAATATCGAACCGGAACTCCTCAAAGTGAAACACATTCATAAAGCAATGGAGGCACTGCCGGAGGGTTATCGTGTTGTTTTTTCCCTCTATCTTATTGAGGGGTATGATCATAGCGAAATTGCACAGATTTTAGGGATCACTGAATCGACCTCGAAATCGCAGTTTTCGCGTGCTAAACAGAAAATTAAAGAAGTTCTTATAAATACCAGGTCATGAAAGACAGATTAGAAGAATTTGTAAAGAGTCATAGTTCAGAATTCGATTTGCATGAGCCAAATCCGGAACTCTGGAAAGGGATCGAAAAATCCATTGCTCCAAAGCGAAGAAGAAACTGGGTTTATTATCTTTCGCGTGCGGCAGCCATTGTTTTCCTTATCGGGGCTACCCTTGTTGCACAAAGGGTTTGGATGACCAGGGGAGTAGGTATTAAAAAGAAAATCGTTGAGGTAGAAATTAACATTCCTGAGCTGAAAGAAGCTGAAATGTATTATACAGGGATAATAAATGCAAAACTGGAAGAAGTGAAACCTATGTTATCGGAATATCCTACATTAGAAGATGAACTTGAAACCGATCTATCGGAATTAGATAGTATATACAAAGGTCTTAAAAATGACCTGAAAGATGATATTGCCAACCAAGAGGTGATTGAAGCGATGATACAGAATTACCGGTTGCGCATTTCGATTCTTGAAGATATGCTGCATTTTCTCGAATCACAAAATCAAGAAGATAAAACATTCAATACCGAACGAATATGATTTACAGAACTGTTCTTTGTCTATGGCTTGTACTTTTCTTATATCCTGGCGGAGTATCAGGACAAGTATATTCAGATAGAAAAGTACGTAACTTCAAAGCAACTGAAAAGACAACTGTTGAGGTATCCAATAAATATGGCAAGATACATGTCGTTACCTGGGACAGTGATAGTGTGCGCTTTGAAGTAGACCTCCGGATTAGTGCCAGCAGCTACCAGAAAATGGAGAAGTTGCGAAGTAACATCAATTTTGAATTTACGGGCACGAAGTATTATGTCGTAGCCAAAACAGTATTAACAAGTCCAACCAGTATCATTTCAGATTTTGTTGATGCCTTTATTCCAACAAATCAGGTTACCATCAATTACATGGTTTATGTGCCAAAAAATGTAAGTCTTAAAATAGAGAACAAGTTCGGTGATATATATATGGACGATTTCAACGGAAACCTTGAAATTATCCTTTCAAACGGTGATCTGAAAGCTAATCGCTTATCAGGATCACCCTCCATTTTTTTAAGTTCCGGAAATGGAACAATAAACAGCATTGACGACGGTAAAGTACTGGTTTCATACTCCGATCTGCAGATCAAAGAAGCAGGGAAAGTCTATCTGGAAACCAAATCATCACGAATCACGGTAAACAGGGCTGTTAATCTCGATATTGATTCGAAGCGTGATAAATTTGAGATTGAAACTGCAGATTATATTACGGCCGCAGGATATTTCTCCTCGTTTACAATTGGTAATATACGTAAGGAACTCCGGTGCAGCCTGAAATATGGGAATATTGATGTCAACCATATATCCAATGTATTCTCCTTTATCAATATTGAATCGGAATATACCGATATTGATCTTAATTTTGATCGTTCTACTTCATATAATCTTGATATAACACACCATAATGATGTGTACATAAATCTACCGGCGAGTCTGGCAAGTATCGAAACAAAAGTACTGAATGAAGATGAAAAATTAATGCTAACTTACGGGCGCATTGGAAGTACAGCAACAGAAACTTCTCATAAAGTCAAAATAACCGCCCCAAAGAAATGTAATATCAACATAATTCACCGGTAAGTGAATATGGCGATGCAACCTAATACATGGACAATTGTCATTAGAAAAGAATAACGAAATACGAACAATCATGAGAATAAAATACGTTTATGGTCTGATTATTTTAGGGACTATCACATGGTTAATGAATTCCTGCGAAATCTTCGACTGCGTTGAAGGTAATGGAATTCTTAAATCGGAACAGAGGCTTGTTGCTGAATTCACGGGAGTAGAAAATGCTACCAGTTATGATGTTGAAATAATGGTCGATAGTGCTTATAGCGTCGAAGTAATAGCTGATGAGAATTTACTTCCGTTTATTGAGACGTATGTTCGGTCGGGAAATTTAAAGATCGAAACCAATTATAATCATTGTATCAGCTCAAGTTATGTGAGAATTGAAATCCATATGCCTGTTATCGACTATGTCGAACTCAGTGGTTCCGGAGATATCGATGTATACGATGTGAAGGGTAATTATTTGGATGTAAAAAATTCCGGTTCGGGAGATATTAACATCGATAATCTATTTCTGACTTCAACTCTCACTATCGATCTTTATGGCTCAGGAAGTATTACGGCTTATGGAAAAGCACATCGTGGGAATTATCATCTTGCCGGTTCAGGAGATATCTTGGCAGACGATTTGCAGGTGGAGTTGTGTGATGTAACCAGTTCAGGATCGGGTGATGTATATTGCTTTGCATACGATCTGTTAAATGTTATTATTAACGGATCGGGCGATGTAATTTATTCAGGTCCTGTCGATCCTGACAATGTTATATTGGAAGATAACGGATCGGGTGATTTAATTGAGAGAAATTAAAATCTGAGTCGTAAATGAGATATAAAATCAGCATTTTAATTTTACTTTTCATTATAACTGAGGTCTCGGCTCAATACTATACCCGCGATGCAGGTATAATTGCAGGTGAAGGTATCTGTCTTTCCTACCGACAATTTTTTAAAGAGGAAATGGCATTGGAAGGATTTGCAGGTATTTCGAAAAACGGATTTCGCCTTACTGCATTACGTGAATATTTTAGCCCGATGGCTGTTTCGCGTTCTGATAATCTGAAATTTATGTATGGTTTTGGTATTCATGCCGGAGTGAATTACACTAACAAGTATAAATTATTTAACGGTACCTTCTATCATGACTGGATGTGGACTCCACAGTTTGGTTTCGATGGTGCCGTGGGCCTTGAATATTCAGCTTCTGAATTTCCGATTTTAGTATCTGCCGCTTTGCGACCCTATTTTGAGTTTTCCCTCAACAGGTATTTTCTTTTAAAGCCTTTAAATTTCTTATTCGCAATTAAATATCGTTTTTGAAAAACTAAAACCATGAAAAAAGTATTTGTATTAGCAGTTTTCCTGGCATTCTTAGGTTCAACCTATGCACAGGAAGAAGATATAAAGTATCGTGATCCGAATGAGTTTAAAACTATTTTCGGAGGCAAAAAAATAGGAGGATATGGAGGTATCGGCGTGGGGTATACCCTAATTGAAGATCGGCCCGGAGTATCTTTCGATGCAAGAGGGGGCGTGATACTCGGCCATAGTTTCGCGCTGGGAATTGGAGGAGCCGGATTTGTAAATTCATCGGAATATGTACTGGCCGATAATGCGGATATAAGTCTGGCCGGAGGATATGGAGGAATTTTTGGTGAATTTATTCTGTTCCCGCGATCGCAAGTTCACGTTTCTTTTCCTGTACTTGCCGGAATTGGAGCTATTGCTGCAACATCAATGATTGAAAATGACTCCAATTACGAATACCAAAGTAGTGTTGAACAAACATCAGTATTTATGATAGTGGAACCTGCCATAGAACTGGAGTTCAATTTTACACGTTTTTTCCGTATGGCCGGGTACTTTTCTTACCGATTTACTACCGATGTGGAAATGGATAATATATATGCATCACCCGATGCATTAATCAACTATTCAGTAGGGGTGAGAGTTAAATTTGGGAAATTTTAACAGGAATTTTATTTGCGGTGCAATATAAATAAAAAGAAAAGAGTTTAATTTTATCGGGCTTTGGTTTAAAATAGTTTTAAACGGAAGCTCGATTGTTTTTATTTAATCTTTTCTAAGTCTATAAACCACAACCATGAAAAATTTCCTTTGGGGATTATTTCTCTTTTCTCTGATTTCATTCAATACACAGGCTCAAAAAAAATTTACCATTAGTGGATATGTAACCGATGAGTTAGGAGAAGAACTTATTGGAGCCAATGTTATTCTTTCCGGTCAGTCAAGGGGAACCATAACCAATACATACGGATTTTATTCCATTACACTTATCGGGGGTAACTATAAATTTGAATATTCTTATTTAGGTTATTATACTCAACTTATCGACGTTGACCTTACTGACGACAAACAGTTAAATATATCTCTTTCTGAATCTACCGAAGAGATTGAATCTGTGGAGATTATTGCCGAAGGAAGGGATGTTAATATTCGTGAGGTGGAGATGAGTACAAATACCCTGCAGATAAAAACCATTCAACAGCTACCTCAGCTTCTGGGAGAGACGGATATAATAAAAACAATTCAATTACTTCCCGGCGTACTTCAGTCAAGTGAAGCTTCCGGAGGATTTCATGTTCGCGGAGGAGGTGTTGATCAGAACCTGATACTGCTTGATAATGCACATGTTTATAATGCTTCACATGCTGTTGGATTTTTATCGGTTTTCAATGCCGATGCAATTAAAGATCTGAAGCTCTATAAGGGAGGCATTCCTGCCGAATTTGGAGGCAGGCTCTCATCGATCCTGGATATTCATATGAAAGAAGGAAATAAACAGGAATATCATGGAGCAGGCGGAGTAGGAACAATTACCAGTCGAATAACAGTTGAAGGACCTATATACCGGGGCAAAGCATCTTTTATTGTATCGGGACGAAGAACTTACGCTGACCTGTTTTTGCCCTTTGCAAAAGACACTCTTGCCAAGGAAAGCAAATTGTTTTTTTATGATCTGAATGCAAAGCTGAACTGGTCGATAAACGAAAAAAACCGGGTATTTATTTCCGGGTATTTTGGACGCGATGTTTTCAAACTTGCCGATCTCATCTCTATGGATTATGGTAACTCAACCATTACAGGACGATGGAATCATGTATTCAATAACCGCGTATTTCTGAATTCTTCGACCATTTACAGTACCTACAAATACGATATGGGACTGACAGAAGGGGTAGCGAACTTTAATTGGATTACATATATTCATGATCTGAATCAGCAACTCGACTTTACTTTATATCTTAATCCGGAGAATACAGTGAAATTTGGAGGTCAGTTTATTAAACATAATTTTAGTCCGGGGCGTATTGATGGCCAGTTTGATGATTCAACAAAATTTGATTACCGGATTCCAAATACTAATTCGCTTGAATATGGCTTTTATGCATCGGATGAGTATGAAATAAATTCCAGGTTAACCATTCAATACGGGATTCGTTACTCACTGTTTCAAAATATAGGTAAGGGACAGTCCCTGGTGTTTGACCGCTCCAGTTCGCAAGAATACATTGTTACAGATACTTTATATTATGAAGGAGGGAAGATTTTCAATACTTATAATGGAGGTTTTGAACCACGATTAGCAATCCGCTATGAGTTAAATTCATTAAGTTCAGTAAAAGCAAGCTATAACCGGATGTATCAGTACATACATCTGGCAAGCAACAGTACAGCCTCCCTGCCTCTCGACTTTTGGTTTCCGAGTTCACCCAACATCAAACCTCAACGGGTCGATCAGGTAGCTGCCGGATATTTCAGGAATTTTAAAAATAATATATTCGAAACCTCGGTGGAGGTCTTTTACAAATGGAATAAAAATTCTATCGACTTTCGCGATCATGCTCAACTATTGCTTAACGATGCTTATGAGGGTGAACTGCGAATCGGAAAAGGATGGGCCTACGGGGCGGAATTTTTAATCCGTAAACAGGAAGGTAAACTAACGGGTTGGATTAGTTACACTTATTCCCGTTCTTTTAAAAAGATACCCGAAATTTATGAGGGTAAAAAGTATCAGGCTGCGTACGACAAGCCTCATGATTTTGCTATTGTTGCTGCATACGATTTGAATGACAGGCTGAATTTTTCTGGAAACTGGATTTTTACCAGTGCACCGCCACGTACCATGCCTACAAGTCGCTTTGAGTATGGGGGAACAATTGGCCCCGTTTATTCTGACCGGAATACAATACGAGTGTTTCCGTATCATCGGCTTGACCTGGCTGTTAATTACAGGTTAAATCGTACGGAAAGGCGTTTTAATCATTTTATAAATTTCTCAATTTACAATGTATACATGCGTAAAAATCCGATACAGATAACCTTCCGTCAGGATGAGGATAACCCTGATATTACAAAGGCATATATGCTTTATCTGTATCGGATTGTTCCTTCCTTAACCTACAACCTTAAATTTTAAGTGAATGAAGACGGATAAAAAAGTATTTTTTGTATTAGGATGGACAATTTGCTGGCTTGGCCTAATATTCTCATTTTTTTCCTGTGAAGATGAGATAAAGCTGGAGTTAAACAGTCCCGAAAATCAACGCATTGTTGTAGAAGGAAGAATTACAAACGAACTAAGAAACCAGCAAATTCGAATTACCCGGACATTAAGCTATTTTCAGAACGAACTGGCACCACCCCTGACTGGTGCTGAAGTTTATTTAATTGAGGAGGGAACCGGACAACAATATACATTAACCCTTAGCGATGATTCTTTAGGTATATATCAGACAAATCCTTTTGCGGGTCACTTTGGAGAAACCTATTCTTTGATAATTAATCACGACGATCAATCCTATAAAGCCAGTGCCTATCTCGATACAATTCCTGTACTGGACAGTCTTACTTTCGAATACCAGTTTATGAACTATTATGGTTTTGGTTTTGGTATTTATTTATTTAAGTTGTCTTTTTACGAACCTCCGCCTGAAGGGCAGTATTATCGTGCTGATATTTATATTAACGATACTCTTTATACCGATGATATTGCTGAAGCGGCTTATTTGAGCGATTTTCAGAGCAGTGACATGTATTGGGCCAATATTGAAATATACAGTATGCCGCAAGAAAGAATTAAGCTCGATACCAATATCATTCGCATTGAAATGATTTCTTTATCGGAGGATGAATGGGATTTCCTGGGAGAATTTTTTTCCGAAACATATGGTGGCGGATCGATCTTTAGCGGGCCTCCCGCAAATATCCGATCCAATATTAGAAATACGACCGGAGGACTCGATGGCATGGGATTCTTTGGTGCATCAAGTAAAACTGCCATAG
This sequence comes from uncultured Bacteroidales bacterium, assembly GCA_964592225.1. GTDB lineage: Bacteria > Bacteroidota > Bacteroidia > Bacteroidales > UBA10428 > UBA10428. The sequence continues at coordinate 51,778 of CAZQCO010000007.1, forward strand.
AATCGATTTTAATTAAAGAACACAACGATTCGACCAACAATTCTTTTATAGAGGTCGATTAACAGATATTACTTTCATTCAGTTTGGTTAATCTAACTCTGAAAGGGCTATTTTTACAGGTTTAATTTAGCATCGATATGGCATTGATAAAATCTGTCCGGAATTATACTCCGGTAATAGGTGAAAATTGTTATCTGGCTGAAAATGCAACCATTATTGGTGATGTTGTTATTGGGAACGATTGCAGCATTTGGTTTAATGCTGTACTCAGAGGTGATGTGAATTCAATCCGTATCGGCAATAATGTGAATATACAGGATGGAGCGATATTGCATACGTTGTATCAGAAATCGGTAGTGGAAATAGGCGATAATGTAACAGTCGCACATACTGCTGTTATACATGGAGCCTGTTTACATAACAATGTCCTTGTTGGCATAGGGGCAATTATACTTGATCATGTTGTGATTGGAGAAAATTCAATAATTGCGGCAGGAGCCGTGGTTTTGTCAAATACTTTAGTTGAATCTGGTTCTGTTTATGGTGGTAATCCCGCGAAGAAACTTAAAGATATTTCTCCCGAACAATCACTGTCAATGATAAAGCGTATTGCTGAAAATTATAAAATGTACGCTGACTGGTATAAGAAATGATAATCTTCAATTAAAGATGATTCGAGAGTAAGGAGTAATTAACGAATTGTGGTTAAATTACCTAATTATCTAGCCAGTTCTTGTATTCTGCAGAATTTATAAAATCAGGATGATTGTCGATGAAAGGAAGAAGGTCCTCCTTGTTTGCATCGAATGTAAAAATCATTTTATCAAGCAATTCGGTGGCTTTTCTGAACTCTTTCTCATTAAGATAAAGTCCTAATAGCTTTAAATATCCCGTTTCATATTCAGGCATAGAATCGATAACCTGGTGAAGACATGTTTCAGCCTTTATTTTATTGCCGATTTCATAATAAATATTAGCACGAAGGACATTGAGCAGCGGATCGTTCTGAATGGTTTCATCCAGTATATCAATATTTTTAAGAGCTGCCTGATAGTATTCATGCTTAATAAGACCGTCGAGAGGAACAAAATTTTTACCTGGTTCATTGGGAAAGTGTTGCAAAAACTCGATGTATGTTCCGAAAAATATCTTTTTGTTAAGTTTTTTAGCCAGGTTCATTCCCAATAGCTGGTTCGACTTGGAATACCGGATATGAGAGGGTAGTTTCCCCCATTTTTTATAGGCTCTTAAGTTTTTCCCTGATGCAGCAAGCCGATAGATCTTTTTATTGGGATCTCTGTCCTGTATGTTTTCAGCATATCGATATTGACTTAGCAGATATTCAGTATAAATCAACTCAAATGTATTACTTATCGTTTCGGCCGATGTAAAAATATATCCGTCTACAATCATCACTTTATCTTCACGCAACTCAACCTCATATTCATGATAGTCAATGCTATAGTTTGAAATCAGGCGGAAAAGTATTTTCGATTTACCATTTTGCTGATAGGCACGGATGAATGAAAAACTGCCTTCTGAACCGATTTCATCGATAATTCCTGTTCCGAAATCGAATTCTTGTCTTACTCCTTCAACAAAACCCTGAACAAATGCATTGTCTGAATTATTTTCATCCTGTTTCACCACTTTGCTTATAATAGCTTCCATATCGAAACACAGATTAAAATAGTAAGGATTTCCGCTTGAAATACTACTCTCGAGTTGTTCTGCGAAAATTATCAGTTCGTCATATTCAACTGCGGCACGCGATATTCTGGGCGTAATTACAACAAGTAAACCAAGAGACAAAAAATAGAATGATATTTTTCTTATAGGTGAGTACATAAGGCCATTCTCTTTCTTAGTTCTACTGATTGTTTTCAGAAAAGTGGATGATTTATTTGTAAACAACCTGCAATTCTTGATGAGTGTAGAAAAAAGTGCATTAAAAGAATATTATTTCGTAAGAATTTGAAATTGATAACAACCCATAGAATAGATTGATTAGTGAGTAGATTTGCTTTCTAAAAATAGGATTTAGACATATGACCTTTTATTTTTAATTCAAATTTCCTAAATTGCTGCCCACCTTTATACCTAATAATTGACCGGGAATAAGCCTACATATGGTGAGCTTTTCAAGCATAACGTACAACTCCGAGAGCAGAATAATAAGCTTAAGGAAGAAATTAATATTTTAAGGAAATCTTTTCTCCCGGAGGAAAATTATTATAAGGATCGATATTACAGGATCACAGAGAATGTTAACGATGTTGTATACAGGCTAATATTGCCGGATTGCAGATACGAATACATAAGTCCACAGTCTAAAGAATTGTTTGGATATGAACCAGAAGATTTTTATAATTCTCCTTTACTTGTAAGAAAACTCATTCATCCCAGTTTTCTTAAGGATTTTATAAAACATTGGCGAGTGCTACTTAAAGGGGAAGCCCCGGAGTATTATGAGATTAAAATTCAGAAAAAAAACGGTGAAATCAGATGGGTTCAGCAAAAGAACCTTATTGTAAGGAACAATAAAGGAAAAGCAGTTGCTATAGAAGGAATTGTCACCGATATTACTGATCGTAAAATCACTGAAGAGGCTCTGATATCCAGCGAAGCACAAAAGAAAGCGATTCTAAACAATTTACCTCATCTGGCCTGGCTAAAAGATTGTGATGGAAAATATCTTTCAGTAAATGAATCCTTTGCTCATTCAGTTAAACGATCCGTTGATGAGATTATCGGGAAAACGGATTATAATCTATTTCCTCAGGAATATGCACAATGCTGCCGTGAACAGGACCTGAAGATTATTATTACACAGAAACAGGCTTTTTACGAAGAAAAGACCAAGGATTGCTGGTTTGAAACCTTCAAAGCTCCGATTTTTGATGCCCAGGGCAATGTTATAGGAATTACCGGCATTTCACTCGAGATCAGCGAACGTAAAATGAATGAAGAGGAAATTAAAAGTTATAGTGAAAAGCTTGCAATTCAGAACGTTAAACTTAAATTGATTAACGATGAACTAAAGACAGCTAAAGAAAAAGCTGAAGAGAGTGATAAATTAAAATCAGCTTTCCTGGCAAATATGAGTCATGAAATTCGTACACCTATGAACGCTATTCTTGGATTTGCCACACTGATAAGGAATAGGGCACTTTCAAATGAAAAGCGAAAACAATATATTGATCTTATCAATTCCAATTGCCGACAATTGCTCCACATCATTACAGATATTATAGACATCTCAAAAATTGAAGCTGGTCAGATAAATATTTTTAATAAAAACTTCCAGTTAAATAAGGCCTTACACGAATTATACTTAAATTATAAAAATCAGATAGAAGTACTGAATAAACCTATAGAATTGATTTTCATCCCAGGATTGAAGAATGAGGAATCGGCTGTCTTCACTGATAAAATTCGTTTGGAGCAGATACTTACAAATTTAATCTCGAATGCATTTAAATTTACTGAAAAAGGAAGTATTGAGTTTGGATATTATATTGATAAAGGAAGCGTTATTGTATTTTTTGTAAAGGACACTGGCATTGGAATAAATGAAGAAGAACAAAAGATTATTTTTGACCGTTTCCGGCAGGTTAGCTCGTCATACAACAAACTCTATGGAGGCACGGGATTGGGATTATCAATCTCAAAAGGACTGGCTGAAAAACTTGGAGGAAAAATCTGGGTAAAATCGGAGTATGGTAAGGGCTCAGAATTTTTCTTTAGTATACCCTATAAACCAGGAGTTAATTTAGAACGACCCGCTCAGATCGATTATCAGGTAGAATATAACTGGTCAGGTCGGACAATATTGATTGCTGAGGATGAGGAGGTAAATTATAACTTACTTGATACTATTTTAAGCCCAACCGGTACTGAAATATTGCGTGCAAAAACCGGATTGGAAGTAATCAGATTATGTGAAACCAGGGAACAGATTGACCTGGTATTAATGGATATAAAAATGCCCGATCTGAATGGTTTGGAAGCTACCAAACGAATAAAAGCTTTACGTAATAATTTACCGGTAATAGCCCAGACCGCCTATGCTATGTCAACCGATGAGGAAAATTGTTTGCATTCAGGCTGCGACGATTATATCTCCAAGCCTCTTAGAATTGATGAATTATTAAGGAAGATTGATTATTATTTTAAGAAGGATTTGGATACTGAGGTCACTGTAAAAAAGAAAAATATAGGTACGCATATTATAGAAAACTAAATAGTTTTTTATTCTCCTTCTACAACCAATTTAAATCCCGCATTATGTACATTAATAATTGATATTCGTGGATCATCCTTTAAAATTTTTCTGAGTTTGGCAATATAAACGTCCATACTGCGACCCATGAAATAATCGTTTTCACCCCATATTTCTTTTAATGCAATTTCTCTTTTTAAAAGCCGGTTTTTATAAAGGCAAAGCATTTTAAGTACTTCAGCTTCCTTATTGGTGAGCTGTATCTTTTTTGTAGTCGATTTGAGTTGTTGTTCCGAGTAATTAAATTCAAATTTTCCGAAAGTAAAAACTTCAACCTCATTCTGATGTGTTTTGTTTTCATTGATTCTTCTCAGTACTGCATTTATCCTGAGCAGAAGCTCTTCGGTGCTAAAAGGTTTGGTGATATAATCGTCAGCACCAATCTTAAATCCTTTGACCTTATCTTCCTGCATCGCTTTTGCAGTTAGAAAGATTATAGGAATTGTATTGTTTTCTTTCCTTATGAACTCTGCCAGCGAAAATCCATCGAGTAATGGAAGCATTATATCAATAACAGCCAGATGAAAATTATTCTTTATGAATGTATCCTGACCGTTCTTACCATCAATACAATGAGTGGTGACATAACCTTCCATCTCAAGAAAATCTTTGATGACGGTCCCAAGGTTCAAATCATCTTCAACCAGCAGGATTTTTTTATTTTTCATTTTAATCCGAATTTATCCGATCAGAATAAAATATCAAGACTATGCTTTCGAATTGGCTTTCGGAAGATAAACATAAAATGAGCTGCCCTTGTTCAGATTGCTGTGAACATATATTGATCCCCTGTGAGCTTCGACTATGGTTTTCACATAGTAGAGTCCAAGTCCAAAACCTTTTACATCGTGAACATTGCCGGTTGAAACGCGATAAAATTTATCAAAAATTCTTTTCTGTGCTTCGCGCGATATACCTTTGCCATTATCAGTAATGGTAACGAGAATTCCTTCATCACTGTTCTCAGTATTTATCTGTATTATCGGGCGATAGCCCGAATATTTCAAAGCATTATCTACAATATTGCTGAACACGCTTCGGATATGGGTTGGATCAGCAATAATCACGGGATCAGATGCTGATAGATTGAACTCATATTGAACCTTGTTGTTTTCAGGTTCAATACAAAAGCTCTCAGTTATACTTTTAAGAAGATTATGCAGGTTGACATTTTCTTTTTTCAGTTTGATTTTTTCGCGTTCAATCAGTGCTGTCTGAAGAACCACTTCTACTTGCGATTGCATTCGCTGATTTTCCTCGTAAATGATTTTAGCATACTTGCCAACACGTTGATAGGAAGGATTTTCCGAATCCTTAAGTAAAATTTCGGAAGCGAGTGATATAGTAGAAATTGGGGTTTTGAATTCATGTGTCATATTATTGATGAAGTCGTTTCGGATTTCAGAAATCTTTTTCTGATGCAGAATGGTATAAATTATAAAAACAAAAGCCCCGGTAATGATGAGTAAAAATGTGAAAGAAAGCAAAACCCAAAAAATCAATTGTCTGTAAGTACTTATTTTCTTACCCGGGAAAAAAATGGAGAGGTGTATATATTCTTTTTTCCATATGCAGGAAAGACAGGTTTTATACGCCTGTTCTTCCATTGCTGGCAGGAAGCCTTTAGATCTGTAAATAACATTGTCATCGCTGGTGTTTATCATAGCATAGAAGTATGTTGTATCCAGCATGTGATAACTCACATATTTATTAATCAGGTAATATAACAATGAAGTATCAACTACATCGAAAATGGCTAATTGGTCCTCTGGCGTATTCTGTATAGCAAAGGAAGTATCACTGAATTGCAGAAGCTCCCCAACTACATCCTCAAGCATACGATCGGCTCTGTCGTCGTATTGCTTTTCGGAAACAGATACTGATTTCCTGAGCCACAGAATCTGAGTAATTATTAATCCGGTCAATGAGATGGCAACCAGTACAATTACCAGTGTCAGATAGTGTTTTATCATCACAAGTTCAAAAATAACAGTTTGAAATCAGTAAGGAAAATGATTAACAGCTTATTAACAGATTTTTTACTTTTTAGAAGAAGTAGAAGAGGTTTACTTTTTATTGAACTTATTCATAGTGAGATCAGTACCAATTGTACCGAAACTTTTAATTATTTCAATGCACTCATTCATTCTGTCCGTCAACAGTTTTTTTTCCTCAATTGTCCATTCGCTGAGTACATAATTTACTTGTTGTCCGTTATGGAAATCATCACCAATTCCAAATCTCAACCGAGGGTATTCTGTAGTACCCAATATCTGACTAATGCTGGTAAGACCATTATGACCCCCATCTCCTCCTTTTGAGCGAATTCTAATTGTACCAAAGGGTAGGGCAATGTCATCAACGATAACCAATAATTTATGAGGCAGCAACTTAGCTTTTTTGAGCCAGTAATTAATGGCTAATCCGCTGCGGTTCATAAATGTAGAAGGTTTCAACAGAATAAAAGTGCGATTTTTAAACTTGTATTCCGAAATTAGGCCGTAACGCTTATCCGTAAAAGAAATATTGGAAGCCTCTGCAAAAGCATCCAATATTTTAAATCCTATATTATGCCGGGTTTCATGATATTCGGCACCCACATTTCCGAGCCCTGCAATAAGATATTTCAATTTTTACTGATTTATTCTTCTGAAGAATTTGCAGCTTTCTCAGTTTTTCCATGTTTTTCACCCTTTTCACCCTTTTCACCCTTTTCATCCGATTCAGCTTCAGCTTCAGCTTCAGTTTCAACTTCAGCTTCAGCTTTAGCAGGCACTTCACCTTCTTCCATACCCTTGGATATACGCGATGCGCCAACGCCTGCAACCATAACTCTTGATGGGTCGAGAAGCTCAAGATTCGGGTAATTTAAATCACCAACTTTTAAATATTGTCCGATATTCAGATCAGTAATATCTACATCGAGTGTTTCAGGAAGGTCACTAACTAAACCTCTAACCTTCAGAAATCTTCTTCTCTGACGAAGTTTACCACCTGCCTTTATTCCGACTGAACTTCCGGTAATTGTAACAGGAAGTTCTACAGTTGCAGGTTTGTTTTCCGATACTTCAATAAAATCGAGATGCAAAGGTTCATCAGTCACAGGATGAAATTGAATATCTTTAAGCATGGCCATGTATTGTTTGCCTTCAATATCCAGTTTGATCAGATATATATTATGTGTATAAATGATGTGTCGTAAATCGTTTGTTTTTGCAGTAAAATGGATATTTTTCTCTCCACCATACATAACACAAGGCACTGCACCTTTGCTGCGAAGTTCAATAGTACTTTTCTTACCTGTCTCCTTCCGCAGATTCACTTTAATCTCAATTGATTTCATTTTATTTTTTTAAAACAATTATACATGTGCTACTTGGAATCTGAATTCCCCATCACACCTTTGTTTTAATACAATCCCCGTGTGAAAAAGGAGTGCAAATATAGCAATTAAAATATAAAATTGGAGCTTATCGATTTGTATTTGTATACTTTATTGATAACATCCGCAAATAGATCTGCAACGGATACAACTTTGATTTTATCGCTATGTCCGCGAAGAGGAATAGTATCTGTTACAACCAATTCGTGTATTGAGGATTCATTAATACGATCATACGCGGGACCGGAAAGTACAGGGTGTGTGGCTACCACTCTTATACTTTTGGCTCCCTCTTCAGTCATCATATCCGCTGCAAGACTAATTGTACCAGCGGTATCGATCATGTCGTCGACAATAATGATATCCTTGTTCTTTACATCGCCAATAACTTTCATTTCCGAGATGACATTGGCTTTTTTTCTAAGTTTATAGCAAATAACCATCTCCGAATTCAGAAATCGGGAATAGGCATTGGCCCTTTTTGAACCGCCAATGTCAGGTGCGGCAATTACAATATCGGTTAGTTCGAGACTCTTCAGGTAGGGTACAAACAACGAAGAGGCATAGAGATGGTCTACCGGAACATCGAAAAATCCCTGAATCTGATCGGCATGAAGATCCATAGTCATTATGCGGTCTGCCCCAGCTTTAACAAGCAGATCGGCGACCAGTTTTGCCCCGATGGAACAACGGGGCCGGTCCTTCCTGTCCTGTCGTGCTAATCCAAGATATGGCATTACGGCTACAACTTTATAGGCAGAAGCCCTTTTGGCAGCATCGATCATTAAAAGCAATTCCATCAGATTGTCCTGTGGTGGGAATGTTGATTGGACGACAAAAACAATACAACCACGCACCGATTCGAGATAAGCCGGCTGAAACTCACCATCACTGAATTCGAGAACCGATGTAGATCCTAACTCAGTACCATAGCTTTTTGCAATCTTTTCGGCTAAATAAGCCGACGATCTGCCGGCAAAAAATTTAATAGGAGCTTTAATCTTCATACCAATCGAACAACTTAAATATTATCAGGCTTTTACATTTGAAAGTGCAGCAAAAGTAAAAAATATCGTTACATAAAGTGCATTAAGTAGGGTGAAAAAGATGAACGGGTTTTTAACATTTTCTCAAATGCTATTTCTTTGACTCCAGACTTTTGTTAGTTTCTTTAATAAAAGCCAGTATTTCTTCTTTGCCTTGTTTTTTATATGTCGATGTATTAAACAGAGGTGGAAGAAAGTCCCACTCCTTTAAAAGAACTTTTTTGTAGGAATTGGAATTCTTATCCAGTTGAGAAGAGGATAATTTATCGGTTTTTGTAAAGCAAAGCGCAAAGGGTATTTTGTTTATACCCAGCCATCGCATGAAATCCAGGTCATTTGCCTGAGGTGAATGTCTGATATCAATAAGGAGAAAGAGACAAGTCAGCATAGGCCGATACTGAAGATAATCGTGGATGAGCCTAATAAATTTGCTCCTCTCAGATTTTGATATGCGTGCATAGCCATATCCCGGTAAATCGACAAGGTACCAGGACTGATCAACGATAAAATGATTGATAAGGCGGGTACGACCTGGCTCATTGGATGTTTTTGCCAGCTTATTGTATCCGGCCAGGTAATTTATCAGTGACGATTTACCCACATTCGAACGACCGACAAAAGCATACTCGGGAAGCCTATCCTTTGGGCACTCTTTATAATTCGGACTGCTTTTTACAAATGTCACTTCCTTAATAAAAACTGTCATTTCAACTTTAAATGTTATGTCTTTGAGAGATAAAGTTCTGAACAATCCACAAAATAAAAGAAATAAGTTACAAGTAGCAAGTTGAAAGATAAAAGATAAAAGGGAAAAGGTACAACAGAAAAGGTACAACAGAAAAGATAAAAGATAAAAGACAAAAAGGAAAAAGGAGAAGGTATAAGAGAAGAAATAGGGGATAATAAATATAAGTAATAAGGGATAGGGAAATTTAGGAGATGTAAAATTAGAATTGGCGTGTATAAATTATAGAAGGATTACTGGTGACTGTCAACTCTAAACCTTTTTTTCGTATAGCATTGTTCATTTAATCAACATACACCTCGAGTAATTTCATCGATTGATCCGGTTGAATTGAAAATTGAACAACAGAAGCCGGAACTAACAATGATTCACCTTTTTTCAGGGATACGGCATCGTTTCCCGGAGAGATGATATTTCCTGATCCCTCAATACACATATAAATGACAAAACAATCGAGTTGTGTTATATCCTTTTTGATTGTTTCCGAGAGGTTCAGCAGGTTTGTAGTAAAATACCGGCAACTTATAAGCTGTGAGGCTTGATTTTCCTGAAGCGTATAGTTGGTACGGTAGTTATCATAAAAAGTATAGTCAATGGCATCCAGAGCCAGGTCGGTATGCAATTCACGGTAGTTGCCATTGTCATCGCGACGATCGAAATCATAAATTCTATAGGTGACATCCGAAGTTTGCTGTATCTCGGCCAGAAGTATCCCTGATCCTATGGCATGAACCCTGCCTGCAGGCAGGAAAAAAACATCACCCTCCTGAACAGGTTCATTATTCAGAATTTCCTGCAAACTTTTATTGTTTAAGTGATGGAGGTAGGTTTCCTTATTGATTTCCCGGTTAAATCCAACTATTAATTCAGAGCCTTTATCGGCTTGCATAATGTACCACATTTCAGATTTACCGTAAGAATTATGTCGCTTTTTAGCAAGCTCATCATCCGGATGAACCTGAATGGATAGCACATCGTTGGCATCGATGAACTTTATTAGAAGAGGGAATAACCTGCCAAATACCTCAAATATACGGTCGCCAACAAGATCTCCCATGTACACCTCAATCAGTTCTTCCAAATTATTTCCTTCAAGAAAACCGTTGCTTACCATACTGATAGATCCATCTACTCCTGATATTTCCCAACTTTCGCCCACCTTTTCTGAGGAAGTCGGTTTATTCAGCATATCGCGTAATTTTTTACCTCCCCACATTTTATCAAGTAGGATCGGAGTAAATTTCAGTGGATACAATTGGTTCATAGTAACTTATTTTAAATAATCAACTACAATAGTATCTGCATCTATTTCCTTGATATAGGCAACAACATCCTTATGGTTGGGGTGGGAGCGGTAAGTTTCCAGATCGCTTTCATTTTTAAATTCGGTTACCAGGGCAACATCATATGCGCTTGATCGATCACTGATATTAATGCCGGTTTCGAGTTTTTTAAGTTGAGGTATTTTGAATTTCAGACTTTCAAGTTTATCTTTGAGTATAGCAACAATCTTGTTTTTATTCTGTATATTATCAGGAATTTTAAACAACACTATATGTTTTAGCATAAATAATTTTTCTGCAAAAATAGTTAAATGCATTTGTATAAACCTTAAACTTATTTACCATGTTAAGTGAAATTGATATCCACGATATTTTATTTCTGGATATAGAAACTGTTCCCTGGCAAAAATCCTTTAAAGAAATGCCTGAAAAAATGAAGGCATTATGGGAGAAAAAATCTTCCTATTTTCGAAATGAAGATGAATCCGGCGAAGAGGTTTTCAATCGCGCTGGCATCTATGCTGAATTTGGTAAGATAATCTGTATTTCGGTTGGAGTTATTGCTCAGACAAAAGCGGAGCCAGGACTTAGAATAAAAAGTTATTCTGATGATGATGAAAAGAAGCTGTTGGATAATTTTTCTGCCATGTTGCGGAATTACACTACAAATAAAATTTTATACCTGTGTGCCCATAATGGGAAAGAGTTTGATTTTCCCTACATAGCCAGAAGAATGCTTATTAATGGCTTAAAACTCCCGACATTACTTGATAACGCAGGTAAGAAACCCTGGGAGGTTCACCATCTCGATACCATGGAGTTATGGAAATTTGGCGATTTTAAGCATTATACCTCTCTCGATCTGCTGACAACTATATTCAATATTCCCAGTCCGAAAAACGACATGGATGGCAGCATGGTAGCCGGAGTCTATTGGGAAGATAAGGATCTGAAACGTATTGTGGAATATTGCCAGAACGATGTTCAGGCAATAGTGCAGCTGTTTATGCGCTATAAAGGATTGGATCTGATCAAACCGGAGAATATTGAAGTGGTTGCAGACTAATTTTTTAAAAAGCATTACAAAATTATCATTTGTTCTCAGTCATTGGAAGGAACTCAAGCAGCTTATCTTTAAGCATTCCGGGTTGTTCGGAATGGATCCAATGCCCAGCCGGAAATTCTGCGATTTCTACATTCGGGAAGGCCTTTCGGAAATCGTTATGATCGGCTTCGTTGATATATCCTGAATTTTTACCGCTAATAACCAGTACAGGGCCTGCAAAGGTTTTATCAGTGCATTTTACTTTATCAAGGAGTAACAATAAGTTATTCTTTAATGCTTCGATATTTAAGCTCCAGAAGAAATCACCGGTTTTGTTGCGCTTAACATTTTTCAACAGGAACTGGCGAATGGCTTTTTGAGATAAATTACGGGCAAGCTGTTTATCAATTTCCTCACGGGTATCGGCAAATTCGATATCCAATGTAGCTAATGCTGAAATAATCTTTTTGTGGATAGCCAGCTGTGGCGAAGCGGATACCTCAGCTGCATAGGAACGCATGGCAATATCAATAACCACCAGCTTAAATACCTTTTCGGGATGTTGCAGGGCGAAATTCATGGCCACTTTGCCACCCATGGAGTGACCCATTATGCACACCTTTTCCAGATGATGCTCCTGCAAAAACTCTTCAATATCCGAAGTCAGTACTGCATAATTATGTTCGGCATGGTGGGGTGAGCGGCCATGGTTTCGCTGATCGACTAGATATACAGTAAAATACGGACTTAAAGCCCGACCAAAAGAAAACCAGTTATCTCCCGATCCGTAAAGCCCGTGAAGGATGATCAGCGGACAGCCATTTCCAATTTTTTTATAGCGAAGAACCATTATTTGAGTTGCTGCAGATAGAGCCGGATTGTTTTTTCCATGCCAAAATACAAGGCATCTGAAATAAGAGCATGCCCAATAGATACTTCAAGCAGATAGGGGATATTTTCCCTGAAATATTTCAGATTCTCCAGGTTCAGATCATGTCCGGCATTTAATCCCAGTCCCATTTCTTTGGCTTTCTCAGCCGCTAAAAGGAAGGGAGAAATAGCCTGCTTTTTATTTACAGGATAGTTTTTAGCATAAGGCTCGGTATATAATTCAATGCGATCGGTTCCGGTTTCCTTAACAGCCTCTATATTTTTCAGATCAGTTTCCACAAATATTGAAGTCCTGATGCTGTGTGCGTGGAATTCAGCTATGATATCCTTTAAAAAATTTTTATACTTAATAGCATTCCATCCATGGTTCGAGGTAATAGCATCATGAGCATCAGGCACCAGCGTAACCTGATCGGGTCTGACATCGGTAACCAGTTCAATAAAATTTTGGGAAGGGTAACCTTCAATGTTAAACTCAGTGATAGTAACTTTTTTGATATCGTAAACATCCTTCCGTCTAATATGACGTTCATCGGGTCGGGGATGGACGGTGATTCCTTCCGCACCGAATTTCTGGGATCGTACAGCAGCCTCTACTACATCAGGGATGTCACCCCCTCTTGCATTCCTTAGTGTTGCAATTTTGTTTATATTTACACTTAATCTTGTCATTTAAATCAATTCTATGATAGGATTGGCACAAAAGTAGCGTATTTTCCAAAAAAGAGCTTATGCTGGCTAAAGATTTGATATCCGATGTTATTCCATCGTTGCGCACTTCTGATAATGGACAGAAGGCTCTTTACTGGATGGATATTTTCAGGATATCACATCTTCCAATTGTAAACAATGTTGATTTTCTTGGTCTAATTTCGGATAAAGACATTTATGATAATAATATGGCCGAGGAACCTATCGGGAATCATAATCTTTCCTTGTTCAGCCCATTTGTAACTTTCGATCAGCATATTTATGAAGTGCTGGAATTGTGTTCCGAATTGCAGCTATCGGTAGTTCCTGTACTTGACCATGATAATAAGTATCTCGGAGTAATAACGTTAAGCGATCTGCTACACTATTTTGCCGATGTTTCTGCCTTAAAGCAACCGGGAGGGATTATAGTCCTTGAACTGAATGCAAATGATTATTCTTTATCGGAGATTGCACAAATTGTGGAAGGTAATGATGCAAAAATTCTCAGTCTTTATATAACCAGTCCTTCCGAATCGACAAAAATGGAGGTTACAATAAAAGTAAATCGTATGGATCTGACATCGATTTTACAGACATTTATGCGTTACAATTATATAATAAAAGCTTCCTTTATGGATGAAAACGATCTGAATAGTCTGTATGAGAACAGGTATGATTCCTTCATGAAATACCTGAGTATTTAAGAAATATTCCGTTGAAATGAAAATTGCAGTATTCGGCAGAACATTCAATAATGATTTTAATCCATTTATCATTGAGTTTCTCAAACATCTTCAGGAACGGCAGGTTGAACTGACTATCTACAAACCATTTTATGAGTTTGTACTTAAGCATTCGGGATTTTCATTCAATACTGTCAGATATTTCGAGGCCAATCAGGATGCTCCGGTAGATACTGACTTTTTAGTAAGCATTGGTGGTGATGGCACTTTTCTTGAAAGCATAGTGTATTTAAAAAACTTTTCCATTCCTGTTATTGGTCTGAACTCGGGCCGGCTGGGATTTTTAGCCAACATTTCGAAAGAAGAAATCTCGGAGGCGCTTGATGCGATTTTGGATGGAAATTACGAATTGGAAAACCGAACATTGCTTACTCTGGTATCGGATGCTAATCCTTTCGGCTCCTATAATTTTGCACTCAACGATGCTACTATCCAGAAGAAGGATACTAATATGATTACTATTGATACCTACCTGAACAATGAATATCTGAACACCTATTGGACCGATGGTTTGATAATATCAACTCCAACCGGTTCAACGGCGTATAGTATGAGTGTTGGAGGGCCCATTGTTTTACCTGGTTCCAACAATTTCATAATCGCTCCAATTGCTTCGCACAATTTAACTGTTCGCCCACTCGTTATTCCCGATGAGGTTGAGATTAAGCTTGAGGTTTCTTCACGAAGTGGTAATTTTCTTGTATCAGTTGATAACCGGACTGAATTAATGAATGTTGAACACAATATGTTCTATATAAGAAAGGCCCCTTTTAAATTAAGGATAGTAAAACTTCCTTTTAATAATTATTATGCTACATTAAGAAATAAATTGATGTGGGGAGCTGATATAAGGAATTAGAGAAATTAATTTCAAATTTTTTATTTAATTGAAAAGGTGTACATTTATCATATAACAGGGATAAGCAAGTTGGATACATGGCGATGGTGACTCAATTGAAAATCAGATATTTACTTATACTTGTACTGGTAATTGGTATTACAAAACCTGTGTTGGGTCAGCGATGGAAACTTCGTCGGTATGAGGTTGGGGGAGGTATCGGTATGACACAAATTTTTGGTGACATTGGGGGCACAATTGATAAAAAGAACTGGTTTGGACTTAAGGACATAAAGTTTGACGAAACCAGCCCAGCTTTTCCTTTGTACATAAGATATCGGCTTGATCCTGTGTATGCGTTAAAGTTAAATGGTATCCTGGCTTTTGGAAATGGCACAGATGAGAATTCAAGAAATGACCGTGGACGTAGCTATAGTAGTATTATTGGTGAATTTTCAGTACAGGGAGAATTTTATTTTCTTGCCGAGGAACGACGGTATAAGTCGGCGGCCATGTTTAACCGGCGGGGGATGTTAAATAATTACATGTCGTTCGGAGCTTATGGTTTTGCAGGTATAGGAGCTGTATATTCCAGGGCTACTGTAAATATACCCGATCCTTTGCCTTACGACCGTATTAAGAATAATAATTTCGGAGCTGTTATACCTTTTGGGATAGGTTTAAAATATATAATTGACGATCGTTGGCTGGTTAATGCCGAATTGGGTTACAGAATTTCTCTTACCGACTATATCGATGGATACAAACAAACTCAGGATTCAAAGCATAACGATGTTTATTATTTTGTAAATATTTCTGTCGGATATCGGCTGGAAACCACCCGCCAGGGATTACCTACGTTTTTGGATAAAGAATTCTGGGCTGCAAAACCAAAAAGGAAATCAAAACATAGCACGAGGAGACCCCGTTCAAAAAAGGAAGCTCTTGAATAGAACTTTCAGTCTAAATCATTTTCTTTTATGTTTTTTTAAGAAAAATTTTGATCTTGTACGCTAAAAAAGATTCTATTTTCGTTTCAATATGTGTATCAGAAGATTTATTACATGAAAAAATACATATTCTTTTTACTTCTTATTCTTTCATTCTTCATTGCGGAGTCGAGAGCACAACGTTTTACTGACTATGGATTATTGGGTGGTGTGACCTATTACAATGGTGAGATTAACCCAACACGCCAGTTTTATAGCCCATCTCCTGCTTTTGGCGGTTTTTTCCGGGTGAACATCAATAAACGTTATGCAATACGAATTAGCGGGTTGTATGGAGAATTGAAAGGTAGTGATAATGATTTCCCGGAACGAACTTTAACAGATCGTGCGCCAGAGACTTTCTCAAATACGGTTATGGATTTTTGCGGACAATTGGAATTCAACTTCATGCCCTATATTACAGGTGAAAACCATTTTTTGAATTCGGTATATGTTGCAGGTGGTTTAGGATGTGCTTTATTTCTGGGAAGCAGTAATTCATTGACCATACCCTTTGGAGTTGGGTTTAAAATAAATTTAACCAAACGATTAAGTACCGGGGCCGAATGGAGTTTCAGAAAAACATTTATCAATGATATTGATAATATACCTAATCTCCTTGATCATACATTAGTAAATAATAATGACTGGTATTCTTTCTTTGGACTTTTTATTAGCTATAAGTTTATTAAATTTGCAGCCGATTGTCCGGCGTATAAATAGTCTTCATAAAAAAGCATGATTTCAAAGGAACAGCTTGATCTAAAAAGGTTACCACGGCATGTAGCTGTTATAATGGATGGGAATGGCCGTTGGGCTAAGAAAAAAGGAAACCCTAGAATTTATGGCCATAGAAATGCCATTACAGCTGTTCGTGAAACCGTTGAAGCTGCTGGAGAACTTGGCATAGAGTATTTAACCCTATATGCATTCTCAACAGAAAACTGGAACAGGCCAAGAACTGAAATTGATGCTTTAATGTCGCTTCTTGTGGCTACAATCAATAACGAAACCAAGACCCTTCTTGATAACAATGTACGCCTTAGAACCATTGGTGATGTTGAGTCCTTGCCGGTGCAAGTTGCCTCTCATCTATCAGAAGCTATTGAAAAAACAAAGAACAACACAGGCTTGAATTTAGTTGTTGCCCTCAGTTATAGTTCCCGGTGGGAAATTATAGAGGCAGTAAAGAAAATAGCCAGGGATGTGAAAAAGGGTATCATAGATAATGAACAAATAACAAATAATGTTTTTGAATCATATCTGAATACAGCCGAAATACCCGATCCGGAATTGCTTATCCGAACCAGCGGAGAATACCGTGTCAGTAATTATTTATTGTGGCAAATTGCCTATACGGAATTATATTTTACCCCAACCCTTTGGCCCGATTTCAGACGTGAACATTTTTACAAAGCCATTGCCGATTATCAATGCCGTGAAAGGCGCTTTGGAAAGATCAGCGAACAAATAACCACTGATGTAAAAGTAAATAGTTGAAGCAGGAATGCGTAAATATATAGTTACATTAATTGTTGTATGGATCGGTATGGGATTATCAGCTCAAACCATCTCCGAT
This sequence comes from uncultured Bacteroidales bacterium, assembly GCA_964592225.1. Classification (GTDB taxonomy): domain Bacteria; phylum Bacteroidota; class Bacteroidia; order Bacteroidales; family UBA10428; genus UBA10428. The sequence continues at coordinate 69,294 of CAZQCO010000007.1, forward strand.
ACATCCCGGTATGAAGTACTGGATTATACACGATCTCGTGAATATGTTATTGCCGATATTCAGGTTACCGGGGTTAAATTTCTTCAACCGGGACATTTGATCACTATATCCGGCTTAAGTAAGGGAATGAAGATAAAAATACCCGGACCGGAAATTTCCGAGGCTGTTAGTAAGTATTGGAAACACGGTTTATTTTCCGATGTTACAATTCTGGCAACTAAATTTGAGGAAAATAAGGTTTATCTTGAAATCCAACTCCGTGAACAACCCCGGTTAAATCAATTAATTATCTCAGGAATTAATAAAACTGAAAAAGGTGATATTGAAGAAAAAATCAATATCCGCCGAGGAACTCAGATAACCGAGGATATTCTAAACAATACTTCTATCATTATTAAAAGGCATTTTCGTGACAAAGGTTTTTTAAATGTTGGTGTTGATCTGAAAATGGAAGATGATACAGCAAATGCCAGTATGGTAAATCTTTTTATCCGGATCAACAAGAGTAACCGCGTAAAAATAGAGGAAATTATCATTGAAGGTAATAAAGATTACAGCGCCAGGCGGCTCCGGCGCGTCCTGAAAAAAACCAAGCAACGCGATTGGAATATATTTAAAGGATCAAAGCTTGTTGAAGCAGACTATAAAGCAGATTTAAAGAAACTGATTGAATTCTATAATCAACACGGATATCGTGATGCCAAGATTTTAACTGAGGAAGTGATCGCAGTGAACTCAAAGCGGGTAAAGATCAAACTGGTATTATATGAAGGCAATCAGTATTATATCCGAAGCATTACCTGGGTGGGCAATACAAAGTATACATCAGAATTTTTAGGACTTGTTCTGGGAATGAAACCCGGTGAATTATACGATCAGAAACAATTGACTGAGAGGCTTACAACCGATGAGGATGCAATTACTTCATTGTATATGGATAATGGGTATTTGTTTTTTAACGTAAATCCTGTCGAAGCCAACGTTGAAAATGATTCAGTCGATCTGGAAATGCGCATTTATGAGGGTAAACAGGCAACTTTAAATGATATTATTATTTCAGGGAATACCAAAACAAATGAGCATGTTGTCAGGCGTGAATTGTATACCCGGCCGGGCGAGTTATTTTCACGATCGGATATTATCCGTTCGGTGCGTGAACTGGCTACTCTGGGACATTTTAATCCGGAAACTATTTCACCAAATCCTATTCCTCATGCAGCCGATGGCACTGTGGATATTGAATATGGACTGGAAGAAAGAGCCAACGACCAACTCGAACTTTCAGGAGGTTGGGGAGGTTACTATGGATTCATGGGAACTATCGGGATCCGGTTTTCGAACTTTTCGATGAGCCGCTTTTTTGATAAAAAAGCATGGAGGCCTGTACCCAGCGGCGACGGACAAACTCTTCAGATTAAAGCTCAGGCTTCTGGTAAAAGGTATCATGGTTACAATATCAGTTTTATCGAACCCTGGTTTGGCGGTAAAAAACCTAACTCCTTTTCGGTATCATTATATTACTCGAAATCGCGCTATACCACAAGTTATTCTGATTATAATTCCTTCGATGAAAATGATCCTTTTTTCCGTAACATTGGAGCTTCTATAGGTTTAGGCCGTCGGCTCAAATGGCCCGATGATTATTTTTCACTTTACAATGAGCTCTCTTATCAGCAATATCACCTGAATAATTTCAGAGTGGGTCCGTTGTATAATGGCAATTTTAATCTGTTAACTTTTAAAACTGTTTTTTCAAGAAGTTCGCAGGACCAAATGATTTACCCCCGTCGTGGATCGTCATTGTCATTAAGTCTGCGTGTTACGCCACCCTATTCACTCTTTCAGAATCTTGACTACAGCGATATGGATGCAGAAGAGAAATACCAGAATGTTGAATTCCATAAATGGAACTTCAAAGGGAATTGGTATTTAGCTTTGGTGCAAAATCTTGTATTGGCATTGCATGCCGAATTTGGATACCTTGGTGCGTATAACAAGGATCTGGGGCCACCACCCTTTGAAAAATTCGAAGTAGGCGGCGACGGATTATCTGGTTATGATCTTACAGGTACCGATGTTATTGGTTTACGAGGTTATGAGAATGGAAGTATCTCACCGAAAACTTACTATCCGAATTCCAGGTATGGATCGCCTGATGCCAATATTTATTCCCGGTACTATATGGAAATAAGGTATCCCTTCTCGCTTAATCCATCAGCTACTATTTACGGACTGGCCTTTCTGGAAGGGGGTAATGCATGGCGCACCTGGGGCGAATTCAATCCGTTTGCTATAAAACGTTCGGCTGGCTTGGGAGTACGTGCCTTTCTGCCTATGTTCGGCCTGTTGGGTGTTGACTGGGGATACGGCTTTGACCCAAGCAATTCCAAACCTTTTGCAGGTCCACATAAGCATGAATGGCATTTTGTTCTCGGACAACAATTCTAATAAACAATATCGGTATGAAATTTGTAATACAGAAATAAAAAATTAATCAATATGAAAAAAGTTGCATCGATACTACTACTGGTAAGTGCAGTTTCTATTTCTGCATGGGCTCAAAAATATGCTTTTATCGATTCAGATTATATTCTGAACAATATTCCTTCATATAAAGCCGCTCAAGACGAAATTGATAAATTATCGGAACAGTATGAAGGCGAGATACGCGTTCTATACGAAGAAATCGATAAAATGTATCGCGATTATCAGGGCGAGAAAGTTTTATTGACCGACGATATGAAATCGGAGCGTGAAGAAGAAATTATCACCAAAGAGCGTGAGGCAAAAAAATTGCAGAATGATTATTTTGGTCAGGAAGGCTTCTTGTTTAAAAAACGTGAGGAGTTGATAAAACCAATTCAGGATGAAGTATATAATGCAGTTAAAGAAGTTGCCGATGAAAATGGCTATGCAGTTATATTCGATTCCTCCAGTGGGGCCACAATGCTTTACACAAATCCCCGTTACGATGTAAGCGACGAGGTTCTGAAAAGACTAGGTTATAAAAATTAATTTTATACATTTGTGCCCTGTAATATTTAATTAGAGCTATGAAAAAATTTGTAAAACCTTTACTCCTTATTGCTTTTGCGTTTTCTACCATAGTATTGAGTGCACAGCAAAAACTTAAACTGGGTCATATAGACAGCCAGGAACTTTTAAGCTTGATGCCTGCCAGTGATAGCGCACAGAAAAAACTTGAGAGCATTGCCAATGATCATCAAGCCGTTCTTGAAGAAATGTCTGTTGAGTTTAACAGAAAGTATGAAGCCTATCGAAAGGCATTGGAGGCTGGCACTCTCAGCGATTTGGCCCGTGCAACAAAGGAAGCTGAGCTTGAGGACTTGCAAAACAGGATACAGGTTTTTGAACAAACAGCGCAACAGGATCTGCAGAAAAAGAGGGTTGAACTTTTTACTCCGGTACAGGAAACTGCACTTAATGCTGTTAATGCTGTAGCTCAGGAAAACGGATTTACCTATATTTTTGATACAGCTATGGGTGGAATAGTATACAACTCACCCGATTCTCAGGATATTCTTCCCCTGGTAAAACTGAAGCTGGGACTCAAATAAATTTTTATAACTATTTGTATAGCCAACTCAATAGAGTTGGCTTTTTTTGTATCTTTCGGTATGAAGTTAAATAAGATAAAGCCTATCGGGATCTTTGATTCAGGATTGGGTGGTCTTACTGTAGCAAAAGCTATTAATCAGGCTTTACCCAATGAAAATCTGATTTATTTTGGTGATACCGCTCACTTGCCCTATGGTGATAAATCGAAGGAAACCATTATTCAATATTCAGTTCGCATTACAGAATTTCTTATACGGCAGCAATGCAAGGTTATTGTTATTGCCTGTAATTCGGCCTCAGCAAATGCATTTGAAGATGTAGTTGAAATAGCAGGACAGCAATCATTAGTATTAAACGTGATTGACCCTGTTGTTGATCATATTGTAAATACTGATTATAAAAGCATTGGAGTCATTGGTACAAAGAGCACGGTTGACAGTAATACTTACACTGAGAAAATACATGCCCATAATAAGGGGGCTATGGTTTTATCTATGGCAACACCCTTGTTGGTTCCAATGATTGAGGAAGGATTTATCTTCGACGATATTAGTAATGCTATTATTCGTAATTATTTATCGCGAAACGAAATCTCAGGTATTGAATCCCTGATCCTTGGTTGTACACATTACCCGATCATTCGCAACCAGATTAATAGATTTTACAATTTCGAAGTTGATATTATCGATTCGGGCAAAATTATAGCCAATAGTTTACGGACTTTGCTGGTTGAGAATGAATTGCTTAATAATGAAGCCCCTGAATCGGAGAAAAAATTTTACGTTTCCGATTTTACCCGCTATTTTAAACTCATCGCAAAAATGTTTTTTGAGGAAGATATTGAACTGGAAAAACTCAACTTATGGGCCTGACAGAATCGAGTTATAGATATTTTTTAAGGCATCGGAATTAATCTTCGAAATTTATAGGTTTACTGATGATATCATCACATTCTGGAGTAAGAATTTCTTAAATAACATTGACTTTGGAATCAACACGTTGTTTTTTAATTGGTAGGTAAGGGATGTCAAAACATATTTTTAAACCTTTTCCTTCTTTGGAGTCGACCCATATTTTCCCGTTCATTTTTTCGACTATGCCTTTTGAAATTGATAGGCCAAGACCGGTACCTCCGTGTGCACGATTCAAACGTTCGTCAGCCTGCCGGAACCTCTCAAAAATAATTTCCTTCTTCGACGGGTCGAGTCCTATACCTGTATCTTCGACGCTGAATTGAATATTACTCTTTAATTTACTGCATGTAAGACGGATAGAACCTTCATTTGTAAACTTAAGTCCGTTATTTATAAGATTACTTAACACTTGTTTTAACCTTCCAGGATCAGTAATAATATTCATTTCATTTGATTTAATCCTGTTTTCTAATATTAATGCAATCGATGATTTATTAATTGTTGTTTTGTATGCTTCGAAAAAATCAATTATTCCCTGGAGAAAGTTATTAAGATTTACCGTTGTCGCATCAATTCGCATTTGGTTTGTTTCGATAAGTGAAATGTCAACAATATCATCAATAATCCGTAGCAATTGTTCACCATTATTTGTGATCATTTTCAAAAACCTCATTCTCTTCTCTTCATTGACAGCAGAGTTTATAAGAAGTTCACTGAATCCAAGAATGCCATTTAAAGGCGTTCTGATCTCATGACTCATGTTCCCTAGAAATACCGATTTTAACCTGTCGGACTCAATGGCTTTCGTTTTCGCTAGTTCCAATTTTTTTTCGTATTGTTTGAGTTCGGTAATGTCCGAATCGATGGCAACCAATTTGAAAACTGAATCCCGTCTGATTAGAGGAGATAATGTTGTTTGTACCCAAATTTCTTCTTTCCCCTTTGATCGGACTAGTGTTTCAAATGTCACAGGTGTTTTGGTAGCAATACTTTCATTAAATAGTTTCTTTATCCTTTTGTTAAAGATAATATCAAAGATATATTCCTTTTTGCTCTTAATTATTTCATATAAAGTAATATTATAGAACTCTTCAAAATAGCTGTTGCACCACTCAATTTTGCCCGTATTATCATAAATGGCTACACAGTTATTAGTTTCGCTGGCTACAATCGATAATTTCTCGAGTTCAGTATTAATGATCTCCAGTTCTTTATTCTGGATCTCAATTTTATC
>CAZQCO010000008.1:0-70653 GCA_964592225.1 uncultured Bacteroidales bacterium
ACATTATAAATTGTTAATTATGAATTATTTAAAAATGGCCTGGCGGAATTTGTGGCGAAATAAAAGGCGGACAGCCATTACTACAGCCTCAATACTGTTTGCAGTTTTTTTTGCACTGTTCATGAGGTCGTTTCAGCTTGGATTTTATGATCATATGATTAAAAATGCCATTGAATCCTTTACCGGATTTCTGCAGGTGCAACACATCGATTACCAGGATGACCCGTCCCTCGAAAATACTTTTGTCTGCACCGATTCACTCTTGAATTCGATAGGGAGTATCGATGGGATAAAGGCTGTAGTGCCCCGCATGGAAAACTTTGCTCTGGCCTCTTCGGGTAATCAGACTAAAGGGACACTTATATTAGGTATTGATCCTGAAAAGGAGCAGGCCCTATCAAATCCTGAAAATTTTCTTGTTCGATACAGGCTGACCAAAAATATCATTACCGCACTGCAGGAAAATGCGGAATTGCCTGTTAGAATTAAAGATAAACTTGAGCTTATTGCTAATAAGTCGTATTCCAATCTGGGAACCATAGCTATGGATATGGACATCGATGAGGAAGAAAATAAAGAATACCTTGAATTCATTGGAGAGACAAGCAGGATACCTGGCAATTATCTCACTCAGGATGATGACGGAGTATTAGTTTCCGACCGTCTGGCAAAGTACCTGAAGCTTTTTGTAGGTGATACACTAATTCTGTTAGGACAGGGTTATCATGGAGCTACAGCAGCAGGTTTATATCCGGTACGGGGCATTGTGAAAATTCCCAGCCCTGAACTTGATAATAAACTTATTTATATGAATCTGCCTTATGCGCAAACATTTGCAGGATTAGGCAACAGAGTAACAACACTGGCCATTAATCTGGACGACAACAGCGAAAAGAATATGATAGCTTACCAGGAGTTGCTGAACAGGGAACTAACCGATCCGAAAATTCAGGTGAAAAACTGGATGGAATTTAATAAGGTGCTGAAACAACAGATTGAGGGAGATAATCAAAGCGGACAGGCATTTATGGCCTTATTATATTTTATCATCTTCTTTGGGATTTTCGGAACCGTGCTAATGATGATTCATGAGCGCTACAGGGAACTCGGAGTACTTGTTGCAATCGGGATGCGTAAAACAAAGCTGGCCATCACTTTTATTTACGAAATGTTTTTAATGGGTATCCTGGGAGTCCTGGCAGGGACTGTAATCAGTTTACCGTTTCTGTATTACTTACATAATAATCCTATTCGTATGACCGGTGATTTGGCCCAGGTAATGGAAGATATGGGATTTGAGGCAGTTATGCCTCTGGCCTGGATCGATATGTATGTACTCTGGCAAGGATTGATTGTGGCCTTTATGGTAGTGCTCTCTTGTCTTTATCCCTTGCGTAAGGTACTGAAACTAAAAGTAATTGATGCCCTAAGGGCATAGTAACCATAATATTTATATCATGATTTTATTAATTGGATGGAAAAATGTTTGGCGAAATAAAACCAGAAGTCTGGTTGTTATTATCGCCATGATGCTGGGAATTTTTGGTGGTGTTATGGCCACAGGAATTATGCAGGGTTGGATCGAACAACGTATTCACTCAAGTATATATAACGAGGTCTCACATGTTCAGATTCACAATCCCGAATATATGTTCAATGAGGAGATCCAGCATACTATCATAGGCTATGAGAGAGTAATCAGCGTACTTGATACTATCGAAAATATAGTAGCTTATTCACCCAGAGTGAAAATGTTTGCCATGGCAAAAACTCCAGGTGCAGCTTCAGGTTTTGTTATTAAAGGAATTGACAGAGACAGGGAAATGCAAGTTTCCGAAGTGTATAAGAGTATTATCGAAGGAGATTTTCTGGAAGGAGATCATCGCAAGCCATCGATCGTTATTGGAAAAGAAGCAGCTAAAAATCTTAAGCTTTTGAATTATCAGGTTACAGAGGAGAAGCTGGATTCAATAGATCGTGAAGTATTTTCTGAAGAAGTGATTAAAAAAGTTGAAGGTATAGGCCCGACACGATTTCGAAAAGAAAAAGACTTTCGTAAGGAACTGGGCGAAATATTGACAAAAGCTGAATTTAAAGAATATTCCGATAAACTGGTAAAGTATTTTTCTTTCTTTCGGATGAGGGCGAGTATAGAAGTTACTATTCAGGATAAGGAAGGGAATATAATTCATCCGGTATTCAGGGTACGGGGAGTTTATAAAACGGATAATACGGTTTTTGATGCGATGAATGCTTTTGTTGACCGGGATATCCTGAATAAATATACCGGCCTTTCTGATATGGAAGTACATGAAGTGGCGATTATTACGAACGACAATGAAACAGCAGTGATACTTGGAGATAAGCTCTCGGAATATTTACCCGCACAGGATATCTTATCGTGGAGACGGTTGGCTCCTGAAATTGCCATGTATACCGATTTCAGTAACCTAATGGCCTACATATATGTAGGAATTATACTGTTTGCACTTGCCTTTGGAATAATAAATACCATGATGATGTCGGTGCTGGAACGAGTAAAAGAACTGGGTATGTTAATGGCTATTGGGATGAATAAGAAACGGGTATTTAATATGATTATGATTGAGTCGGTATTTCTATCATTGTCCGGGGCAGTTATGGGGATGATATTCAGTGGAATTATGGTGGCTGTTTTAAGCAGGACTGGGATCAATTTTGAAATGTGGAGTGAGGGATTTGAAGCCATCGGATATGCAGCCATAGTATATCCTTTTGTAACATGGCAGAATTACGTTGGTATTACCATTATGGTAATAATTACCGGAATGATATCATCTATCTGGCCGGCCAGGAAAGCCCTGCGACTTAATCCTGTTGAGGCGTTGCGAACAGAATAGATCTAATTATTTGAGAAAAAACTTAAAATTTATATATCATGAAAGTTATAGAAATTAAAAATGTCGAAAAAATATATAACGACTCAGAAGTACAAGTGCATGCAGTTAACGGAGTATCACTATCGTTTGAAGAAGGTGAATTTGCTGCAATTGTAGGTCCCTCAGGATCGGGTAAAACAACTTTGTTAAATATGCTGGGAGGCCTTGATAATCCCAATTCGGGGGAAATATCAATTGGAGGCGTTAATATCAATACTTTAAAAGGATCGAAACTTATCGATTTTCGCCTGCATAATATTGGCTTTGTGTTCCAGTCGTATAATCTTATTCCTGTTCTTACAGCCCAAGAGAACACGGAATTTGTAATGCAGATGCAAGGGATTTCCAAAGAGAAACGCGATAAAAGAGTGAAAGAGCTTTTAACTGCAGTAGGTTTGGGTGAACGCCTCGACAGTCGTCCGGCACGTTTATCGGGCGGACAACAACAACGCGTTGCTGTAGCGCGTGCACTGGCTTCAAAACCTAAGTTCATACTGGCCGATGAGCCCACAGCCAATCTCGATTCAAGATCTACCGAAAATCTGCTGGATATAATGGAACACTTGAATAAAGAAGAGAAAGTCACTTTTATATTTTCTACCCACGATGCACGTGTAGTAAAGAAAGCACGGAGAGTGATTACACTCGAAGATGGTAAAATCCTGAGCGATGAAGTAAAATCAAAATAATCAGTTAGGAGTATAGAAAGAATAGTTAATTCTAAAATCCTAATTTATCAGTTGTCAGAATATAAATTTACAAAAACCTAATATCGTGAATGCTGAAAATTTTTGGTTAGGATGGTTGAAAGTAACAATGATTATGGTAATTGTTGCGGGAGTGTTTCTGGCCATTTTTTCCGGGTTTGCCAATACCCAGTTTCTCGATGCAAAAATCAACAAAGTATTTCTCTATGGTTCAAATACAGGCCATCAGATTGAATCGCTTAAGAATTGGTATACCGGACTGGTTGGAGCTTTAATGATGGGCTGGGGTATTTCTATGCTTTACGTTGTGAGCCATCCCTTAAGAAAAAGAGAACAATGGGCCTGGCGTAGTATTTTCTATCCGGTTGTGGTCTGGTATATTATCGATTCGGGAATTTCAGCCTACTTTGGAGTAATTTTTAACGTAGTGATCAATACCATTTTGTTTCTTCAGATTATGGCTCCTTTGTTATTTCTCAGGAACCAGCTATTTGAAAAAATCAAAACAACAACATGAAGAGTATTATTATAATCGTGGGAATCCTGTTTCTCATTGGATTGAAGAGTGAAGCTCAAAATGAAAATTCTTCATCCTCATACGATTTGAGTGGTTATATTTCTGTTATGCCGTCGTTGTATCTGACAAATGATTCTACACTCTGGCAGGTGCTGTTACATAACCGGCTAAATTTCAACGCATATATCTCAAAGAATTTTACAATTTCTGTTCAGATGCGTAATCAACTCATTGCAGGCGATTTTGTCAAACTTATGGATATCAAGAATGGTTTTAATAAGGAGAATTATTTTCTGCCACTGACATGGAAGAAAGAGTTCGGTAATAACTACCTGCTAACTTCTGCTTTCGATCGGTTCTGGTTACAGTATACTTTCAGTAAGCTTGAAATAAAACTGGGCCGTCAAAGGATTAACTGGGGGCAGACTTTTGTTTGGAACCCGAATGATATTTTCAATACCTACAATTTCTTTGATTTTGATTATCCGGAACGACCGGGAGCGGATGCGATCAGGGTGCAGTACTATCCAAGTTTCACCTCTTCGCTCGATCTGGCTGCCAAGATCGACAGCGCCGGTAATTTTACCGGAGGAGGATTATTCAGGTTCACACGCTGGAATACGGAATTTCAACTATTGACCGGGTACTATAGTAATTCGAACAAGTTGATTATTTCCGATACACTTCCTCAATATAGCTGGGATACCGAAGATCTGATAGCAGGATTAGGATTTTCATCAGGTATTGGAACGATAAGTTTACGGGGTGAAATAAGTTACTTATACTCTGTTCAGGAGGGAAATGACTCAACAAATCAGTTTTTGGCCAGTGTAGCTGTCGATTATACCTTGGGTTCCAAAACATCCATGATGTTCGAGTTCTTTTATAATGATAATGTACAAAAATCGGCGACATCGTTTCTGGGGATGTATGAAGGAAGTCAGAATGTTAAAACATTATCCTTTACCAAATACAATATTTTCGGGCAGCTTACCTATCCGGTATTACCCATATTAAATACAACCCTGGCAGGCATGTACTTTTTCGATGATAATCTGACAGGTTTTTTTGCTGGTCCCAGTGTGGAACTTTCCCTTGGAGATAACCTGACTTTATCAACATTTTTCCAGGCATTTGGTTTCAGATACGAAAATCCGTACACAAAAGAAAAGGAATGGCTTAACAGTACGTATGCATATTTACGCATGAAGTGGAATTTTTAAAGCCGTTGTAAGAAGTAGGTTTATCCTTTTAGAGCTTCAGCCCCGCTGACTATTTCCAGAATTTCTTTGGTGATTGCTGCCTGTCTTGCTTTGTTGTATTCAAGTTGCAGCGATTTAATCATTTCGATGGCATTATCCGTGGCTTTATGCATAGCTGTCATACGGGCACCGTGTTCCGAAGCCATTGAGTCGAGAAATGCCTTATAAAACTGGATTTTAAGTGATTTAGGGATCAAATCCCTAATGATATCTTTTTTAGTAGGTTCAAAAATATAGTCGTAATGATCCTGCACTTTAAAATCTGATTCTTCGGGTACTATTACCGGCAGATAATTTTCAACAACCAGATCATGTATAGCAGCATTACGGAATTGATTATAAATAATTTTAACCTCATCGTATTGACCATTTTCGAACGAAGCGATAATACGTTTTGCCAGCGGATTTACAAGATCATAACTTAAGTGATCAAGGATTTCATGATGTGTTTCAGCTATAGTGACATTTTTGTTTTTCAATAATTCAGTGCCTTTTTTTCCAATACTGATGATGTCGACCTGATTCTGAGAATTAAGTTTACTATACCCGGTTTCCAACAAGTGTATCACTTTTTTTGCCACGTTGGTGTTATAAGCTCCGCATAGACCCTTGTTAGATGAAATAGCTACTATCAGCACTCTTCTAAGTACTCTTTCCGTAGCGAAAATAGTATCCAATTCATTATCAAGGCTATGAGTAAGGTTGATAAGTATTTCATTCAGTTTATTCACATAGGGTCGCATTTGAATAATTTTATCCTGTGCTCTGCGCAATTTAGCCGCCGAAACCATTTTCATGGCACTAGTAATTTGCTTAGTACCCTGTACCGAAATAATTCTTGTACGAATTTCTTTTAGATTGGCCATGCCGGGAATATCTTAAAATTACTCAAATCGTTCAGCGATTTCTTTTGCCACTGCGATCAGAATTTTTTCAACTTCTTCATCAAATTTCCCCTTTTGAATAATATCAAGGGTTTTTCTATGTTTGAGTTCAAGAAAATCGAGGTATTCTTTTTCAAATTCCTGTATTTTATCCACGGGTATTTTTGAAAGTAATCCACGGGTTCCGCAGAAAATAATAGCTACTTGTTTCTCAACAGATAAAGGTTGATATTGACCCTGTTTTAAAATTTCAACATTTTTTGCCCCTTTGTCAATAATAGCCAATGTGGCTGCATCAAGATCGGAACCAAATTTCGCAAAGGCTTCCAGTTCGCGGAACTGAGCCTGATCGAGCTTTAGTGTACCTGCAACCTTTTTCATCGAATTGATCTGGGCTTTTCCTCCTACACGGGAAACGGATATACCCACATTGATTGCAGGACGAACTCCTGAATTGAAAAGATTTGATTCCAGGAATATCTGACCATCGGTAATAGAGATTACGTTGGTGGGAATATAAGCCGATACATCACCGGCCTGAGTTTCGATGATAGGTAATGCAGTCAGGGAACCACCTCCTTTAACTAAGTGGCGAATACTGTCGGGAAGATCATTCATTGTGGCTGCAATATCATTGTTTTCAATGATTTTTGCGGCACGCTCAAGAAGCCGGGAATGCAGATAAAAGACATCGCCCGGATAGGCTTCACGACCTGGAGGCCGACGTAACAAGAGTGACACTTCACGATACGAAACTGCCTGTTTTGACAGATCATCATAAATGATCAAAGCAGCGCGGCCTGTATCGCGAAAATATTCACCAATTGATGCACCTGCAAATGGAGCATAGAATTGCAGGGCAGCAGGATCGGCGGCATTTGCGGCTACTATTACCGTATAGCTAAGGGCGCCGTTTGTCTCTAGTGTTTTTGAAATGTTGGCAACCGTTGAACCTTTCTGTCCGATAGCAACATATATACAGTAAACCGGCTCTCCCCGATCGTAGAATTCCTTTTGGTTTATTATGGTATCAATAGCGATGGCAGTTTTACCGGTTTGACGATCGCCAATAATCAACTCACGTTGTCCGCGGCCGATGGGTGTCATCGCATCAATGGCTTTTATACCGGTTTGTAAAGGCTCGTTAACCGGTTGGCGAAAAATTACTCCCGGAGCCTTTCTCTCAAAAGGCATTTCATAGGTTTTACCATGAATATCACCCTTACCATCGATAGGTTCACCAAGTGTATTTACAATGCGGCCTAAAAGACCTTCACCTGCCTGAATAGAAGCAATTGTTTTTGAACGTTTTACTGAATCACCTTCTTTAACATCTTCGGACGAACCCAGGAGAACAGCGCCAACATTATCTTCTTCAAGATTCATGACAATACCTATTACACCGCTTTCAAACTCAATCATTTCGTTTGAACAAACATTGGTTAATCCATGAATACGGGCAATACCATCGCCAACCTGAAGAACGGTTCCCACTTCTTCGAGTTCAACATTGATATGAATTCCTTTTAACTGTTCTTTAAGTATTTTTGATACTTCAGAAGGTTTTATTGTCGACATTCCAACTATTATTTATGTATGAATTAATTCTCGTTTTATCTTATTCAACTGATGACGAAGGCTGGCATTAATTTGCTGGTCTTCGATTTTTAATATAAATCCTCCAATAATATCAGCATCCACATTTTCATTTAGTTCCATATTAAGTTTAAATTTTCGGGATATAAAATTGAAAATTTCATCCCGATATTTGGGAGAAAGCATTTTTGCCGTTGTAATAGTGGCTTCCTTTATTCCAAGAGCATTTTTGTAATAATGTATATAGTAATGGCAGATATTTTTTAAAAATATTTCCCGCCTGTTTTCAATTAAAAGATGAAGAAATTTCATGGTCAGATCATTCAGTTGCTTTAAAAACAATTCATCAATAAGTCGCAATTTTTTGCTTATTTTAAGCAAAGGAGTTTCAATGAGAGTCATAAATTCAGGCGATTCCTGAATACAGTTTAGTAAAATTTCAATATCAGTCTTAACCTTATCCTGAAGTTTAGATTCAGCGGCCAGGCGGTACAGGGCTTTAACGTAGCGTACAGTTATTAAACTTTCATTCATTGATTAAATGAATTTAATTCATCCTTGTTTCTCTGAGCAACCTGTCGATCAGATACTTTTGTTCCTCGTCGCTGACCAGTTTTTCGCGAAGTAGTTTTTCAGCCATGGCAATTGATAAATTCGCTGAATGTTCTTTTATTTCTCTCAGGGCATTTTCTTTTTCTGATTTAATTGAATTTCGTGCATCCTCAATTATTTTGGTTGCTTCATTAGCTGCCTGTTCCTTTGCCTGATTAAGGATCGATTCTTTTAACCCTCTGCCTTCCATAATTATTTTATCACGTTCCATTTTGCCTTCAGCAAGGATCTTCTCATTATTAGCATTTAGCTGTTCCATTTCCTTCTTTGCATTTTCTGCAGCTTTTAGAGCATTTGCAATGGAATCTTCCCGCATTTTAAGGGCATTCAAAAGAGGTTTCCATGCAAATTTCTTGAGAAGGAAAAATACGGTCAGGAATGCAATAAGCATCCAGATCAATGTTCCGGTATGTGGTGTTAGTAAGCCCATAATTAATTAAGTTTTACAAAACAGAGAGTATGGCCAACCGCCATACCTCTGTTAATAGATTAAAGTACTGCCAGTAAAGCAACAATTACTGAGAAGAGGGCAACTCCCTCAATCAGTGCCGAGGCAACAATCATATTGGCTCGTATGTCACCTGCAGCTTCAGGTTGACGGGCAATGGCTTCCATTGCATGACTACCAATGCGCCCAATACCCATGGCAGCACCAATAGTTGCCAGCGATGCACCTAATGCACCTCCAAGTTTTGCTAATCCTGCTGTGGCAGCTACCTGTAATAAAATAGTTAGTAACATAATAATAAGTGTTTATATGAATTAATGATGTTCTTCGACAGCCATACCGAAGTAAAGGGCCGATAAGAACGTAAAAACATATGCCTGAATGAATGCAACTAATAGTTCTAAAAGAGTCATAAACATAATAAATAATACAGACACTACAGAGACACCTAAACCCAGGTACTGATTCATTTCACCAAATAAAAAAATCAGAGTTAAAAATCCCAGTGTGATTATATGACCTGCTGTGATGTTGGCAAACAAACGAACCATAAGAACAAAGGGTTTAGTAAAAATACCTATCATTTCCACAATAGGCATAATGGCCAGAGGTGGTACTTTAAGCCAAACCGGAACACCGGGGGTGTTAAAAATATGTTCCCAGTAGATCTTATTTCCGTTTATGGCAGTAATAACAAAAGTAAAAAGAGCAAGAACCATAGTAACAGCAATATTCCCGGTTACATTTGCACCTCCCGGAAAAATAGGAATGAGTCCCAGCATATTATTTATCCAGATAAAAAAGAATACGGTTAGCAAATAGGGCATGAAGCGCTCATATTTTTTTTCACCGATAGAAGATTTGGCAATTTCATCACGTACGAATATAATCACGGGTTCAAGCAGCGATTGCATACCCTTTGGGGGTGAGAGGGGATTGCGTTTGTACGTATTACCAACACTTATAAAAATAAATAGAATCAGGAAAACACTGAAAAAGAGTGCGGCCACATTTTTTGTGATGGATATATCAAAGGGAAGAACCTCTTTACCATTACTCAGTGTTTCAACAATTTTATCTTTATTTTCACCTTCACTTTCCAGCCGGAAGCCTTTATATTCGGAATAACCATGATGAAATTTCGAGGACATAAATAATACAATTCCTTTCTCTTTACTATAGAGAATGACCGGAAGCGGAATGTTTATGGATAATTTGCCTATATCGATAATAGGCCAGTCGTGAGAGTCACCTATATGATCAAAAATAAAAGTGCCGGGATCGAATTTTTTATGATGATTCTGATTGTTTTCGTTATTGGATTGGAGATGTTCTTCTCCGGCAGGATGCTCGGGAGGTTCAGAAGCTAAATTATATCCTGTAGAAAAGATAAAGAAAGTAATAAATAGGATAATTAATCTCAAAACTCGTTCTTCACGAAACATAAACTGCAATTTCATTTAATACTAAAGTTAAAAAAGAATTTCTTTACTTATCTAAACCTGCAGTACTTTTTCTTAGCAATCCAGCGATTATTCATTTCATGAGTATAAAAGACTGAAAAGAATCCTACTTTTTGCTCTTCATCATTTTTAAAAGACTGGTAATTTCAATGCTGAAATAAATAAGGTAAAGGCAGAATAGGGTTATAATAAAAACTGCCCGTTGTTTTGTTTGGTCTTCGAGCAGTAAAAAAGTTATTGCAATACCCAGGTAAAGGAAAAATCGAATTGCAAATGATTTCACCAAAGCGTTCAGTATCTGATTCCCCGAAACCTGAGTCTTAGAAGAGAGATAAAAGGAGAGCAGATTTACGGAAAGAGCGATCAGCAATAAAGCGGGATAAAGTGGATGATAATAATCCTGCAGGAAATATGCAAACATTATCACACCAGCACATGCAATGAGTAAAGTAACTAACAGATTTAGAATAAGAAAACTTCTTAGCATGTTATTCATGGTTCTTTCTTACCTATAAAATCCTTTAATATGATGTACATAGCAAGAAGAACAGAAAGGAATGAAAGGGCAACAGTGAAGACTGGAAATTTCCAGTTAAGTTTACTATCAATTTTTATACCTCCAAAAGTTCCGGCAAGTATTACAACAGCCATCTGAAATACGATACCGGAGTAATGAGCATAATTATTTAAGCTTTTTTTGGTCTTCCTGACCGACTGGTTGTCCGGCATCTTTACTTATAGTATCATAGGACATGTTACAATTACCGGTAAATTTTGATCCCGGTTCAATAGCTAGTCTTCTTGCACTTATATCTCCTAAAATTACAGAAGTCGATTTAAGCGATAGCAACTCTTGTACATTGATTTTACCTTCAACCTTCCCTTCTACATCAGAATTTTTACAAAATACTTCACCTTTTACCAGACCGGTTGTACCAATTACCACCTTGCCTTTTGTGTGGAGGTTTCCGCTTAGGGTTCCGTCAATACGAATATCGCCTGTAGAATCTACATTTCCTTTAATATTGGTTCCTGCTCCTATCAGGTTGATTGTGTTGTTTTCCGGTTCGATTATTTTTGCCATTTCAGAAAGATTATTTGCTTATATAACAATGAACGGTAAATATATGAAATATAGTAAGAAAGAGGAGTAGTTTTTTTAATCAATTAGCCCGGTTTAAAGCCGGGCTATAATTTTCCAGGGTATTGAATAAATTGAATAATAAAAATTTCGTGTGACGATTTACAAATAGTTAATTTGTATCGTATGCCCATTTCAGATAAATGCTTCCCCATGTAAAGCCTGCGCCAAAAGATGTCAGGATAACATCATCACCTTTTTTGAGCTTTTTTTCGAAATCCCAGAAACATAGGGGAATTGTTGCTGCCGTTGTATTCCCATAACGATGAATATTAATTAATACCTGCTCTCTCTTGATACCCATTCGCTTGGCAACAGCTTCAATAATTCGCAGATTTGCCTGGTGAGGGACAAGCCATACATGCTCATTGTCTCCGATATTATTTCTTTTCATAATTTCAACCGAAATATCCGACATTTTAGCCACTGCAAATTTAAAGACTGTCTTTCCTTCCTGGTATACAAAATGTTCTTTATTATCGATTGATTCATGGGATGGTGGCCGTAAAGATCCACCGGCTTTCATATATAAAAATTCTTTTCCGCTTCCATCATATCCAATAAGCCGATCCATAACACCATACTCTTCAGTTGTTGGTTCAATCAATACCGCTGCTGCAGCATCACCAAAAAGCGGACATGTTGTTCTGTCGGTGTAATCAGTAATTGACGACATCATATCGGCACCTACCAGGATGGCCTTCTTATACGATCCGGATTCTACCAGGCGGCTGACAAGTTCGATTCCGTATATAAAACCTGAACAGGCTGCATTCAGATCGAAATTAAAAGCATTGATCAGGCCTGCTTTGTAGCCAGCCAAATTTGCGGCTGACGGGAAAGCCATATCAGCCGTAATAGTGGGAACAACCAGCAAGTCAATTTCTTCTGGAGCGGTATGGGTCTTTTCAAGCAACTGCCGAATAGCATTTGCAGCCAGATCGGAAGTAGCCTTACCTTTTTCTTTTAAAATTCTTCGTTCTTTGATACCCACCCGTTGTGTGATCCACTCATCGGAAGTATCTACCATATGACTTAATTCTTCATTAGTGAGAATATAATCCGGCACATAACCCCCAACACCTGTAATTGCTGCTCTAACTTTTGTCATTATTCAAAGGCTTGTATTATTTTTTCTGTAAGTTTTGATTCAACTACATTAAAAGTATGCAGTATCATATTTTTAATTGCTCCCGGTCCTGAAATTCCATGACCAATAATGGCTGCGGCGTTAATTCCTAAAATCGGAGTTCCGCCATAGTTTTCATAGTTGAATTGATCGAAATATTCGTCTCTGATTTTTCGCTTACGTAATAAAATGTAAAAGGCTTCAACAGTTTTAAGTATTGTGTTACCAACAAAACCGTCGCATATAATTACATCTATATCTTCACGAAACAGGTCCGTTCCTTCAATATTACCAATAAAATTAAAGTCGGTTGTACCTTTCATGGCCTGATGCGTAGCCTTAGTAAGCAGATTACCTTTTTCTTCCTCTGAACCGATATTGAATAATGCTACAGAGGGGTTATCTACACCATACACAAGCTCAGCATATAACGAACCTATAATTCCATATTGATAGAGTACATCAGGTTTGCAGTCGGGATTAATCCCAACATCAAGCAAAAGGGTTGGAGTGCCTGAGTTTTTTGGTATTCCCGCTGTAATGCAAGGCCGTAATACTCCGGGTATCGATTTAACTACCTGCATGGCTCCAACCATCATCGCCCCGGTATTTCCGGCGCTAGCGTAGCCATCAATTTTTCCCGACTTCAGGTAAGAAAATCCCATCGGGATACTGGCACCGGGTTTAAGTGTGAAAGCTTTTGCAGGATATTCGTCCATACCAATACTTATGGTGGTATGCACTATTTCAAAATTTGAAGGATCAAAATCTTGTTTTTTACACAATTCGACAATTTTATTTTTATCGCCGAATAATACCAGGTTTATTTTTGAGTGGAGTTCCTGAAAAGCTAAAATTGAGCCGTTGACAGTAGCTTCAGGAGCATAATCACCGCCCAGAATGTCAATACCAATTCTCATCTAGAGTGGATGATTTAAACTAATTCGCAGTTTCTTTTTCGATCGCTAATTTGCCTTTATAGTGTCCACATTCTGGACAAACCCTATGATATTGAACCGCAGTGCCACAATTCTGACAAGTGGCGACAGTTGGAGCAACAGCTTTATAGTGCGTACGTCTTTTATCTCTTCTTTGTTTTGATATCTTATGTTTAGGATGTGCCATCTCAATTATTATTATCGTTTAACAATTCTTTCAGTTTGTCCCATCGGGGATCTGTATCGCGTTTTTCTAACTCCTGGTTATAATGTGTTTCAAGTATACTTATCATTTCCCGATTACATTGTAATGTTCCATCGGGATTTTGGGGATGGATCCGTTGAATCGGTAAACATAGTCCTATACATTCAAAAAAATACTGCTTAAGGTCCAGTTCATATTCATTTGGATCCAAAATCCAGATTTCATCAGTGCCAGAAGAAGTATTCTTTCCAAATTTAACCAGTAAATCTCCTCTGAATTCTATCGGAAAGTGAAAGTAATCGAGACAACGATCGCATTGTATTTCCAATTTACCGGAGATACAAGTATTCAGCGATAACAGGGAGCCTTTCTTCTCGAGCAGCACCTCTGCTGTAACCGATCCTTTGCGGGCTTCAAGCACTGTGAATTCATCAAAGAACTTTTTATCAAACGTAAATGAGAACTCGTGATTTCCCTCTTTAAGACCAGTGAAAGGGATAATATATTGATTCACAAGTTTCACTTGCGCCTGTTTTTTAATCGTGCAAAAGTAGAAATATTTATGAGAATAAAAAAAATTATTAAGCAGTCATAAGCTCTGAGGTTCATGTTTGGCTTATGAAAAAACTAAGCTTATATGGAAAAATGAGCTTCGATGGTATCAATGAGTGTATCGATAAAATAGTTGTCTTTAATAACATATTTTATGGCACCCTCTTTAATAAATTCTGCAATGGTATTCCGGTCTTTTTCCCTGCTGAGAATAATTACAGGTATTTTTTCATTAAGTATATTTATTTTTTTCAGGGTATCAAGCCCCGACATTGAGGTTTCCTCATCCGATCCCAGATAATAATCCAACACTATAAGACGGGGATTTAAATAGAGATTCTGAATGCAATCCTCACCTGAAAAATAAGACTTTACCTCAAATCCTTCACGACATTTAAAGGTATACTCCATTAAATTCAACATCATTTTATCATCATCCACAAAAAAAATCAACTTATCCATTAGCAAGTAAAAAGAAGTTTTTGGTTATTCGCATTTATTTATACGGCAGGTAATATAAAAGTTACATAACCTATGACGTTTTAGTGCTATTATTTTATCAAATATATTTATTATGCGATAAAAGAAAATGCCCAAATTTTAAATAACACCCAAAATTAATAACGCTAATATATTAAACTCAATTTGAATTTAGATTTAAAAAGGCTATAAATTATAGTAAAATTACGATCAGATAGGGTTAATATACTTTGGTGAAAAAATTGAAAGTTTATGATAATTAAAATATTGATGATTATCCTACGAATGTAATGTGAAATATTTTCTTTGCTGGTTTCTTCAATTTGGCTAACTTTATTTCAAGACGATATAAAAATATAATACTTTTACGGGACTTTATTAATTACATGGAAAATGGGAGATTTAAAGGGAATAGTTACTCAGGTTATCGGACCTGTTGTTGATATAAGTTTTGAAGAATCGGGTGACGATTTACCTCAAATACATGATGCACTGGAAATAGCTAAAAGCAAAGACGAAAAACTTATTGTTGAATGTCAGCAGCATATTGGTGAGAATACAATAAGAACTATTGCCATGGATTCTACCGATGGACTAAAACGCGGACTAACTGCACGTTCTCTCGGATCGGCAATCAAGATGCCTATTGGTGAACAGATTCGGGGCCGTTTGCTGAATGTCACGGGTGAATCTATTGATGGTTTAGGAGCCCTTGATAATAAAGGAGGGTATAGTATACATAACAAACCTCCCCAATTTGATAAACTTTCAACCGAGACAGAAATACTTTTCACAGGAATTAAAGTAATCGATTTACTTGAGCCTTATTCAAAAGGAGGGAAAATTGGCTTATTTGGAGGTGCAGGTGTTGGAAAGACTGTAATTATTATGGAGCTGATCAATAATATAGCTAAAAAGTATTCCGGAGTCTCGGTATTTGCAGGTGTTGGCGAGCGCACAAGGGAAGGAAATGATTTATTAAGGGAGATGATCGAATCAGGTGTTATAAAATATGGTGATGAATTTCTTAAGAGTATGGAGCAGGGGAGTTGGGATTTAACAAAAGTTGACCATGATAAACTTAAGGAATCGCAGGCCACTCTTGTTTTCGGGCAAATGAACGAGCCACCCGGTGCCCGCGCTAATGTTGCGCTTTCAGGGCTTTCGGTAGCAGAATCGTTTCGCGATGGCGATGAAACCAGCGGAGGTCGGAATATATTATTTTTTGTTGATAATATCTTTCGTTTTACTCAAGCCGGCTCAGAGGTATCAGCTTTGCTTGGCCGTATGCCATCGGCAGTTGGATACCAACCTACACTCGCTACTGAAATGGGTTTAATGCAGGAAAGAATTTCTTCTACCACACGAGGTTCTATTACTTCGGTTCAGGCTATCTATGTTCCTGCGGATGACTTAACCGATCCGGCTCCGGCTACAACATTTTCTCATCTCGATGCTACTACAGTGTTGAGTCGAAAAATATCTGCTATGGGCATTTATCCGGCTGTTGACCCTCTCGATTCAACATCGCGTATACTGACAGCTGAAATTGTTGGGAAAGAGCATTATGAAACGGCACAACGTGTTAAGGAAATTTTACAACGATATAATGAGCTGCAGGATATAATTGCCATATTAGGCATGGATGAACTATCGGAACAGGATAAATTAATCGTACATCGTGCCCGCCGGGTTCAACGCTTTCTTTCACAACCTTTCCAGGTGGCTGAAGCCTTCACTGGTATGCCAGGCGTACTAGTATCTATCGAGGATACTATTAAAGGATTTAATATGATTTTAAAGGGAGAGGTTGATCAATATCCTGAGGCAGCTTTTCATTTGGTAGGTACAATTGAAGATGCCATTGCAAAGGGTGAAAAATTATTGACTCAGACAAAGAATAGTTAAAACCAAAGGAAGTGAAGCTTGAGATTCTGACACCGGATAAAAATATTTATAAAGGGGATGTAAGTTCGATTAGTGTTCCCGGTACAAAAGGAGCGTTTACCATTTTGCATAATCACGCACCCATTATATCTACACTTGGCAAAGGTCAGATCAAAATTATTCCTGAACACGCCAAATCAGAAACCTTCAGCATTGAGGGAGGAATAATAGAAGTAAAAAAAAATAAAATAATTATTCTGGCCGATTTATAAATAATACGTAGTGTCTCAAAATATATTTTCATGGTCCGGATACCTGCTATTACTCTCTTTTTTGCCTTGTTTTTGTCGCATATTTCAGCACAGCAAAAAGTATCGTTCTATTCAGAGGATAGCCTGAAAATTACTGCCGATCTTTATTTAAAAGATTACAAATTACCCTTTATCTTGCTATTTCATCAAGGGGCATCGAGCCGTGGTGAGTTTTCCGAAATAGCAGTAAGGCTTATGAAATTGGATTACAATTGTCTTGCTGTTGATCTGAGAGTAGGAGAGAAAATGAATTATGTTGTTAATGAAACAGCTTTTAGAGCAAAAGAAGGCAAATACTCCCATACTTTTTTTGATGCACAAAAAGATATTAAAGCAACCTTGGCGTATATTAGAAAATTTAATAACAAAGAAGTCATACTATTTGGTAGTTCATTCTCAGCTTCACTTTGCCTGATTGAGGCAGCTAAAAATCCAGATATAAAGGCTGTGATAGCCTTTAGCCCAGGAGAATTTTTCCGACCTGAAGTAACGGTAAAAGATAGTATTGCAGACTTGAGAATCCCACTGTTTATTTATGCAACTTCTATGGAATTTGAATTTGTACAACAAATGATATCAGACATTCCTGACAATTATAAAAAGGTTTATACCCCGTTAAAAAGCAGAGGGGAGCATGGTGCCAAAACCCTTTCCCAAACCAGCGATTCTTCAGACGAATGTTGGTTTGAATTACTACTTTTTTTCAAAAAAATCCGTTATAATTGATACAGCAAACAGATCAGTATCATGGTTAAATTCCTGATTGTACGATTTAGTTCAATAGGAGATATAATTCTTACAACTCCTGTGGTGCGGTGTTTAAAAAATCAGGTTGCCGAAGCAGAAATACACTATTTAACTAAGAGCCGCTATGCCCAGATTGTGACTACCAATCCGTATATCGACAGGGTACATGTATTAAATAACAATTTAAGGGAATTAGTTAAAGATTTGAAACAGGAGAAGTTCGATTATATAATTGATCTACACAAAAATATCAGGACATTATTTGTCAAAACTTCACTAAACAGAGAATCTTTTTCTTTCAATAAGCTGAATCTGAAGAAATGGTTGCTGGTTAACTTTAAATGGAATATCCTGCCTGAGGAACATATTGTCGACAGATATATGGCAACTCTGCACATGTTTGCGATCACTAACGATGGGAAGGGCCTGGATTATTTCATACCTCTTTCCAATGAAGTAGATTTGGCAAAGTTTATACTAAAAAAACCCGAAAAGCTTATAGTCATTGTCGTTGGTGGCGGACACTTTACCAAACAAATTCCTGTAGAGAAAATTACTGAACTGATAAATCATCTGAAATACACTATTGTTCTTATTGGCGGGATGATAGATAGTGAGAAGGCTAAGAAGATTATGTCTGAAACAGATAAAAAGAACGTATTTAATCTGGTTGGAAAATTGAGTCTTGGTGAATCAGCATCTCTGATCAGCCAATCTGATATTATTGTTACTCCCGATACTGGAATGATGCACATTGCAGCTGCATTTAACAGGCACATTGTATCAGTATGGGGAAATACTGTACCTGAATTTGGCATGTATCCTTATAAACCCGGATCAGCTTCGAAAATAGTTGAGATTAAGGGTCTGAATTGCCGACCTTGTTCCAAAATTGGTTTCTCAGCCTGTCCGAAAAAACATTTCAATTGCATGCAGAAGCATAATGTTAAAAATATCGCAGATTATATTAACAGTACATTAATCAGCTTTCATTAGTAACTTTTCCTGGCTATTGAGCGTAGAATCGATTTACTTAAGTTTTAGTAGTGTGTAAACAGTGATAACTTTCACTTACTTTTTTATATCTTTAACTAAGAAATTTATTTCTTTATACAATCTTTACATTCATACAGAGTTATTTAAAGAAATTATTTATATCAATTAAATGGCTGGTATAAGAGTATTATTAGGTTTATTCCCGAAAACTGGCGATTACGAAAGCAAGCGAAACCAACTGGAAAGCGAGTACAAATCACTTCTGGCTTTTAAAGGTTCGAAGGAACTTAGAAAGTATCATGAGTTGGAAGAAAATGTACTATCGGAAGAATTTTTAAAGAAGAAAAAAGAAATATTCTCACTTCGTTTCAAGCAAACTGAGGATTATCAGAAAGAAAGAGATTTTCTTTCCCTTAAAAATTCCCGCGACATAAAGTTATTTTATAAAATTAAAGAATCGCAGGAACTAAAGTCTTTCCAGTCTTTCGAAAAGTCTGGAGAACTCAAAGATTATCTGAGTCTTGAAAAATTTATTAACTCAGAGGAATTTGCTACAGTTAAACAAGAAACATTGCTCTCTCCAAAACAAAAGTTTGCAAAATCTGATTTGCACAAAACTCTACAGCAGTACGAACAATTAAATAATGACCACCGGATAAAAGCCTATTTTCAGTTTATAAATAACAAAGCCTTCAGCAGTTTTCAGTCCTTTAAAATGTCTGATCAATTAGAGCATTTTAAAAAGTTGGAGAAAGAAGTTAATTCATCGGCTTTTCTTAATAAAGTAGCTTCGATGAAGAAGGTTGACTATAAAGTATCGGCTGAAAGGCGAATGTTTGATGAATACAGGGTTATTAAAAAATCGAAAGATTATAAAAACTATGTTAAGCTTTCACAATCCTCATTAAGACATCACTACGATGAACTTCATGATTCTGATGAATTGGAAGTATTCACTGATTTAAAAACTTTTATTTTATCAGATGATTTTAAACGTCAGAGGAAAGAAATTGAAACTACGAACTTTAAGGATACTGATGAATACAAAAAACTTCAAAAATATCAGGATCTTAAAAAGTCCGAGAAATTCAGGTTTTATTATAAGTTTAAAGAGTCAAAAGGATATAAAAATTACCTCAATCTTAATAATTCGGACCGGATTACAAATTTTGAAACCCTAAGAGATTATATTGACAGCGATGATTTTAAAAGATTTAAAGCTTATTGCTTAAAAACTCCAAAGAAACGTTGGACTGAATCGAAAGAATACGAAATTTTACAGGAATTCGAGACTTTGAAAAGGTCGGAAAAAATTGTCTGGTATTTTAAAAATATCGATTCAAAGAAATTTGCCTGGTACCGGCAATGGGATGAAACTTTTCTCGAAGATTTTTCTACGGCGAAAATCGATACCAAGAAATGGCTTACTAAGTATTACTGGGGTAATAAAATGCTGAAGGATAGTTACTCACTCAGTCACGATAAACATTTTGTTACGGATGGTAAAAACCTGAACCTTGAAAACGGAAAGTTACATATTGTAACCAGAAAAGAAACCGTTGAAGGTAAATCGTGGCATCCTACCATGGGATTTATAACACGTGAATTTGCGTATACTTCAGGACTGATTTCAACAGGAGAAAGTTACAGACAAAAATATGGTACTTTCGAAGCAAAAATCAAACTTAATGAAGCTAAAGATATTCAGAATGCCTTTTGGATGGTAGGGAATACCATGCTGCCACATATTGATATTGCAAAGGCTGGGAAGAAATTGATTGTTGGAAATGCATGGGGAAATTCCCACGATATAAAATCGACACAACGATTTTCTGATTCTCTTGGCCGGAATCGCTTTTCCAAAGATTATTTTATCTATACGCTCGAATGGTTGCCGGGCAAATTAACATGGAAAATTAATGGGGTTGAAATAAACAGCACGACTAAAGGTGTTCCTGAGGAGCCTATGTATTTGGTTTTAAGTGCAGGAGTGCAGAAAGAGGTAAGTAGTCTGTTGCCAGCTTCTTTTGAAATTGACTGGGTTCGTTGTTATCAGACAAATAACGGAAAATAACATCTCCCGAATTTAACAGTATCCAGGAAAATTATTTTTCAAAATAGTCAGTTTAAATTAGCGGAGTTGTTAAAGCATTTTCGAGTAAATCCTCATTCCCGAAGATCCTGTGAATTCTCATTTCAAATTTATAATCGTGAATAAATCCATCCGCAAGAATTAAACCGGTAAAATTATCGTTATTGAATTTCATAGTTTTCAGCATTTGATTTGTCGTAAAAATAAGCTGCAGGAGTTAATTAATTATTATCTCAGGATTAAGGTTTTATGTTGTTTAGACGAGATATCAACAGGTTATTAACAATAGTTATTACTGATGTTAATATCTAAAGAATAGGTAAATTAAAATCTAACTTATTGATAGTTAATTTTTTATATAAATCTTACTGAATACATTAATTTCTGTAAGCCACACTTATTATCAAGAATTTATACTGATTCAGGCATTTATCAAAATCGTTATATTTGCCTGACCGACATTTATAGAAAGATACAGGCAAATAAACCGATTTATGAATGAAAAAATAAGTCTTCAACAATCAGAGATTCTTACAGAAAAGGAAAAACGCAGATATGCGCAACAAATTAATTTTGCCGGTTTAGGAATTAGTGGCCAGGAAAAAATAAAGAAATCAAAAATTCTGGTAATAGGTGCAGGAGGGAAGGGAAGTTCAGCATTACAGAATTTGGCATCAGCAGGAGTTGGTACATTGGGAATATGTGATAATTATCGGGTTACCGAGGATCAGCTGAGCAGGCAACATTTATATGGTGACGGAGATCTTGGAAAGCAGAAAGCTATAATCTCCCGCGAGAAACTAAATCGGATCAACCATTCAGTGAATTATCAACTTCATAATGTATGTCTTTCTGAAGAAAATATTGATCTGATTTTATCAGCTTATGATATGCTAATTGACGCCACAGATAATTTTCCGGCACATTACCTCATTAGTGATGCAGCAATTAGATTGAATAAGCCAGTTGTTTATGGAGCTGTTGATGGTACAAATGGCTATATATCGGTATTTAACTATAAAGGCGGACCTTCTTTAAGATGTTGCTATCCAAATCCTCTTAAGGAAAATAAATTAGCAAGTGATAATGGTTTTGCTTGCCAGGTAACAGTAATTAATATAGTTGGCTCTATCATGGCCAATGAAGCATTGAAGATTATTGTGGGAAGGGATACTCGGTTAAACGGAAACATGCTTATTGTTGATGCTGCAAATTACAAATTCAGTGTAAAAGGTATTAATAAGAACCCTTTAAATTTCGGACAATAATCAAATACTTCAGGTTTCTTCAGGCCTGCGCCGTTTATTTGAAAGAAATCGTATAGAGTGTGTATAACTTTTATCTATAATCAGTCAAGTTTAACCTGGAGAATTTTTATTTTATGCGGGTAATTACTTGTATACTGGCGAATGATAAAGTCGTTAAAAAACAGGGTTTTAGCATTTTTTCTCATCGTGGCGATGACAATAGCTTGTGCGGTTTTCCCTCTTAATTACCTGCATCGCGAAAATGAAGCCATCAACCGGCTCAAGGTTGAACAGTTAAATGAAGTTTACATTAATTTTGTCAGGGATCTCAAGTATATCAGTGAATTTCTTTCATTTGAAACAACCAATCCACATTTTTTTATTACCGGTGAAAGCTCATATTTAAAAAATCATGAAAATTTAAGGGATACGATAATCAGTACATTTGCTGCATGGGAGAACCAACAGAGTATATTCAACCCTATCGACAATAAAAAGGCGGAACATTTGAGCCAGGTTTATAATAGTTTTTGTGTACAATTTGATAGTATCGTTTACCTCGTTTACAAAAGGGGTTACCGCAATTTAGGAATTGAAGGCGAAATGCTTAGTTATATTTACCATGCTGAAAAAAATTCAAAATTCAGGGAATATACTTACGATTTGCGAAGAAATGAGAGAGACTACCTGAATCGGAGCGATACTGTTTACGCAAGGGCACTTAGGGCATCTGTCGGTGATCTCATAGGGAAAGTTGGAAAAGGCAAGCGATTTAATTCTGAGGAGAGATCTAAGATCATTGCCTTACTTCAAAATTACCGGAACAGTTTCAATGATTTGGTTGTCATCGATCAAATGCTGGGATTAGTAACTGATCAGGGATTGAAGCATAAGTTGATAGTACATGGCGATGAACTCGAAATATTACTTGATCAGGCATTGACACAGGCAAAACAAGAAGAGCTAATTCAGACAACACGCTTAAATCTTTTATTTATAGGGCTTACGCTTTTGCTGCTTCTGTTTGCCATTCTGCTAAGTACGTATCTTTCAAAATATTTGGTATCACATCTTGAAAAATTGACACACTATATTTCTCAGTTGGCTACTCATAATTTTAACTATACCGATGAAAAACTGAATCTCAGAAGGGCAAGTAAAGAAATAAGGGAAATATATAAGGAGTTTCGGCATATGGTGGCACAGTTAAGGATACGTGAGAAACAACGCGATGATGCATTGGCTGATGTGATGGAGGAAGAACAAAGATATCGTGAGCTTACTGATTTACTCCCCCAGGGAATTTTTGAAACCGACGGATTAGGCAATCTTATTTATGCAAATAAAGCATGGTACAAAGCTTTCGGATATTCACAAAATGATATTGAAGAAGGACTTAATCTTATCGAAATATTGCAGACAAATACCGAGAACAATCTTTTTGGGATAGACAAGGTTGAAAACTCCGATTATATAGCCATTCGCAAAGATGGAAGACGATTCCCGGCACTGGTATATTCGAACACTATTGTAAAAAATGACGCTATTTCAGGAAGAAGAGGGATTATTATAGATGCTACCCTTCGGAATAAGTATATTGAAACACTTCAGAAAGAAACTGAAAGAGCAGTGAATTCTGACAAACTTAAATCTTCTTTCCTTGCCAATATGAGTCATGAAATTCGTACTCCCATGAATTCGATTATAGGCTTTTCAAATCTGTTAACGAGCGATACAATTGCGAAGGAACAGAAAATGGAATTCATAAAATATATTCAATCGAGTGGCAGAATACTCCTTAACCTGATTGATGATATTATCGATATTGCCAAGATAGAAGCCGGAGAGATTAAAATAAAGCATGGACAATGTGAACCAAAAAAAATGATCAGTGAATTGATCAAAACTTTCGAAGGCTACAAATCGACTATAGGAAAAGTGGATATTGAAATTATAGTTAAGTTACCTGAAGATGATATTGTTTTCAGAACCGATCCCTTCCGATTGAGACAAATTATTACAAACCTGGTGAGCAATGCTATTAAATTTACTGAGAAAGGTTCTGTAACCATTGAATGTAGTATAAAAAACGATCGTTTCATTGAGTTTTCTGTTAACGATACAGGCATAGGAATGACCAAGGAAGAAATGAATGTGATTTTCTCTCGATTCAAAAGAACAAGCAATTCAGAAGAGAAGAATATTAGTGGTACGGGACTGGGCTTATCTATTTCAAAGAATCTGGTAGAACTTCTCGGGGGTCAGATGTGGGTGAGCTCTGTTCCCGAAGAGGGAACACGCTTCTGGTTCCATTTACCCTATACAAGAATTTTGGATAGTAGTGTTATATCACAAAAAATTCAATCTTCTTCCGGAGAAACTTCTTACAACTGGAAAGGGCGAACAATACTTGTAGCTGAAGATGATGATAACAGTTACATTTACTTAAAGGGAATTTTGCAAAAAACCTATGCTCATGTTATTCGTGCTATAAATGGCAGAGAGGCTGTGGAAGCTGTAAAATTAACCAATGACATTGATCTTGTTCTCATGGATATTCGAATGCCAAATCTTGATGGATATGCTGCTACTAAAGAAATAAAGAAAACTCATTCCAGCCTTCCGGTTATTGCACAAACTGCCTATGCAATGGATGGAGACAAAGAGAAGAGCATACTTTCCGGGTGTGATGATTATCTCACTAAACCTATTGAACCTTCAAAACTTCTGGATAAAATCAGCCAATTCCTTCCATCGACAATTGAAAAGAAAAGTAAACAATTAGAAGGATCAACAGAAGATACTGTACCCGAACCGAAAAAAGAAAAGCATTAAAAAGCCGATGCGTCTTTTACTATTCAGCAACTCAACCAATACAGGTGAAGAATATCTGGGATATACACTTCCCTATATTGATACATTTCTGGGAGGAATTGAAAGAAAAGCCTTATTTATTCCCTATGCCGGTATTTCGCTTGGTTTTGATGCCTACTTCGAGATGGTTAAAAAACAAGTAAGCAAGCTATCAGTTCAGCTTAT
Organism: uncultured Bacteroidales bacterium; assembly: GCA_964592225.1. Classification (GTDB taxonomy): domain Bacteria; phylum Bacteroidota; class Bacteroidia; order Bacteroidales; family UBA10428; genus UBA10428. Next base: position 25,172 of record CAZQCO010000008.1, read on the forward strand.
TTCAATTCATCATATCGACAATAAAGAACAGGCGGTAAAAGAGGCAAAGATTATTATCACAGGTGGCGGTAATACCTTTCATCTATTAAAATCTCTCCAGGATGAGGGATTAATAGATCGCATTAGAAGTCAGGTACAAAACGGTATTCCTTATATTGGCTGGAGTGCCGGATCTAATCTGGCCTGCCCGACTATACGCACAACCAATGACATGCCGATTGTAGAGCCTGAGGACTTCGGAGCATTAAACCTCATTCCATTTCAAATAAATCCTCATTATACCGATTTTCAACAAGCCGGTCATGCAGGTGAAACACGCGAAATGAGACTGCAGGAATTTATCCTGGTCAACCGGCAAATGTATGTAGCCGGATTACGCGAAGGCACACTATTTCGAATCGTTGACGAAAAAATTGAGTTACTCGGTAAAAAATCCTGCCGAATATTCCGTTACGATCAGATTCCGGTCGAAATAAATCCTGGTGAAAATTTGGATTTTCTTATGCAATAAATCGCGGTATCTTAGCATTTGTATACTAAAGGATTTATAAACAAAGCCTCAGCATTTTTCTAAAGTGAGCCGACGAATACTTATACGGATTATTATTGCACTGGCAGGATTCTGGATCATCCTGTTATGCCTCATCTATATTTCCGGTGAAAAATATCGCGATCATGCTATATCGATATTAAGAGCTCAACTTGATGAATATCTTCTTACTGAAATTCATGTTCGAAAAAACAACATTCATGTTTCATTGATTAAAAAATTCCCTTATGCAGTAGTCGATTTGGAGGATATCCTGATTAAATCATCACCGGATTTTACCCGGAGCGATTTTCAGAATCCCAACAGTGATACTTTGCTATTCGCTTCAACAATTTCCCTGATGTTTAATTTGAAAAGCTTGTTTACAAAAACCTATGTGTTGAAAAAAATCGAAATACAGGATGCAAAACTAAATATACTGGGTGATACTAAAGGAAGGTTCAATTACAATATTTTAAGAAAGAATCGAACAAACGAATTGCAGGACACCATAAATTTTGATTTAAATGATATCAGGATACGGAATTTGTTGTTTAACTATAACATCCGGAAATCCGATGTAAGAATTACGGGGAAAATTCAGAAAGCACAGCTATCAGGAAGTTTCAGCGAATCGGAATTTCATTTAAATAGCCGGTTTGAGGTTAGAAATACATCCATTGAGGTTGAGGGGAAAAACTTAATAGCCGACGAAGATTTTTCCCTTAAATGCGATCTTCAGGAGAAAGAATCTGTCTATATTTTTTCAAAAGGTGATTTGACTTTATTTGGTATTCATATGAATGCTGAAGGAACATACAATTCAACGAAAAGCGATTATAATTTTTCTCTGGCATGCACTTCTGCACTCTTTCAGAAATTAGATAATAATCTTGTAAACCGATATCTGGGAGATTTAGATTTGAAGCCCACTGGGGGAAATATGGATATCCGTTTTCAGATTTCAGGCAGGAATCCTGTTCCGCCCTTGATAAAGCTCAGTTTTTTAATTAATAATGGTGTAATTAAACATAGAGAGAGCAGGATTAAAGCGGAGAATGTATTTATTAAGGGATTCTATACAAACGGTCAGCAACGTAAGGCCAATTCAAATCATCTTCAGCTAGACAGTCTCTTCCTAAAATCAGGTAGTACTGAGATTTATCTGTCCGGGAGCATTGATAATTTTATGAGTCCTTCGATAAAGGGAAATATCAGGGGGAATTTGGAACTCAGTAAATTAAGCATATTCAAATCAGTTGAAGAAAAGATAGAAATGAAGGGAAATATTTCGATGAATGTAACCATTGATGGCACACTCCCGCAAGTTAAAAATTTGAAAACAAAGGATATCAGAAAAATCAATCTTCAGGGTATTCTTTTGTTAGATGAAGCCAGTTTCAATATGAAAAACAGAGCCATTCCCTCTTCCACAGTTTCAGGCAGGATCAGCCTGAAAAATCTTTCCGAAATATACCTGGAGAACATCCATGTAAATACAGGAGTAAGTGATTTACAGCTGAAAGGAAGTGTTACAAATCTTCCATTTTTTACAAGTGATCATTCGCAGTTTCCCATTTACAGGTGCAGTGTAATATCGAATGAATTTCATATGGAAGATTTTTTAATGACTCCAGACGGGGAAAGTGATTCCATGCAGGTTCTTTTTCCCGATTCAATGATCGTTTATGCTGATTTTACAGTAAAATCTTTTGCATTTGGGAAGTTCCAGGCAAATGGCGTATCAGGGACCCTTTCTTATCAGCCAAAGACAATCGAAATCAAAGATTTTGTGATGCAAAGTCAGGGTGGAACTATACAGAGCGACATTTCCTTTACACAGCTTGAAAGGACCATTACTTCCAATTCCGAAGCCAATTTTCAACATGTCGATATACGCGATTTGTTTTATGCTTTTAATGATTTTGGGCAATCGGTATTAACACACGAATATATTGACGGTGCTCTAACAGGATATGCTGATGTAACAGCTGTATGGGATTTGCATTTAAATCCGCTGTATGATAAGTTGACGATTCGATCTGACTTCATTATTGAAAAGGGGGAACTTGTTAATTACCAACCCCTCCTTGGGCTATCGGATTATATTCAGGTGGAAGAACTCAAACATATCAAATTTGATGATTTGCATGCCGATGTATGGGTCGCAGACAGAAAGGTTGTTATTGAGCAGACTCAAATCAATTCATCGGCTATTTCGCTTCTGGCTTCAGGAGAACATGATTTTGAGAACCGATATGCTTACCGGATCCAGGTTCATCTGGCAGATGTACTGTGGAAAAAAGCCAAAAAGAAGAAAAATCTGGATACGGAATTTGGGTATATTGTCGACGATGAACATCAACGTACAATTCTACCCTTGATTATTACAGGAAAAGACACAATATTCAAAGTCAGCTATGACAAGAAAACGGGAGGATCTATTTTCCGGGATAGAATAATACAGGAAAAGCAGGAATGGAAAGAACTTGTATATCCCGATCCATCAACAAATTCTGACAAACAAAATTTTAAAGTTGAATGGAATGAAGAAGATGATAGCCCGGTAAATACTAGTCCTAATGATAATGACAATGCTGATGAGTTTCATATAGAGTGGGACGATGAATAGATTGAAAGGATTGTCCAATTCACAGTAATTTAGCTAGTTTCATTATATTTGGAGGTATTGAATTGATTGTAGATGAGTAACTATGAATATTTACAAGAAAAAGATCCGGTGGAAGTTTTCCCTTTTTCTTTGTGCGGCAGCAATTGGTGTAGGCTCACTTTGGTATACTAACAATCTGGTTAAAAAGCTCGCTGCCGAAGAGAGGAAGAAAGTAGAATTGTGGGCAAAAGCCACCAGCCTGATCCCCAAAACAGACATTAAAGGCGAAAGTCTTGATTTCCTGTTTTCCGTTGTACAGTTTAACGAAACAGTACCTGTCATTCTTGTCGATCAGGATACCAATATCCTCATGTATCGTAACCTGGATACGACTAAAATATCTAATCCACTCTACCTTCAACACAGACTTGAGGATATGATGGAAGATAATCCACCCATTGAGATAGAATATTTGCCCCATAAAATGCAATACCTGTATTATAGCCGGTCGATTATTTTAAATAAACTGACATACTATCCATTTATTCAACTGGCGGTTATACTCCTTTTTATTATGGTGGCCTATTTTGCTTTCAGCTCATCGCGAAAGGCCGAACAAAACCAGGTGTGGGTTGGATTATCGAAAGAAACAGCGCATCAGTTAGGAACACCCATATCTTCATTGCTGGCCTGGCTCGAATTTTTAAAGCAGGAAGAAAATAACTCAATACCGGCTCATGAACTGGAGAAGGATATCATGCGCCTGAGCAAGATCACCGATCGATTTTCAAAAATAGGGTCACAGCCTGTTCTTACACCCAACAATTTAAATACAATTATTGATACTACAATGAGCTACCTCAGAAGCCGTTCGTCTGATAAAATCAGTTTTGCAGTAGAAGCAAATAAAGACAATATAATGGTACCGGTGAATCCTCCGCTTTTCGAATGGGTAATAGAAAATGTATGCAAGAATGCTATGGATGCTATTGAAGGTGAGGGGGAAATCAAACTTTCAATAACTGATGAAGCACACACAGTGACCATAGATATTGCCGACAATGGAAAAGGGGTGCCAAAAACACAATTCAAAACCATTTTTAAACCGGGGTTTACTACCAAAGCCCGCGGGTGGGGTCTGGGTCTATCGCTGACAAAACGAATAGTGGAAGAGTACCATAAAGGGCGGATTTTTGTTGCAGAATCGGAAATGACCAGGGGAACAACAATTCGTATTTTACTTAAGAAATAAGAATAAAAAGTGGAAGGGCATCAGAAAATTAGGAATACCTTTACTAAGATGGAACGACTAAGCTCAAAAAAGAAAATAGACCTATTGTTTAAGAATGGTATTTCTAAACGGGACGGTTGTATTCATATGGTTTATCTTATTACCGACAATGAACCGGAATCGTCTGTCCAGGTGATGTTCTCAGTTTCAAAAAAACTGTTTCCGAGAGCTGTTGACCGTAATCTTTTAAAACGGCGTATGCGCGAAGCATACCGGCTGAATAAAAAAGAAATTATGGAAGCCTTCAGTAAAGCGAAAAAACAACTGATAGTGGCATTCTTATATATAGGTAAAACTGAGGAATCGTATTCTGCTATTGAAAGTTATATAAAACAATTGCTATCTGAAATTCCGGTGTCAAGACCATAAAATATAAAAGCATACAGAATAAATAACCAAGCCGGAAATATTCTTTCCGGCTTGTTTATTTATTTAGCTGTCCCGCCAAGATTCGAACTTGGGCAGGCAGAACCAAAATCTGCAGTGCTACCATTACACCACGGGACAAAAAAGAGGGGCAAATATACGACAAAAATAAAATTACCAAAGTCTTTTAAAACTCTCCAAAGAACTTTTTACGCTCGTTTCTGCCGGTAATAATCAAATCCGTATTGCTGCCAATCTATTTCTTTAATACGAATCGCCAGGGTTTGGAAATCCAGGGTTCGCCTGCATACTCAATTCCTATTCGGGGAGTAGTATGATAGGCTGAAGCAGTATACTCAGCAGCTATCCATATACGTTTCGATCTGCAGAGGTGTTCGCCGTAATAGGAACCATCTATACCCAATTCACGGGTTAGTTTTCCGGGCCCGTTGAATCCTTCAATACCTCTTATCAGGACAGCTTCCGGACGATTTGCCGGTCCGGTAACAATATTGAGCATCCAATACATTCCATATATCAGATAGGTGTAAAGATGGCCCCCATCGTGGTACATGATTTCGGTACGCGGGGTCCGGCCTTTGCTGGCATGACAGGCAAGATCTTCTTCTCCGTTGTAAGCTTCAACTTCTGTTATCCGATAAGATTTTGTGTGGTTTCCATTGTTGTGAACTATGTATTTTCCTATTAATTCTGGAGCAACTGCCAGCGCATGGCGGAGGTAAAAACTTTCATTAAGCTTACTAGGAACCTGAGTCATCTGAATCGGGAGATGAAAAGAGGAAAAATGAATAGAAGAACGCAAAAAATGAAGCACCTACATGGGTTTCAAGGGTATCTTCGTTAAGCATAGACAGTATACCGATTAGGAAAAAAATGGTGAAAAGAAAATAGGTATATTTTTTTTCAAGTATAGGTGGAGTGAATAAGGCAAATAGAATTAACAGGAAACCGGTAATACCAAAAGTCACAAAAAAAGTGATAAGCTGATTATGTGTCCTGTGTCGCCATTCGTATTTCAATAATGACTTGTCAAATGTGTATTGCTTATAGAACTCCATCTTTACGTCCCCTGTTCCGGTTCCAAACCAGAAGTTGCGCTTAATTATATGCATGGCGGTTTTAAGATACTCAATTCGTTGTCCAAGAGATTGACCGCTCGGATCACCGGTTTCCTTGTATTTATTCATTTCCCATAACAATTCATAGATTCGGGGGTATAAAGCAAATTTATTCTTGTATAAACAGTTAGTATACCCCTTTTCAATCATTTGAATATCCTCCACACTAAGTTGAGTTAAACCCAGTGAATCCTTTCGTAATCCCAGGGAAGTCATATAGCGAATAAGAGTACTGTGTATGGGTTGCCCCTTTCGGTCGACACTATCGTATTTGTAAAGACTGATTTTATTCCATTCCTTTTTCAATTCTTCTCTACTAATATATATCCATATTTTATGTCCATTTTCATAATCTTCTTTCTCAGGATGATGTAAATATATATTTCCGTTCAATGTAGTGGTTTCTAATACTTGGTTATTCTCAGGATATTTTTTATCATATCGGGCATAACAAAGTCCGGCATATATGAAAATAAGCAGCCCAATAAGAAGGGTAGCAATGTATGAGGAGATTATCCATTTTCTGTTGTTTCTTTTGTAAGAACACCAAATTATGGATACCGGTAATAAAATTAAAAATATAACGATACCAGTAAACGATTGCAATAATATGAGAAAACAGATAAACCAGATCATTGCTACAATGTATGTTGTTTTCTGCCATAAAGGCAATTTTATATCCTGGTAAAAAGTCAAATAAAAAAGGCTGTAAATTGAAAGCACTACAATAAGTGAGAAGCGGATATGAGAGATAAATAGTGAAGCATAGCGGGAATCGATGGGGTCGAGCCATGAGAAACCGAGGAGAACATAAGTGGTTATAAATGAGCTTACTAATACAGTGGCAATAAAAAGTTGAAGGATTCGGGTAAAGTGAATTTTAGAAAGTTTTGGGACGGTTCCGTAAATTATGGGAAGCGCCAGAAGAGGAAGTTTTATTCGAAGGTCGCGTATGGCAAAAGAAAAATCTGTAGTATTAATCAACCAGATTATATGAATAAAATAGATTGAAATAAGCAGGAGTATTGCCTTTCGGGATTTAAGGTATTGCCATTTTTCGTGTAGGACGGACCAATTACCTGACAATGGAATAATTTCAATTATCCAGTTAGCTGATAGAAGAAGGATTGAGAGGCTTAGCATAAAAGGGGAAAGAGGCAACCCAACAACCAGCATGGAAGTACCAAGAAGGAAAATATAGAAATGAATTTTTCTGGGCAACATTAAATCTCTGCTTTACTTTACAAATTAAATGATTTAACTGTTGTAATGCATAAAATTAAAGAAAAATCTATTCTTACTGAATTAATGGCACAAAGCATTGATTAACTGAAAATATCGAATTCATTCGGAGCTGCCAATTAATTTATTTTTCTTTTGCTTATTTCATAAAAATAATTGTATTTTTGCACTCCACAAATTTTGGGTGGTACTGTATATAGTAAGAAAATTTAAATAAGTTGCATTGTGGATACATTGAGTTATAAAACCAAATCGGCCAGCAAAGATACAGTTATAAAAGATTGGTATATTGTCGATGCTACAGATGAAGTACTGGGAAGACTTTCGGCCAAAGTGGCAAAAATACTTCGTGGTAAGAATAAACCCGCCTTTACTCCGCACGCCGATTGTGGTGATAATGTTATTATAATCAATGCTGAAAAGATCAGACTTACAGGCAATAAATCTACCGATAAGAAGTATATTCGATATACGGGTTATCCCGGTGGACAGCGTACGGAATCGATTGAACATCTTTTACATCGCAGTCCTCCGAAAGTAGTCGAAAATGCAATTCGGGGAATGCTCCCAAAAACAAGACTTGGAAGGGCTATTTTTAATAACCTTTATATTTATGAAGGAAACGAACATCCACATCAGGCGCAACAACCCAAAGAACTTAAGTTAAATACGATTAAATAATTACGATGGAAGTAGTAAATGCTTTAGGAAGAAGAAAAACAGCAGTTGCCAGAGTATATCTGAACGATGGTAAAGGAAACATTGTTGTAAACAGCAAGGACATTAAAGAGTACTTCCCTATTCAACAACTTCAATATATTGTCACACAACCTCTCGCTTTAACTGATTCGGAAGGTAAATTTGACATTAAAGTAAATTTATATGGAGGAGGATCCAAAGGACAGGCAGAAGCATTACGACTTGCAATTGCAAGAGCTCTTATTAAAATTGACCCTGAGAATAGAACTATTCTGAAATCAAATAAAATGCTTACCCGCGATCCTCGTGAGGTTGAGCGTAAAAAGCCTGGCCAGCCAAAAGCCAGAAAACGATTCCAGTTCAGTAAACGATAGGTCCTTATTTTGTTTAGCATCTAAACACTGAAGACTTCCGTTATTTCGGGACTACTTCAGGGTTGAGTAATAAAGAAAGTAAACAAGTTAAAAATATGTCACGATCAAATTTCAACGAATTATTAGATGCAGGTGTACATTTTGGTCACCTGAAAAGAAAATGGAATCCTCATATGGCTCCTTATATTTTTATGGAGCGCGGAGGGATTCATATTATCGATTTGCATAAAACAGTGGCCAAGCTCGATGAGGCTTGTTCAGCCCTAAAACAAATTTCCAAATCGGGAAGAAAAATACTGTTTGTTGCTACAAAGAAACAAGCCAAAGATATTGTTGCCGAGAGGGTTCAGCAGATTAATATGCCTTTTGTAACAGAGCGTTGGCCAGGTGGAATGCTTACAAACTTTCCTACTATCCGCAAAGCGGTGAAAAAGATGGCTTCCATTGATAAAATGGCTACCGATGGAACTTTCGATAATATGTCGAAACGGGAAAAACTTCAAATCACACGACAAAGGGCAAAACTTGAGAAAAACCTGGGTAGCATTGCCGATCTTACTCGCTTACCTGCAGCTATGTTCATTATCGATATAGTGAAGGAAAATATAGCGGTTAAAGAAGCAAAACGGTTGAGTATACCGGTATTTGCAATGGTTGATACTAATTCCGACCCGAATATTATTGAATTTCCAATCCCGGCAAATGATGATGCTTCCAAATCGATTTCTCTAATCATTGATAAAGTATGCCAGGCTATTGCCGAGGGACTGGAAGAACGAAAGATGGAGAAGGAAAAAGAAGGAGCGGCTAAGGATAAGGAAGATGATTCAGAAGAAGAATTAGAAAGAACTCCTAAAAAATCGACAGCGAAAAAAGGAAAAGATAGCGATGGAGAAGATGCAGACGAAGAAATAGTAGATGAGGACCTCAACGAAGTTGATGAGGTCATTGATAGCAAAAAGCACAAGGATAGTAAAAGAAAAGAATTGACTTCTGATGAAGTATCAGATGATGAATAAAATATTAACCAGAAAAAATTTATAGAATGGCCCAGATAACTGCAACTGAGGTAAACAAATTACGTAAGACAACGGGTGCCGGAATGATGGATTGTAAAAAGGCACTGCAGGAAGCAGATGGTAATTTTGAAAAGGCAATTGAAATAATCCGCAAGAAAGGACAGGCTATCGCAAACAAACGTGCCGACAGGGATGCCAGTGAGGGTGTGGTATTGGCAAAGCTGAACAGCGATAAAACCATGGGAGCCATGATTGTTTTAAACTGTGAAACTGATTTTGTTGCCAAGAACGAAGATTTTATCGGATTTGCGCAGAGCATTCTTGATAAAGCGGTTGAAAACAATCCGGCCGATCTTGAATTGCTTAAACAAACCAAACTTGACGATAAAACTATTTCCGATAAAATTTTAGAACAAGTTGGAATCATAGGAGAAAAACTGGAATTGGCATATTTCGATAAAATTTCTGCCGCTCAGGTAGTTACTTATATTCATCCGGGAAATAAACTGGCAACCATCGTTGGTTTCAATAAAACAACCTCCGAACAGGTAGCAAAAGATATCGCCATGCAGGTAGCTGCAATGAGTCCTGTTGCTGTCGATAAAAGCGATGTTTCCGAAGAAATTATCGAAAAAGAAAAGGAAATTGGCAGGGAACAGGCCCGACGGGAAGGAAAGCCTGAAAATATACTGGATAAAATAGCTGAAGGCAAACTGAATAAATTTTTCAAAGAAAGTACTTTATTAAACCAGGAATTTACAAAGGACAATAAAAAATCTATACGTCAATATCTTCAGGAAAATGATAAGGAATTAACTGTTACTGCTTTCCTGAGATATTCCCTGAATAATTAAACATTCAAACACACAAGATTATTTAAAGAGACTCATTGTAGTCTCTTTTTTTTGTGTCGTTATGAAATTGAATTAACTTCGTTCAAAATCCTGTGATATGTTAAAATACAAACGTATACTTCTGAAACTGAGTGGTGAAGCCCTTATGGGTAGGAAACAACAGGGGATTGATGAAAACCGGTTGCTGGAATATGTCCGACAGGTAAAGGATGCTTCTGATCAGGGAGTTGAGATTGGCATTGTTATAGGCGGGGGTAATATTTTCAGGGGCATGTCAGGAGAAAAGGCTGGGTTCGATCGTATTAAAGGGGATTATATGGGGATGTTAGCCACTGTCATAAACGGACTCGCCATTCAATCGGCTCTTGAATCGGTAGGGGGGAAATGTAGTGTGCTGACCGCTATCGAAATGTCGCCTGTTGGAATACGATATACACCTAAAAGAGTTAGTAAGGCATTTGAAAACGACGAAGTGGTAATATTTACTTTTGGTACAGGAAATCCCTTTTTTACTACCGATACAGCTGCAGCTTTACGAGCGATTGAGATCAGGGCCGATGTTCTGCTAAAAGGTACGCGTGTCGACGGAATATACACTGCTGATCCGGAGAGAGATCCGAAAGCGAAGAAATTTGATACAATCACTTTCGCCGAAGCCTACAAACGGGGATTAAAAATCATGGATCTTACTGCCATTACTATGTGTTCGGAAAATAGCATTCCTGTTGTTGTATTTGATATGAATAAGAAGGGGAATCTGATAAAACTGATAAAGGGAGAAGAAATTGGTACAGTAGTTACTAATGATTAGGAACACAGATTATTTAATCCTTTAAATATTTTTTTATTTTTGTTCCTATAGAAACAAATCCAGACCTCTATGGAAGACGAAATTCAATTACAATTAGAAGATACACAGGAAAAGATGCACAAGGCCATTCAGCATCTCGAAGATGAATTAATCCGGGTTCGGGCAGGGAAAGCAACTCCTAATATACTCGATGGGATTAATGTTGATTACTATGGGGCATTGACTCCTCTGAATCAAGTATCGAATATTAGTACTCCCGATGCGAAGACAATTGCTGTTCAACCCTGGGAAAAATCAATGATCGGACCTATCGAAAAAGCTATAATGGCAGCAAATATAGGGCTGACTCCTGCCAACAATGGAGAACTCATTCGTATTAATATACCCCCGCTAACTGAGGAGCGTCGCATATCACTGGTCAAGCAAATTAAAAACATGGCTGAAAATACCAGGGTAAGTATCCGCAATTCACGACGAGAGGGTAACGAAGCGTTCAAACAAATGAAAAAAGACGGTTTATCGGAAGACCAGGAAAAAGAATCGGAAATAAAAATTCAGGAGATGACCGATAACTCTATAAGCGAAGTTGATAAGCTTCTTGAAGCTAAAGAAAAAGAGATAATGACGGTTTAAGTTATGGATCTTTAATACATTGGAAAGCTGTTCTGAATAGGACAGTTTTTTCTTTTTTAAAGATTATTACTCAACATATTTGAAAACTCCGGCAATTATTCATTATAATAATTAAGTTATCCTATTTCTCCAGCAGTTCAAAAACCTCATCCAGGTTGGGTTCGAGAATAATTTCTGTACGCCGGTTTTTCTGGCGGGCATCAGCTGTCTTACCAGGATCGACCGGGTAAAATTCACCGTGTCCTGCAGCCGTCAATCGTTTCGGATTGATAGTGGAACCATCGAGCAAAATTCGTATTATAGCAGTGGCCCGCTGAACGCTCAAATCCCAGTTATCGGCATAGCGCGATCCTGGTTTTATAGGTACGTCATCGGTATGTCCTTCGATCATGATATTAATATCCCGGTTTTGTTCCAGTACCGATGCCAGCTTTTGCAGGGCAACTTTTCCTCGAGGATCTACTTCGGTACTTCCACTGGGGAAGAGAAGTTTTTCATCGAGTGAAACATAGACTTTGCCGTTCTTTTTGGTTATTGTGAGACCCTGGTTCTCGAAACCTGTAAGCGCAGCCGATAATTTTTGTTTCAGGGCTTCAGCCTGTGCATCCTTCTGAGCGATGATCCGTTGCAATTCAAGCAGTTGTGCATTGTTTTTCTCTAATTCAAGGGTCAAACGGTTCAACTCTTCCCTCTCCTTATCAAGTTTTGCCTGTAACTGGTTTAACTGATCCTCGCGCTGATACAGATTACTTTGAGTTGCATCAAGTTTTCCCATTAGGTTGCGTGTTTCCGTATCGCTGCCACTGATGGCTGTTTGATAGGATCGCTGAAGTTCTTCGTATCGTTTGTTAAGTTGTTCATATCTGCCTTTAAGCACTTTCAATTCTTCGGCATTTGCAATGACGCTTTCCTCGATACGTTTTTTAGCGTCTTCGGCTAATTCAATGTTGGCCTTAAGTTCAGTATTTTCAACTGTTAATTTTTCGTTTTCAGCTAATAGCTCGTCTCGTTCCTGTCTGCAATCATTTCTATCACTTTCCGATTCTGAAAATAATTGAGGAGGAACACAAGAAAATGTCAATAATATTGAGAAAGTAGCAAACAAAGTATATGGGATAAGTGTTTTCATAATGAATTAATCATTTTAACAACGAATTTACAAGATGCTGCCAGTCTGCTCAAACTATCTCATTAAGAATTATTAACTTTGAACGTTTTTCTGTTGAAAATATTATGGAGAATTCCTACCCTTTGCTGGAAACTATAAATATTCCGGCTGATTTAAAACGGTTGAAAATTGAAGAGCTGGTTCAGGTAAGTAAAGAACTGCGGCAATTTATTATTGATGAGGTATCTAATAATCCCGGGCATCTCGGAGCCAGTCTTGGAGTTGTTGAACTTACAGTGGCCTTACATTATGCCTACAACACACCCTTCGATAAGATCATTTGGGATGTAGGCCATCAGGCATATGGGCATAAAATACTTACCGGGCGCAGAGAGTTATTTCATTCAAATCGTAAATACAAGGGAATCAGCGGCTTTCCGAAGATGGATGAAAGTGAATACGATTCATTCGGGACCGGGCATTCTTCAACATCCATTTCAGCTGCTCTGGGTATAGCCGTAGCCGATCGCCAAAACGGAATTAAACGAAATGTGGCTGCGGTTATTGGTGACGGATCAATGACCGGAGGTCTGGCTTATGAAGGACTTAATAATTCAGGTATCGAAAATACCGATCTGGTAGTAATTCTGAATGATAATAATATTTCTATCGATCCAAGTGTGGGTGCACTAAAGGAATACCTCGTAGATATTACCACTTCGAAAACTTATAACCGGTTTAAAAACGATATATGGAGGATGCTGGGGAAGATCAATAATATTGCCCCGCATGCCCGTGAATATGCGCAAAAACTCGAGAATGGACTTAAATCTATTCTTCTGCGGCAGAGTAATTTATTTGAAGCCTTCAACTTTCGTTATTTTGGTCCGATCGATGGTCACGATGTACTTCATGTTGCACGTATTCTGGAAGATTTAAAAGGTATTCCCGGTCCGAAACTGTTACATGTCCTCACAAAAAAAGGGAAAGGATTTACTCAGGCTGAATTACATCAGACACAATTTCATGCCCCTGGCAGATTCAATAGAAAAACGGGGGAAATAATTAAAATCGAAACAGAAACCAAGCAACCACCACTTTATCAGGAGGTATTCGGTCACACAGTGCTGGAACTCGCACATTTGAATAATAAAATTATAGGCATAACGCCTGCCATGTCTACTGGTTGTTCACTTAAAATAATGATGAAAGAAATGCCTGACCGGACTTTTGATGTTGGTATTGCAGAACAACATGCAGTGACTTTTGCAGCAGGTATGGCATCACAAGGTTTAATTCCGTTTTGCAATATCTATTCGTCATTTATGCAGAGGGCCTACGACCAGGTAATTCATGATGTTGCTCTTCAAAAGCTGAATGTGGTTTTCTGTCTTGACAGGGGAGGACTGGTTGGAGCCGATGGGCCTACACACCATGGAACATACGATATTGCTTATATGCGGAGTATACCCGATATGATAGTAGCAGCTCCGATGGATGAAATTGAACTTCGCGATATGATGTATACGGCCCAACTGGGCAAATATGGCCCCTTCTCTATTCGTTATCCCAAAGGCAAAGGAATGCATACCGAGTGGAGAAAACCTTTTAAAGAGCTGATACCCGGAAAAGCCCGCGTAATTCAGGAGGGTACTGACATAGCCATTCTTTCCATTGGTAATACCGGCAATTTTGTGCAAGAGGCTTTGCGAAAGCTTAAAACATACTCAATAAGCATAGCTCATTATGATATGAGGTTTGCAAAACCATTGGATGAAAAATTACTGCATACCGTCTTTAAAAAATTTGACAGAATTATAACCATTGAGGATGGCACGATTGTCGGAGGCTTTGGTTCGGCTATTATCGAATTTATGTGTGATAATACTTATACTGCCAAAGTAAAACGGCTTGGAATTCCCGACAAGATTATAGAACATGGCTCCCAGGATGAATTGTATAAAGAATGTGGATTCGATGCCGATAGTATAATAGCCACTATTCGCTCTATGGTCAAGCCGGGAGTACTCTTCAATGTAGGTTAACATTCAGTAGAATCTTTTCGTTAAAAGATTATTCTCCGCAAACATTACTATTTATTATTGCTTTTAACCCTATTCTCAGATTTTTTAGAGATGGTTGATTGCTTTTGATTCCGCAGAGCACTATTGCTAATAATACAACCGGAATGTAAAATGAATTAAATTCTGTTTTATTAAAGTGGGGAGATTGCTTTGAGCATTCAACGTGTTATGAAGAAAAATGTACCCATTTCATCTTCAATACCTGATATACGTCCAAATTCCGGTTTTTGGGATGAGGAATTTTGTATGATAAGACTCACTCGTTTAGCAATATCATCGACAGATGAACAATCGTCTTCATTATTTAGCAAGGCATTAGCAAATGCACGGGTAAAAAGTGAATTATCGTAAGCATAACCCGATCCGGATGAAGTAAATACCTGAGCTGATTTTTTCACCGCTAACTGTGTGTTTGAACATGCTACTCCTTCAATAGGGCCGCGCATGGCAATGCAGAAACCAGGTCCGGTATCACAGGCATCGCTGACAATTAAAACATGAGTGAGAGTTGTATAGGAATACAGTGATGCTTTTAAAGCATTCACATTAAAATAGCTGAATTCAACATCCAATCGGGCATCGGAAGGAATCCAATAACCGGTGCCGTTATTATTAACACCATGGCCGGCATACCAGATGAAGAGTGAATTGACCTGGTTAATTCTTACCAAATCACGAAGGTCGATAGAAAAGAAACGTTCCATCTCCCGTTTTGTTAGATTTCGCTTTACGATAACTTTATTGACTTTATAACGCATAAGCGCCTGTTGCATGAGTTGAATATCCTGCTCAGGTGAATTGAGGTTAGCAAATTCTTTATATTCCGAATTTTCAATAAGGATAACCCAGGTTTTTCCCATAGGGCTGTTTTCAGCAAGTACACGACCATCGCGCTTAAACAGAAACTCTTTCTCAATCCTGTTTCCATAAATATCGGTGGCAGTGACCTTCATTCGTGTCTTTTTAGCGATATCCAAAGTGGCTGTAAATCTTGGATTCAAATCGCTGGGAGCAAAGCTGGCTGTTACTTCATCGATCCGTATGGAGGAGATCAGACTTTCATCCTCAATGCGACCCTCGAGATAAAGATACCTGTCGTCGTTGCTAAGAATAATCAATTCATCGTCGCCAACATACGGATTAAAAAGTGTAATACGGGGGATGTGTGTTTCAATCCGTTCTATTGAATAACTTACAGTGCTGGCGTTATCGTAAATATCTGTTGCAGAAAGAGTAAGGAATTCAAGATTATTTGTATGCAGTAATATATCAAACTCTTTTTTTCTGGATCCCTGGGGATTATTCAGCAAAGTATCATTATTGATTTTAAAGAACCGCAAATTACTGCCATCTTCAACCCTGACTGTAATTTGCACGGTTTCCGTATCATCGGGAATAAGTACCTCGAGATCATTATTTAATACTGGATTTGTAAGTTGAATTGATGGTTTATCCACTTCTCTGTTTAAATCAAAAATTCTTTTCTCAATTCTGGATATTTCATCAGAATCGGAATTATCGTAAAGGCTTATTAGTAATGACAGATCAGAGGATGCCTTCGATTTGGATCCAATTCGCTCATACGCATCGGCCCTGTAATTGAGTGCCTGAATATTTAGCATATCGAGATCGAGAGCAGTACTAAAATCAAAAATAGCATTTTGAAATTGTGCAAAGTCATAATAATATTTACCGCGTTGAATAAATAAATCTGAACTTGTAGAATCGATGGTTATGGCTTTTGAAATATCATTTATAGCTTTAGCATATTCTTTCTGGGAATGAAAGACTTTACTTCTGAGGATTAGAGCTTCGAGATTATTACGATCGTTGGATAAGATATAGTTGCAGTTCTCAAGCGCATACCGCGATTTGTTATTTATAACCTGCACCCTTGCCAGTTCAAGATAGGCCACATATAGCAATTTATCTTTAATAATGGCTTTTTCAAGATCCTGTTCAGCTTGTTGCAGGTTTCCAAGCTTGAATTCACAAATGCCTTTCAGGTAGTGTGCATAGGCGGTACTTTTTGCATCGATGGCATTAACAGCTGCACGCTGCGCGTCTGTGAAGTTTTCTAGGGCTAGATATATCTGGCACTGGAGTATATAAGCTTCATGGAATTTGGATTTTTGCTCAATTGCCCTGGCAACAGTTTCGTTGGCCTGTTCGGTATGCTCAAGTGAAAACAGCAATTGAGCTGCAGCATAATAGTTTTCAGCCGGATTTACACCAAAAACCGCAGCATTTTTATAATCATTTGCAGCCTTTTCATCCGATTTTATTTGCTGATAAGCTTTCGCCCGTTCTTCATATGCTTTCCCGTTTTCAGGTTCAAGTTCAAGTGCCTGATTGTACTGTTCGATGGCATCTTCATAGTAACCATTCAGAATAAACTGTTCTGCAGCTTTAATATAATTTCGGGCTGATTGACCGAAAAGAACCGGGCTGCAAAGCAGTAATATAAAAACAAAAAGTGATCGCAACGAGTTGGATATTAAAATATAGTACCGGACAATTCTAAACAGGATGCAATATTACAAAAACATTGCCAGAAATAATAAAACATGCTGAAATACAGCGATTTTTTAACTTTTTTTGAGTGATGGAGATTATTACCAGAATTCAAGATGGTATTTGTTCAATTCTTTATCTAATTTCCGGGCTCCTGGCAGTATGGATTCCATTCTGTTCCAGAACGATTTTTGATGGTTTTTATATACGGTATGTGTAAGCTCGTGAAGTATTATATAATCGATCAGGTGATCGGGTAATCGCATCAACTGGAGATTAAGATTGATATTGTTTGCAGCCGAACAACTGCCCCAACGCGTTTTTGTATTTTTAACAGTGAGTTTATTAAAGTTGTACTTATTTTGTTTTGCCAGTTCCGTTGTTCTGCCTGGCAGGTATTTCTTAGCTTCCACGCGCCATGCTTCCAGAATAGCCTTTCTGATAACATGCTGAATTCGGGTATCTTCAACTTTGGCAGAGGAAGGATACCAGACTACAATCTTATCGCCTGAAACTACCGATTTTATTGTGTTTTTATTTTGTTTAAGGAGATATAGAGTATGCATACGTGTTTTGAACGTAGTATTCTCATTAAATATGGTTTGCTGATTTTGAAGTTTTGCCTGTCGACTTAGGGATTTTTGTATCCAGCTTTTCTTTTCGTGAATGAACCGCAATGCAATGTTTTCTGAAACATGTGAAGGTAAAATAACCATTATACCCTCTTTTCGGCTAACCCTGATGCGTAATGAACGGGTACGTGTACTTCTTTTGAAAATTACCGTACCGATATCTTCAATAAAAAGGCTTTGAACGGTCTTTTGCAACATGAAAAAAGTTTAAATCGTTTCAGAACTCTTTCTGCAAAAATAGGATACCCATTGAATTTTTAAAGAATTATTCATCAACCAAATTTGTATTTTTGCGCGGTATGTGTAAAATACTCCATATTGAAACAGCAACAGAAGTTTGTTCTGTGAGTATCGCTTCGGAAGGTAAAGTAATTGCACACAAAGAAACGACAGAGGGACGTTCACATGCAGCGGCCCTTTCTGTATTTATCCGGGAGCTGTTTGACAAAACCGCTCTGTCTATAAGTGATCTTGATGCAATTGCTGTAAGCATGGGTCCTGGATCCTATACCGGTCTGAGAATAGGTGTTTCCACGGCTAAAGGATTATGTTATGGAGCCGATCTCCCTCTTATTGCAATTCCAACCCTGGAGATCATGTGTTTTGGGATGATCGAAAAATTTAAAAGAGAAGGAACTTTTTTAGAGGATGATTTACTTTTCCTACCCATGATCGATGCCCGGAGAATGGAAGTTTATACTGCTATCTTTAATAAAGATCTTGCTCCTGTTAAAGATACTTGTGCTTTAGTTATAGAGCCAACTTCCTTCAATGATTTGTTACAAAATAACAGACTTATTTTTTTTGGTGATGGAGCCGATAAACTTGCTGATACAATTGTCAATCCAAATGCATGTTTTTTTATGAATTACAAACTGTCTTCAGTGCATATGACAGAATTGGCATATGCTCGTTTTAAGAATACAGATTTTGTTGATGTAGCCTATTTTGAGCCGTATTATCTTAAAGATTTTATTACCACTACACCAAAGAAAAAATTATTATACTAATTTTTCCAATACTTCTAATTTTAAAAATACTCAATCATTTAAAGTAATTTTTAAAGGGGAAAAGCTGCATACGAAGTAAGTTATATGTAATTTGAAAATATGCATTCGCATATGCCTATATAAGTAGGTTCAGCATTCAATATCATTTTAGAATAGAACATTTACCCGATCGGCACCTATTAGGAAAAATGGCGACTCAGGATTAGATAATTAGGGGATTTCCTCTATTTTTGTATCAATTAAATAAGAAAATAATATATGGCAACAACAGCAGATATTAGGAACGGATTATGTATTGAATTTAATAACGATTTGTACACAATAGTAGATTTTCAGCATGTCAAACCAGGAAAGGGACCTGCATTTGTCCGAACCAAACTGAAAAATTTTAAAACGGGAAAAGTTATTGACAACACATTTTCTGCGGGGCATAGCATCAATGTTCAGCGTGTGGAGAGAAGGCCCTATCAATATCTTTATAGTGATGATCTGGGCTACCATTTTATGCATACCGAAACATTTGAACAAATCAGGTTGAATGCTGAAATGATATCTGCCCCGGATTTGCTTAAAGAAGGTCAGCTTGTTGAAGTACCCTACCATACTGAGACAGATACACCTTTGTCGTGCGATCTCCCGCCTTTTGTTGAGCTTGAAATAATTTACACCGAACCCGGAGTTCGCGGAGATACAGCTTCTTCAACCGCATTAAAGCCGGCAACCCTTGAAACCAATGCCGTTGTGCAAGTTCCTATCTTTATTAAGCAGGGTGAAAAAATTCGTGTCGATACAAGAACTAAAACCTATTCCGAGAGAGTTAAAGAATAATTTTGTATTTTAATGCCAGTTTGAGAATACTCCATGACGGAAAAAGCCTCCATAAAACGATTGAAATTAACCACTTTTAAGCTTCGTTCGCTCTTAAATATAACACGGGCTATTAACGATAATTTATCTCAGGAAGAGCTACTTACACGGTACGAAAGCATTTTACGAAAAGACCTCAGTATTGGGAAATTGGTTCTTTTTAAATTCGAAGAAGGGTGGAAATGCATTCTTAGTGCCGGAGTTTCCGATCGGACATTACAGGAGATTGATGTAGAAAAGGACCTGATGCTTTTTGATGAAATAGAATCTGTTTCCACTTCATCATCAGACATTTTATCGAATTATGATATTGTTATTCCTGTTATTCACAACGGGAAGCATATAGCCTTTGTTCTAATAGGTGATATTTATGAGGGAGAAGGAGTTAGTCCTACTATTAAACATCTGAATTTTATTCAAACCCTATCCAACATCATTATTGTAGCTATTGAGAATATCCGTCTGTTTAAGGAAAGTCTCCGACAGGAAGCTATGAAGAAGGAACTTGAGCTGGCATCGAAAATGCAAAACATGCTGATACCTCATACTTCAGCACTACCAAATAATGATCGTATCAGGATAACAGCTTTCTATCATCCGCATCTTGAGGTGGGTGGCGACTATTATGATTACCTGGAACTAAGTAAGGACGAAATTGGTTTTTGTATTTCTGATGTTTCGGGAAAGGGAATGTCGGCAGCTTTGCTGATGTCTAATTTCCAGGCGAATTTGAGAGCTCTATTCACTCACGAAATATCTCTTAAGGCACTTGTTGAGAAATTAAATGAGAGAGTTTTAAACTCAACGAATGGAGAAAAGTTTATAACCTTATTTGTAGGTAAATATAATTTTAAAACCCGTGAATTGGAGTATATCAATGCGGGACATAATCAACCTATTCTATACATGAAGAATGAGGACAAACTCACCATGTTAGATCAGGGATGCGTAGGAATAGGTATGCTCGATGAAATTCCGATGGTAAAAAAGGGAGTTGTCCTAATTGAAGGATCAGCAAAAATACTATGCTATACCGACGGTTTGGTAGAATTAATGGATGGGCTTGGAATATCGACAGAAACCACTGAGATAGAAGAAGGAATTAAAAATGATGATTCAATGGAAAAGAATATTCAGGATATCATTAAGAAACAAAAGATTCTTGAAGACTCAACCGCTATATTTGACGATATTTCTATTTTAGGTATTGAGCTTTTCTAATAATTATCTTCTGCTTTAATAATCCGGCAACATAAGTTTTAATTATCAGAGTCTGACGACTTTTTTTATTTCCGTTCCTTCTCCTGTTTAGGAAGGTAGTAGAGATCGAGTGAAACAAAAGCTGCGATAAATCCCCAGAATAACGCTGATGCTTTGTCGGTATCGAGGAAATTGTTTAGTGCACCATGAACAAGATAGGTGATAAATGCCAGGATAAATGCCAGCACAATTTGTTTTAATCTTTTATTTTCTACTTTTTTATAAACTTTAAAGCCGGTAAGTAAAGCTACTATCGCAATCAGGATAAAAGATAATGATCCCAGGATGCCTGACTCGCACAGAGGGCCTATGTATTCACTGTGTGCGTTACCCAAATCACCAAAATCGGTACTGATGAGGGTTTTTCTCGAGGATAGTTGAAAAGGAGCGTACTTAAACATATAGGTGCCTGGTCCCCATCCAAAGACCGGCCGTTCCCGGAACATTCTCAGAGCAGATGTCCAGCGGTTGAAACGTTCCATGTTAGAATCGTCGGTTGTAATGTTTGAGATGGATTGAATATGTTCGGTAATATCGGCCGATGAAGCCTGGTCATTTTTTTCAAGTCGTTGCAGCAACTCAATTCGTTGACTGAAAATATAGACGAGTATCAATAATCCAATCAGAAAAAGATAACGAAATCTTATACGCAGGAGTGTCACGGCAAGAATTCCAAAACATAAGATAACACTAATCCAGGCAGCTCTTGAGTATGAAAGGATTAAGCCTGCACTAATATAAACCAGAGAAAACCAGTACAGTAAGCGTTGGATAAGATTGGCTCCGTGGCGCAATATAACTCCCCCCAATGCAAAGAATATCATAGCCAGTATGGCGCCATAGGAAGTATGATCGCGGAAAAAAGGATTTGCCACTACATGGGCTGCCTGCTTGTCAAATAATCCAAAAACGAGGTGACGGGAAATGGCATAGGTTATCACTACAATAAGCGGTAATGCATAACACCAGACAAATACCGAAAGGTTTTCAGTTTTTCGGAAAATGTAAATCGCCAGGAAATAGAAAGTGGTAAGGAACCAGATTCTTGCTAACATGAATTTAAAGGATACCAGCGGCATGGAGCTGGTTATGGAAGTAATAGCTATCCAGAAAAGATTGAACAGAATGGCATAAGTAACAGGGTGATTAAGGACTTTACGATTTAAATTACCGTTTTGCACCATTTTAAAAATAACCAGCAACATGACACCAAAAAGGATAGGTTCGGTGGGGATGTAAAAATCGATAGGAGATGAACGCAGGTATTCAATTAACGGAATAGACAAAGGCGTACAGAAAATAATTATGAAATACAGAATATCCAGTCTGGTTAAAGCAAGAAATATAAGAATGACGGCAATTGGCAGTAAATTCAGATAATAGATTTCTCTGAATGTTAAAAACATATCGGCCACAATGTAAAGCAACACTATGGCTATGATCCAGCTATACTTTTTTAATTGAACCGGCAAAGACATGCTCAGTTAATGGCGTAGTTTAATATTATCGATGATCAGCAGCAGCAAAAGAGCTAATGCAAAAGTTGAAAGTGTGGAGACAATTACGATCAGTGACCGTTTGGGGACAGCTTTACGTTCCGATTTATTGGCCCTGTCGATAATAAACACATTACTCATTGTCGATGCGAGGTTCACATTGGCAGCAGCCATTTTGGCTTTTAAAAGGCTGTAGCGTTCAACTTCCCATTCAAGTTTGTAATCGAGCTCAACATATAAACCGCCATATTTTGACAAGATATCAAGCTGTCTTTTAATTATTCTGGCAACTTCCATTTTTCCCGCTCCCATCGCATCGGCATAAGCCCTGTTTAAGGCTTCCGATTGCGATTCGTAATCATTGACACCCAATGAACGGATTACTTTTAATGAATCAGTGATTTGTTCGATCATTTGGGCCGATTCGTTATATTCTTTCTCAACAATTTTAAATGCATCATATGCCCGGGCAAGTCTTATATAATAGTAAACCGAATCGACATAGGATGATATATCATTGGCGATATCGGCAGCCATCTGAGGATCGGTATCCAGTACTTCAATTTCGATCGATAAAAATTCTGTCCGCCGGAATTTCACATTACTCTTATACATATTGACCAGTTGAGTATAGGGAAATTTCGTGGTATTCGTATCAATCTCATAATGCTCCATTAGGTTGAATTTCTGTGTAATATGGTCACGAACCTTATCGGAGTAAAGAACCTGTAATAAACGTTCGGCTTCTTCATCTTCACCAAAGGTGAGGATATCCTTGGTATCGGAAGTAACAACCGATGTTTCCACAAGGTTTTTAGAAACAGACACTGAAGCTGCAGGAAACATAGTAACTCTCGATTTAAACTTGGGAGTAATGGTCAGTGAAACAATTATTGAAGCAATGAAAGCGATAAGAGATACACCTATCAATATCCATTTTTTATCCCAGACAAACTGGATCAGGTCGAAGGCATCGTAAACAAAACCTTTTTTCTTTTTCTTTTTAGGCATAGCAGTATATTATTTAACTGTGATTAAAAAGTAATTCTTTTTTCCTTTTTGGACCAATAAATATTTTTGATTAAGCAAATTGCTGGTATTCACTGTAAGTTCAGCATTATCCACTTTCGCTTTATTCAGGCTCAGTCCTCCTCCTTTAATCGTTCTTCGCAATTCTCCTTTCGACGGGAAAACAGCGGTTTTTTCGGCCAGCAGGTCGGTAAGCATAATTCCTTTTTCAAAACTGGAAATTTCGATAGAATATTGTGGTACTCCCTTAAAAACGGATAGAAAAGTACGTTCGTCCAATCGTTCCAGGCTTTCGGTAGTGCCTTTTCCGAACAGTATCTGGGAAGCCTCAACGGCATTTTCGTATTCCTTACGGGAATGCACCATTACTGTGGTTTCTTCGGCCAGGCGTTTTTGTAGTATTCTCAGGTGAGGGGCCTGTTGATGCTCTGCGATCAGATCGTCGGTTTCTTTCTTGTTCAGCAACGTAAAGGTCTTAATATAATTTTCGGCATCGGTATCGGATGTATTGAGCCAGAATTGATAGAATTCATAGGGAGAAGTCCGTTCCGGGTCAAGCCAGATATTTCCCGATTCGGTTTTTCCGAATTTTCCCCCATCAGCCTTTGTAATAAGCGGTATGGTGAGTGCGAAAGCCTCTCCGCCGGTTTTCCTTCGGATCAGTTCAGTTCCTGTTGTAATATTACCCCACTGGTCAGAGCCACCCATTTGCAGTTTACAGTTCTTATGCTGATAAAGCCATAAAAAATCATATCCCTGTACCAACTGGTACGAAAATTCGGTGAACGACATACCCTGTTTCGATTCTTCTCCAATACGCTTTTTTACGCTATCTTTTGCCATCATATAGTTAACGGTGATATGCTTACCTACATTGCGGATAAACTCCAGAAAACTTATTTCCTTCATCCAGTCATAGTTGTTCACCAATTCAGCAGCATGAGGTTCATGGGTATCGAAATCAAGGAATTTGCGCAGTTGTTTTTCAATACCGGCAAGATTATTTTTCAGACTTTCTTCGTTGAGCAGGTTCCTTTCTTCCAATTTTCCAGAAGGGTCTCCGATCATACCGGTAGCGCCTCCAACAAGAGCAATGGGTTTATGACCTGCCAGCTGAAATCGCTTGAGCAACATGATTTGAGCAAAGCTCCCAACATGAAGTGAATCGGAAGTAGGGTCGAAACCAATATAGGCAGTTGTTACTTCCTTATTCAGCTGCTCCTCAGTACCCGGCATAATATCGTGAATCATGCCTCTCCATTTCAGCTCTTCAACAAAATTCATCTGGTAAAAAATTTCTGCAAAGATAATATTTGAATGAGAACATCTATGAGAATTAAGGATTTATACCAGAATTTCTTCTCTGGGTTCTTCAGGGGCATCGAGAGGATGAGTGAAATCGAAATGAAGATAGGGGAAGAGCAACGGAGCGAGTAAAGAAAGGGGCCTGTACAAACGCGATTCACTTACCTTTTCTTTGGGGAGGAATTGCAATTTCCTGTCTATTCCGTTAATAACAACCAGAATGGCACTAATGATAAAAGCATACTTAATTAAATTAAAAAGAATACCGAAAATCCGGTTAACAAAACTCAGGGCAATCATTTCCAGTAATTTTTCTACCAGTTTTGCTAAAAAATGAATGGCCACCACAATGCCTATAAATGTTATGGCAAACGAGATAAGCGGGATAAATTCACCATGGCGTTCCATTTTTTCCATGATCACAGCAGCCACAAATCCCGAAAATTTAACCGCACCATAAATACCCAGAATAATTGCTGCAAGCGTGGCTGCCTGCAGAATAAAACCTTTTGTAAAACCTTTGTATGCGGCCCAGAGAAAGACAAGAATGAATAGGATATCGAAAATCATTAACTATCAGAGTTTAAGGGGATATTTCATCCGAAACCTTGTAATAGTTGCGAAGTAAGGTTAAATTTTGAAATAGTCAATGTTTTTAGATATTTTTGTGCCCACAATTTTGGCCCCATAGTTCAATGGATAGAACGGAGGTTTCCTAAACCTTAAATTCAGGTTCGATTCCTGGTGGGGCTACTATAATCAGAGTGAGAGTGAGGGTGAGGTACGAGCCAACACTCTTACTCTGATTCTCAAAACTCGCTCTCACTCTCACACTAAAATTGCATATGCAATGTTCGATTTTCAAAAACTAAAGGTATATCAAAAAGCGAAATCCTACAATCGGGAAATTACGAGATTTATATATCGGAATAAATTCGACCGTACAACAAATGATCAACTCAGGAGAGCATCATTCAGTGTAATGCTTAACATCGCCGAAGGCTCATCGAGATTCAGCAATCGTGACCGAAAAAATTTTCTTGTTATTGCCCGGGGCAGTGTCTTTGAATGTGCAGCAATCCTGGAATATTTATCAGAAACAGAAGAAATTGCACAAGAAGATTTTTCATTATTTTACGTTCAATTGGAAGAACTATCTAAAATGCTTTTTGCATTAATAAAAAAACTGGATAATGATCAATAAAGAGTGAGGTACGAGCCAACACTCTTACTCTGATTCTCAAAACTCGCTCTCACTCTCACACTAAAATTGCATATGCAATGTTCGATTTTCAAAAACTGGAAGTATATCAAAAAGCGAAATCCTATAATCGGCAAAAAGTGGAAGTGAGTGAGGAGAGTTGAATCCTCATTTTTTGTATCTGGTTGGAAAATATTCTGAATTATCGATTTGATGGTTGTGATATTAGATTCAAGTTTCCTGCCCGAGTCAGGCAATCTGCTTTGGCAATAATGAGTTGAAGACGTAATCCTACCCCTCTTCAAAAATGGAATAGTTGACAATGGCTTCTTCAAGCGAGTTCAGATGAACGCTTACCTTCGTGTTCATCTGGATCCGGAAGCATTGCCCCAGCTTGTTCCATACAAAAGGATGCAGTTCGGCAGTAATATGGCCTGGCAGGGTATGAAAACTTCGCCGGCAGCCGTATTTGGCGAGAACAATTTTCAGGCGTTTGCTTTCAAAGTTATCCACACCAAAATATTCATCTTCGATATAGGAATTTCGAAGCACGAATTTAATTTCTGATTGGGGATATACAAATTTTGCATTATGTTGACTCATGATATTGATCCTTTACGATAGTTACGCAGACCTTGAGATTAACCAGACAACAGGAGCAACCTGTTGCTGTAGTAAGATAACAAAGGCATTGAAAATCAGAACAGTAAGTTACAAAATAATCATTACAATACCTATTGGAAAAGTATATTTTTGACGACGTGGCTCATCGATTATTTCTTAACTTTCCTCCTGAATTCAGATTAATTAGCGGAAGAAATAGCAACAGATTCTTACGTTTATAAAAGGCCACAAATCAGATGAATAGAGGCAATTGAAAAAAATGAGAGAGGTAACAATTGAAAAAGGGGGAAAGATTATTGCCATTAAATTGTTTACACCAGAAAGATTTTTTGTTCTTTTATGGTTATAATTCTGAGTACACTCAATGGAAATATTTTACGAGATATTTGCCTCACTGAAACAACATAAAACCCGTACTATACTCACGGGTTTTGGGGTAGCCTGGGGAATTTTCATTCTTATTGTTCTGGTTGGCGCCGGCAGGGGATTACAACACGGAGTAATGAAAAATTTCAAAGCCTTCTCACAAAACTCGCTTATGATTTACGGGGGACAGGTTTCGATGGCGACTCCTTATGGATTACAAGCCGGCAATCGTGTTGAATTCGATGAATCATTGCTGGCGAAACTAAATTTAAGGTATCCCCAAATTTCACACATATCCCCCGAAGCAGGAATGGGGGGGAATGTCTCCGTAACTTACCGGAATACTACAACAATTTTTGATATCAGGGGAGTATGGGACGACTATATGAAAATAAAAATTCTTGAAACGGATACCGGACGACTCCTCAATCCACTCGATAGTAAAAATCTTCGACGAGTTGCCCTGATCGGAAGCCAGGTAAAAAACAACCTGTTCGGCAATGATCGGGCTCTGGGTGAATACATCGATATCGGCGGGGTATTCTTCCAGGTAATCGGGGTACTGAAACAAAGTTCACAACTTAGCGGTATGGACCAAAATGCTATTATCATACCCTATACCACCATGCGCGCATGTTTTAATAAGGGAGAGAAGTTCACCTCTATTGCTGTGTTGTTCAACAACAACTTCAATACACAAAACATCGACCAAAGTATACGTGAATTTTTAAGCCGTCAGTTGAAATTTGACAAATGGGACCAACAGGCGGTTTATATATGGAATATAAATACCATGGTTACTTCTGTGAATAAATTGTTCTCGGGAATCAATATATTTTTATGGATTCTCGGTTTGTGTCTGTTGCTTACGGGAATGATCGGAATAAGTAATATCATGCTTGTTGTCGTAAAAGAAAGAACCTCCGAAATCGGTATCCGGAAAGCAGTGGGTGCAACCCCGGCAAGTATCATGAAGCTGATCGTGACCGAGGCACTTGTGGTAACGACCATTTTCGGATTGATTGGAATGTTTCTGGGATTTGGCGGCATTAGAATGTTCAACTGGATAGTGAGTAGTATTTCTCAAAGTGAGGATAATGTTCTGGCAGAAGCCAATATAAATATTACTGTTGTACTATTTGCCCTGGCGCTGTTAATAATATCGGGAACATTGGCAGGGATATTCCCGGCCAGGAAAGCAGCTGCCATTATGCCCGTTAAAACACTTAATGCTGAAATGATCAACTAAAAAGTTATGAAAAAACTCTCAAATATTATCGGAATCGTTGTTTTGCTGGCTATTGTAATTACGCTGGTGCTGGTAAGCAGAAAAAAGGATGCCAGAAAAGATCTTCTCGATAAGACCACAACTCCTTTTTATACCGATATTACAAATAGGCGTTTAATATCCGGCAATCTGTTTCCGATTACGGAAGTGGAGATGAAATCATCAATTTCAGGAATTTTGGAACAATGCTTCGTTGAAATTGGCGACAGAGTGGTCAGAGGCCAGAAAATTGCAAAAGTAAAGCTTGTACCAAATGCTTCGCAACTTGAACAGGCAAAAAATAATGTAATCACAGCTCAGATAAGTTTCGATATCGAAAAGGTAAATTTTGAAAGGAAAAAGACGCTGTTTGAAGATAATGTCATATCTGAGGCCGAGTTTGATGAAGCGAAAAAAAACTTTCTGATGAGTAAAGAGCAACTCGATAATGCGGAAACGCAACTTATAATTTTAATGGAAGGTTCGAACAAATCAGGTAGCATATCGAATTTTATTGAATCAACTATTACGGGAATTGTCATTGATTTACCTATAGAAGTGGGAGCTCCCGTGCAGGAAAGAAGTTCGTTCAGCATAGGTACCACAATAGCCGTTATTGCCCAGCTCGATGAATATATTTTTAGAGGCAAGGTAATCGAATCAGACATTGTGGTGCTCCGGAAAGGTATGCCGGTTACTATTTACCTCTCCGTTTCCGATGACTTCAAAGGCAAGGCAGTAATCAGCAAGGTTTCATCAAAGGGGAATCTTGAAAATGGTGTCATGAAGTATGATTTTGAAGCCCTGCTAACCATTCCGGATTCGGTAACTGTATTCTCAGGTTTTAGTGCTACTGCCGAAATTATACTTGAAAAGAAAGATAGTGTTTTAGCTATTGCTGAGAAGAACTTAATTTTCGAAAATGATACCTTCTATGCCGAGATACTTAATAACGATATGGAAATAGAGAAAAAAGCCATTAGATCAGGAATTTCTGACGGAATTAATATTGAAATCCTGGAGGGCATAACCGATGAACAAAAAGTCATAACCCATTAAAACTAGAATTAAATTATACAGAAATAAAAAAACTACATTATGAACGACTTACTATCAATAATTTACCGGCCACGCTTTGAATTTAAAGCCATAAAGAACAATCAGGTGAACTATATAATTGTGCTGCTTATTCTTTTATTGCTCACAATTATTCAGGGAGTTGTATTTTTCCCGGTACAGGAACAGATAATGGCCCACAACGATATCTTTGCAAACATGCCGCCTGAACAAGCCGAAAAAGCTAAGGCCATGGGGGAGACAATGAAATATTTCGGCCTTCTCGCTGCCGGATTTATTTATATCATTAAAATTTTGTTACAGGCACTTATGGTTTGGGGAGGAGTAGTTATTTTTAAAGGAAAAATAGATTATAAACAATCTATACTGGTAGTGAGCCTTGTAAGTTTTATCACTATTCTAGGTGATTTTGTTAATGCAGGTATTATTTTCCTGAGAGGTGTTGAAAATGTTACTTCTATGGCCGATGTATCCAAAATAGGACTGAATTTACTATTCAACCCCGAAATCTCGGGATTACCCATGTATACATTCTTTTCATATATCAATCCTTTCCAGATATGGGGCATCATATTGATAATTATCGGGTTGAAGGTTGTTGGTGAAATGCAAACGTCAAATGCCACTATATTATGCCTGATTCTATGGCTTATCTGGGTTGCCTTCCCGGTTGTAGGTGTAGTTATTTCTGAGTTAGCCCGCTCAAAGGCAGGACCATATTAATGCACTTGTGTTGTATAAATAATTTACGCCTGATGATAAATACAAAAGGGGCAGGCTTATAAGTCGCCCCTTTTTGTACGAAATGTATTTGAAATGCTATCCGTGATGTGTTTCCAGCAGAATCTCGAGCATTTTTATGGCAGCAATAGTAATGGAAGTTCCCGGCCCGAAAATGGCTGTTACACCGGCATTATACAGAAAATCATAATCCTGGGGAGGAATAACACCACCCGCAATTACTAAAATATCTTCGCGGCCCAGTTTTTTCAATTCCCGGATAACTTGTGGGATCAGGGTTTTATGGCCTGCAGCCAGGCTGGATACTCCCAATATGTGCACATCATTTTCCACCGATTGGCGGGCAGCTTCAGACGGGGTTTGAAACAAAGGGCCTATGTCTACGTCGAAACCCACATCGGCATATCCGGTTGCCACTACTTTTGCACCCCGGTCGTGACCATCCTGGCCCATTTTGGCTACCATAATCCGCGGCTGGCGGCCTTCTTTCCGAGCAAATTCTTCACAGAGTTTTTTAGCATTTATAAAATTAGGGTCCTTACCTGTTTCTGAAGAATAAATACCGGAAACTGAGCGGATCACGGCTTTATACCGTCCGGTAACTTTTTCTATGGCATACGATATTTCTCCCAATGAAGCTTTTGTCTTTGCTGCTTCTACAGAAAGTTCAAGAAGATTGCCTTTTCCTGTGCGTGCCGATTCGGTTATTTTGTTCAGAAGAGACTCAACTTCGGTATTATTTCGATTCTTACGCAACAGTTCCAGTCGTTTTATTTGTGATTCGCGAACCGCGGTGTTGTCCACTTCGAGAGTTTCAATGGGATCTTCCTGTTGCAGGCGGAATTTGTTAACTCCCACAATGGTATCTTTATTGGCATCGATACGCGCCTGCTTGCGGGCAGCGGCTTCTTCAATCCGCATTTTGGGAATCCCTGTCTCAATTGCTTTCGACATACCGCCCAGTTTTTCGATTTCCTGTATATGTTCCCAAGCCCTTTGTGTCAACTCATGGGTTAGCGATTCCACATAGTATGAACCGGCCCAGGGATCAACCGACCGGCAGATCTGTGTTTCTTCCTGAAGATAGATTTGTGTATTTCGTGCAATACGTGCTGAAAAGTCGGTGGGTAATGCTATGGCTTCATCGAGTGCATTTGTATGCAGACTTTGGGTATGACCGAGTACCGCTGCCATAGCCTCGACACAGGTACGGGCTATATTATTGAATGGGTCCTGTTGAGTGAGACTCCAGCCCGACGTTTGCGAATGTGTGCGAAGCGCCATCGATTTAGGATTTTCCGGGTGAAATTGTTTCACCAGTTTTGCCCACAGAATGCGGGCTGCACGTAATTTGGCAATTTCCATAAAGTGATTCATCCCGATAGCCCAGAAAAAAGACAACCGGGGAGCGAAAGTATCGATATCCATTCCCGAATTTGTTCCGGTACGCAAGTATTCCAGCCCGTCGGCCAGGGTATAGGCAAGTTCAATATCGGCAGTAGCACCGGCTTCCTGCATATGATAACCGGAAATACTGATGGAATTGAATCGGGGCATTTTTTTCGCTGTGTATTCAAAGATATCGGCTATGATGCGCATCGACATTTCCGGTGGGTAGATATAGGTATTCCGGACCATAAATTCTTTCAGAATATCGTTCTGGATAGTGCCATTCAATTCTTCGGGCTTTGCTCCCTGTTCCAGGGCCGCAACAATGTAAAAGGCCATAATGGGCAGTACAGCCCCGTTCATAGTCATAGAGACCGACATTTCTTTCAGGGGGATATGATCGAATAGGATATTCATATCGAGGATGGAATCGATCGCTACTCCTGCTTTCCCTACATCGCCAACCACGCGTTCATGATCGGAATCGTAACCACGGTGCGTAGCCAGGTCGAAGGCCACTGATAAACCTTTTTGTCCCGATGCCAGGTTACGGCGGTAAAATGCATTGGATTCCTCGGCTGTCGAAAAACCGGCGTACTGACGAATTGTCCAGGGGCGCATGACGAACATGGTAGAATAGGGACCGCGAAGGAAGGGAGGTATACCGGCAGCATAATCGAGGTGTTCCATACCTTCCAGGTCATTGCTGGTATACACTTGTTTTACGGGGATCTGTTCCGCGGTAATCCAATTGGAGGCAATACCATTTTCTTTTTCCCATGCAGCAATGTTCTTTTGACTGGCAGAGAACTGTTTGATGTCTATATTTTTAAAGTCAGGGCGCATTTTTATTGTAGTGAGTAATGAGTAATGAGTAATGAGTAATGAGACACATCAAAATCTACACTAAACTTAAATCATCATTAGTTTAATAATTTGTTTTTCAAGTTGAATATCATTTTTTCAATTTCTTGAATTATTAAAATTGTACTTCTTATAGAGTCTGTATCAATGTATTTAAGATCCTGAGCCAGCAATAAAAGAGTTTCTAATTCAAAAGCAGAGCCATTGGCAATATCCAAAAACCGGCTTAATTCTTTATCGGTCTGTCTGCCACATCCTTCTGCAACATTAGCTGCAATTGATATTACAGCTCGTCTTATTTGAGTAGTTAATCCATATTGTTCCTCTTGCGGAAAATTTTTTGTAATCAGATAAATTTGTTTTACCAGGGCCCTAGATTTTTGCCATATCTTCAATTCCCGGAAGTTGTGCATTTTAAATAAATGTAATATTTGATAAACAAAAGTTTGTTCCTGTATCTTCAGCAAAAGTCTCACTACTCACTACTCTGTACTCATAATCTATTTCATCTGATAATACTCTTTCAAAACAAAAAATGCCTTCTTTTTCTCTCCCTTCTCTGAAAGAACACCTTTCCTGTTAAAATCGTTCTGGATTTCGGGCAAATGTCTTCGAGGTGAACGGAAATCAGTCAGGATCCAGGGCGACATACCACATAATCCGTCGATTTGATCAAGCATATTCAGGGTTTTTATATACAGATCTTCCTGAAATTCTTCTGTCCAGCGTTGGTTTTTATCACCATGATAGCCATACTTGGCTCCGGCCCCAAATTCACTAATAAATACAGGTTTATCGTAAGTTATTTCCCAGCTTATCTGTTTGCACTTTTCTGGCAGACCATCATACCAGCCGATATATTCATTGAACGATATGATATCCAGAATATTTGCCAGAGGATCTTCTACCACAGCCACATAATCCGTTTTATAATGTTTTTCCAGGGCCGCGCTTATCAGACGGGTGTTATCCAGGAAACGAGCGTGTTCAGCCAGTTTTGTAAGAAATTCGTTTCGGGCCGGAGTAACCGGTGTTTCATTGGCCAGTGACCAAATAATGACATTGGCCCGGTTCCGGTCGCGCAAAATATTTTCCTGAAGCTGGTTCCGTGCATTTTCAAACGTACTTTCATTTTTCCAGTCAATGGTCCAGTAAACCGGGATCTCCGACCAGACCATAATTCCTTTTCGTTCGGCAATTCGCACCATATCTTCGTTGTGCGGATAATGTGCCAGGCGAATAAAATTACAGCCCAGTTCTTTTGCCCAATCAAGTAATTGTTCGGCCTGCCAGGCAGCATTTACGCGTCCTCCTCCATCGGCAGCATATTCTTCGTGAATGGAAATTCCTTTAAGAAAAATAGGTTTACCGTTAAGAAGAATTTGTTTCCCTTCAACAGCAATGGTTCTAAAACCCACCGAGTCGATCAACGTATCATTACCGGCGAGTATTTCAATACGGTACAACCTGGGATTCTCCGGTGTCCATAATTCCAATTTTTTGGACTGAAAGGAAAATCCGGCCATACCATTTTCATCCGGATTTACCTGACTATTAACTTGTAACTCAGGTATTATAATGTGGATATTTTCATCGTTTCCTCCATCGACAAATACCTTTCCTTTAACTATCCTATCGGGGGCTGATTCCAATACAATGGAATAATCTTTAATAAAGGTTGAAGGTAGTACAAGCAGTTTCATATCACGTGTTATTCCACCATAGTTCCACCAGTCGGTATTAACTGTCGGCACTCCTTTTTTCAATCGTTTATTATCAACTCTCACAACAAGGGAATTATCAGATTCTTTTAAAAAATCAGTGATTTCGAAGTAAAACGGAGTGAATCCTCCGACATGTGTTCCCAGCTTCTTACTGTTCAGGTATACATCGGCCCGGTAATTCACGGCACCAAAATAAAGAAATACCCGCTGGCCATCCTGTAATTCGGGGGCATTGAATTTTTTACGGTACCAGATAGTTTCTTCGTAATAATAAAATTTTGGATCCTGGGTATTCCAATCGCCGGGAACATGCAGCACTGGTGATTTATCGAAATCATACTCAATCAGGTCGCCGGGAGATTGCATTTTTTTATCGCCATAATAACCCGTTGCCCAAGGATCATTCATTTGATCGAAGGGCTCCAACCGGTAATTATAGTATCCATTCTCATACGGATCGACAATTATATTCCAGTCACCGTTCAGGGAAATACAATTGCGGTAGTAAACCTGCAGATTATCTGATGCAGGGCAGCGCATTATAAAAAGATTATAGCTTAGAAAACTAAACAGTAGAATTTTTCTCATATGCTGATACCCAGAATTTGATGATAGTAAGAAAGCGTTTCAAGTATATTTGATCGCATGTGAATGTAATTTTCAATTCCTTTGGATTTAAGCTCATCCATACACTTCGGGGCACCAGCCACGACAAGAATGGCGTTATCTCTGAGTAGTAATAAATCTTCAGCAGTCAGTGTGGCGTATTCATCATCGCTGCTGCACAGTACAACTATATCAGCATTTACTTTCTGTGCGGCTTTGGCACCCTCCTTGACTGACGAAAATCCCGGATTATCAATTACCTCATATCCTGCACAGGCAAAAAAGTTGCACGAGAAAGTTGCCCTGGCCCGGCGCATGGAAAGATCACCGAAGGTTAACATGAATACCTTTGGTCGATGAGTATGTCTCTCGGTTGCCAGACGCAGCTTTTCGAATTCCATACTATAACGGTATTTTTTCAGGGGAGTAATAATTGCATTCTTGACAGGAGTATCCGGGAAGGCTATTTCTTCATTAATTTCATGTTTCATTGATTCATTAAAGTCGGGATATTGATTGGTGCCCACCATGACTTCGCGCTGTGTTGCAATCAAATGGTTACGCAGTTGGGCTGTTTTTTCAATATCTGACTGAACGATACCTTTTTTGAGTGCCTGCAGATATCCTCCTTCCGCCTCGACGTTAAGAAATATTTTCCATGCTTTATCAATAATAGAATCTGTAAGATTTTCGATATAGTAAGAACCGGCACCAGGATCAGCAACTTTTCCCAGGTAAGCTTCTTCGCTGAGGATAATCTGAATATTACGTGCCAGCCGGTCGGAAAATTTCGTTGTGGGTTTGTAGGAATCAGTGAAAGGACGGACAAGGAGTGAATCGGTTCCGCCAATAACAGCTGACATGGATTCTGTGGTGCCGCGTAACACGTTCATGTAGGGATCGAAAAGAGTTTGGTTCCAATCCGAAGTGATTGAATGAATATACAATTTCTTTGATTCCTCCTTTTCAGGATGGTAAGCTTCCACAATTTTTGCCCAGAGAAAACGCGCAGCACGCAGTTTAGCAATTTCCATGAAGTAATTGGAACCTATCTCCAGGTTGAATCGAAGATGATGGCAGACAGTATCGACTTTTAGCCCGGAATCGGTAACACGCGAAAGATAGTCATTAGCCAGGGCCAGACTATATCCCAGTTCCTGCACTATGGATGCACCTGCAGAATGAAAAAAACATCCGTTAATTGCCAGAGCATGATAATCAGGAAGATGAGAAGATACAAATTGTAAAAGGTGAATCAATATTTCGAAATCAGCATCTTCGCTTGTATAGAATTTGCCTGTAATGGTAAGGTATCCCAGCGGATCGAAATCAACTGAACCGCGAATCTGTGCTTTATCAAACTTGCGGAATTCCACTTCAGCCTGAAGCATGTTTACGATTTTCGGGGCATTATGGCCACAAATAAAATTCAGACCTACCTGGTTCAGGGGAATGTTCCGGAGTAACCGACTGAACTCAGCCAGGTTTTTTAATAGTGGTTTTTCTCCTGCCGGTGGAAAAATATATCCCAGCGATGTCACTCCATGATCCAAGCAAAATTGTGATTTCTGATGAGCTGTTTCGATATCATCAAGCAGAATATCCTGCCGGATCTCCCAATGGTTGGAACCGGCTTTGTTTCCTCTTACATAGGGGAATTCTCCCGGCAGAGGAGTCAGGTATTCTTTATCGGTTAAGTATTCTTTTCTGTAATAGGGTTGTACCCTGATATTTTCCAGGGTCTGCCACACCAGTTTTTTTTCATAATCGGCTCCTTTCAGGTCCTGCCTGATTTTTTCTTCCCATTCCTCAGTACTGATAGATGGAAATTCGTTAAAGAGTTGATTTTTATTGAGAGTACTCATGCTGCAACTAATTATAATCTGTAGGCTACCCCGATTCCTGCATTAAGTGTATTGATAGGGCAGGAGTAGTCAATCTTTTCTGAAGTTTTGTTTCCCAGCACTTGCTTATCTTTAATTATATCGCCATTACAGGTTGAAATGAACCAGCTCACATGAATCCGGATAGAAGTATAAGTATTTATATGATATCGTAAAGCGCATCCTGCTTCAAATCCAAGATTGACAGTCCTAACCTCGAGACTTCGATTGTAATAATCATCGAGGTTGTCTGCATAAATACTCATTTCGGGTGGTAATACAAAATTTATTCCCGTTAGCATATACAGATCTATGTTGGCCCGTTCCCGAAGAATCGTATATTCAGGACCTGCCAGCACGGAAATATATTTCCAGAAACCACTGAAATAGGAGGGGTCACCATCTAATGGAAAATCAGTTGGAAACTCTTCGGAAAGCAGATCGAGCAGGGCATCTTCATCAACGCTATTTGAAGCATACCGGATGTTTCCCCCGATTCCCAGATTTTTTTTCAGGAAAAAACCTCCGGAATAATCCCCTGTGAATCCATTTAATGCAAAACCATTTTGTGTAAGATCGTTGTATGAAGCAAAGTGTTTCAAGGGTAGGTTGCCCCCAAAACTGATGGCCATAAAATTACTCTGACTCAGTAAGCTGAGGGGAAAGAAGAGCAGGGAAATAAGGAGATATTTTTTCATCCGGCTATTTATCAAGAGAGCCTGTCATTTTTGAAGGTACAACCCATTCATCGAATTGCCCGGCAGTAATCAGTTTCAATTCAATAGCGGCTTCTTTCAGAGTTTTCCCTTCCTTATGAGCCTTTTTAGCGATTTTAGCAGCATTTTCATAACCAATGTGTGTATTCAGAGCTGTTACAAGCATGAGTGAGTTATCGAGATGCGATTTAATACGTTGGTGGTTAGGTTCTATCCCTGCGGCGCAATTAGTATTAAAAGCCTTACAGGCATCGGCCAGCAAAGTAGCTGACTGCAGGAAACCGGCTATCATTACAGGTTTATAAACATTTAATTCGAAATGTCCGTTCATTCCGCCAATGGCAATAGTAGTATCATTTCCAATAATCTGGGCACACACCATGGTTAAAGCTTCTACCTGCGTAGGATTTACTTTACCGGGCATGATGGACGAACCGGGTTCGTTTGCAGGAATATTAATCTCACCGATTCCCGAGCGGGGACCGGAAGCGAGCATGCGAATATCATTAGCAATCTTCATCAGGCTCACAGCCAGCTGCTTTAATGCTCCGTGCGATTCAACAATCGCATCATGCGATGCCAGGGATTCAAATTTATTTTTTGCTGTAATGAGGGGTAATCCTGTCAGTTTGGCTATCTGCGCTGCTACTTCAACATCATATCCCTTAGGCGTATTCATACCGGTACCAACCGCAGTGCCTCCCAGGGCAAGTTCGGCAAGATGAGGGAGCGTATTCTTCAAAGCTTGTAATCCGTGATCGAGTTGTGAAACGTATCCCGAAAACTCTTGTCCGAGAGTAAGCGGTGTAGCATCCATCCAGTGTGTACGGCCAATTTTTACTACATCCATCATAGCTTTTAATTTCTTTTTCAATGTATCGCGCAGCAACTCAAGTCCGGGAATTGTAGATTCAGACAGTTTTTTATAGGCAGCAATATGCATGGCAGTAGGGAAAGTATCGTTCGATGATTGCGATTTGTTCACATCATCGTTCGGATGTATTTGGGTTTTTCCTTCACCCAGTTTATTCCCCTGAAGAACGTGCGAACGGTTTGCTATAACTTCGTTGACATTCATATTCGATTGTGTGCCGGAGCCGGTTTGCCAGATTACTAGCGGGAATTGATCATTAAGCTCACCGGCAATGATCTCATCACATACCCTGCATATAAGCTTCATTTTGTCTTCCGACAAAACTCCCAGTTTATGGTTAGTAATGGCGGCAGCTTTTTTAAGATATCCGAAAGCATAGATGATTTCGATGGGCATAGAGGCAGCCGGGCCAATAGGAAAATTCATAACTGAGCGCTGTGTTTGCGCTCCCCAGTATTTATCGGCGGGCACCTTAACTTCACCCATGGTGTCGTGTTCTGTTCTGTAAGTCATATTTTTAAGTTTATATTTCGTATTAAAAAGAGTGACTAAGAAATAAAGTTACGAAGTGACGAGGATTAATGAATTATGTTTCATAATTAAATAATTCATGAGTTGATCTTCAATTTTACATTTTTCATTAAACCACGCAGTAATGCATCAGTCTTTTCAACTTTGTTAAATAGCATTTTATAATTTTCATTATTAAGTAATTCGAGCTTATATGAAATCTCAATTAGTGTATCAATTTCGCTCAATGAGCCGGTTGAAATTGAAAGAAAATGATAAAATTCTTCTGTTCTTCTGGCAGCTCCTTCCGATATGTTTGCTGGTAATGAAATTGCAGCTCTCTGCAGCTGGCCGATAATACCGAACTTTTCCTCGCCCGGGAAATCCTTTAGTATTTCATACAAGATATGAACCAGATTAATACTTTTCTTCCATATTTTCAAATTTTTATGGGGTCTACTACTCATTTTCCCGAATTCGTTTTTTAAACAAATTATAAAAGCAATCCATCATAACTAAATATGCCTTATCACTTCGTTACTTCTTCACTTCGTTACTATATCAATATTCTCTGGCGGATCACCCAATACGGCTTTGTGTTTTGCAACTACTATGGGACGTTGCAGTAATTTCGGATTCTCGCATATGATTTTAATCCATTCATCCTTAGTAAAGGATTTCCCCTTAAGCTCTTTTTTAAAAATATCCTCCTGTTTTCTGACCAGTTCTATCGGGTCAAGGTTCGTTTTAAGCAGAATTTCACGTAATTCAGCTTCAGTAAGGCCATTACTGATATAATCTATAATCTGAAACCTAACCTCTTTTGATTTCAGGTATTCCAAACCGGCACGGCTTTTACGGCATCTGGGATTGTGGTAAATCGAAAGCATAGCTATTCCTTTATTTTTTTCCGAATTCCATCAGGTAAGCTTTAATAAATTCATTCAGATCTCCATCCAGTACAGCCTGTGTATTTCCTGTTTCAAAA
Source organism: uncultured Bacteroidales bacterium (assembly GCA_964592225.1). GTDB lineage: Bacteria > Bacteroidota > Bacteroidia > Bacteroidales > UBA10428 > UBA10428. The sequence continues at coordinate 64,875 of CAZQCO010000008.1, forward strand.
TTGGTACGCAGGTCCTTGACAAGCTTATAGGGGTGAAGTACATAATTTCTGATCTGGGAGCCCCATTCAATTTTCTTTTTCATACCTTCAATTTCAGCCTGTTTTTCCATCCGCTTGCGAAGTTCAAGTTCATATAAATGTGATCGAAGTATTCGTAACGCATTCTCACGATTTTTCGATTGCGACCGGGTTTCGGTATTTTCGACTGTGATTGAGGTTGGAATATGTTTTACTCGCACACCCGTTTCAACCTTATTGACATTTTGACCACCAGCTCCGCTCGAACGAAAAGTATCCCACTCCAGGTCTGAAGGATTAATTTCAATTGCTATATCATCATCAATCACCGGTGAAATAAATACGGAAGCAAATGAAGTATGACGTCGGGCATTTGAATCGAAGGGTGAAATACGGACTAAGCGGTGAACACCGCTTTCACTTTTCAGGTAGCCATAGGCATAATCTCCTTCAAATTCTAATGTAACCGATTTTACTCCTGCCTCTTCTCCTGCCAGGTAGCTGATCTCTTTTACTTTATAGGCATTTCGTTCTCCCCAGCGAATATACATTCGCATAAGCATTTCTGCCCAGTCCTGACTTTCAGTCCCTCCGGCGCCTGCATTAATTTTTAGTATAGCTCCCAAAGGATCCTCTTTTTCGCCGAGCATATTTTTAAATTCGAGGTCCTCAATTAATTCTTTTGTTTTACTATACTGTGCATCAACCTCTTTTTCACTGGCTTCTTCTTCTTCAAAAAAATCAAAAAGTACATGGAGATCATCAACGTGAGTCATAATCTCCTGAAATGCATTCGTCCAGTACTTAAGAGTTGAAATTTTTTTAAGATGTAATTCTGCCTCCTTCGGATCGTTCCAAAAATCGGAGGCCTGTGTTTTCACTTCGTCACCGGCAACCTGTTTTAATTTATTATCGATGTCAAAGATGCCTCCTTAGCGCAAGCATACGCCCGTCAAGATCTTTAATTTGCTCAAGTGTGATCATGCTTTCATTATTAGTTGGGTAAAATTATAAAACTTATGTTAGAATTATAATGCATCAGATTCATCGATAAAATTGCGGATATATACAACTTCATAACCCCGTTGATTTCCAAATGCATATAGCTTTGTTTTAAGCGTTTGCAGCGTATTTTTTTTTAATGCTGTTTTCTTCTTTTGTAACTCTTCGAAAATCATTTTCCGGTACAACTGATGATCGAATGAAGATAGCTCATTTTCGATAATATTGCCGGGAATACCAGTTCGGAACAAATGATATTTTATTTTAAGGCTGCCCCATTTGTTAATGAGTATTTTATCGTGGATAAATGCTTTTACATACCTGGAATCGTCAAGAAAATTCTCTTTACGCAGTTGATTAATGATTTCCTGACTATGCTGCTGCAACCCCCAGATTTTAAGTTTCATTTCGATATCGAAAGATGATTTTTCCGAGTGGCTGCAAAGCTTCATCAGGCGGAATAAGGCTTCTTTTTTTGATATCGGACGCGATTTTTTCATTTTCTGGCTGTTAAATAACGGTACTTCTGATTCAGATCCTTATTTAATTTAATGTCCCTGAAGCCTGAAATGGAGTAAAGTTCTTCTATTTCTTTTCCCAGAAATTCGTTCAGTTCAAGATATATGCTGCCCTGCGGATGCAGGTGTTTTTTACTGAAACCGGCAATAGCCTTGTAAAAGATCAACGGGTCATCATCCGTAACATAGAGTGCATTTTCCGGTTCGAATTCAAGAATATTTCGATGCATGTATTGTTTTTCAGAGTTTCTTACATAAGGCGGATTACTGATTATGATATCTAATAATGAATAATCTGCACGAGGATCCAAGATGTTATCATTAATAAAATCGATCTCAACAGTGTTTAATTCAGCGTTGATTTGAGCCAGGTCAAGCGCTTCTTTGCTGTTGTCAATAGCTGTAATATAGCAATCAGGAAATGATTTTGCCAGGGCAATAGCTATACAACCACTACCGGTACCTATATCCAGTATAGTCAGGTTATTTTTCGGTGTATGTTCTTTTACTACACTATCCACCAGGATTTCGGTTTCCGGGCGTGGGATCAACGCACGCTTATCGCTAGTGAGAGGTAAACCATAAAACTCAGTTCTTCCCAATATATATTGAATAGGTTCGGCATTCGCAAGGCGCTCAAGGATTATCTGCATTTTCTTTTCCGTTTCAGGTAATATATTTTTGTACAGATTCTGGTGTATTTCTATTTTACTGTAATTTAGCAGATCGTCCACAACAAGCTTGAATACATTATCGATTTCCTGCTTTGGATAAAGCGGATGCAATTTTGAGTGAAAAACGGATTGAATGGCAGATAAAAGCATTTTTTAAAACATTTCCAATTCAAAAATACATGAAAGTGGATAAAACCAAACCGGCAGACGAAATATTTATGCATCGTTGTCTTGAATTGGCAATAAACGGACTGGGATATGTTGCACCCAATCCGATGGTTGGAGCAGTGATTGTTCACAATGGAAAGGTGATAGGAGAAGGGTATCATAAGCATTATGGTCAGGCTCATGCCGAAGTATATGCGATCAATTCTGTAAAAACTCCATCACTTTTAAAAGAGTGCACCCTGTACGTCAATCTTGAGCCCTGTGTTCATACAGGTAAAACTCCTCCCTGTGCCGATTTGATCTTAGAAAAGAAAATTCCTTCGGTTATAATCGGTACTCCCGATCCCAATCCGCTTGTGGAAGGTAAAGGCATTGAACGATTAAGAAAAAATGGAGTAAATGTTAAAACCGGGATATTGGAACGGGAATGTCGCAGTCTGAATAAAAGGTTTTTCACATTTCATGCATTGAAGAGGCCCTATTTGATCTTGAAATGGGCACAGACAAAAGACGGATTCATTGACGTGATCAGAAATCCCGGAGAACCTATTGGCATAAACTGGATATCCAGTCCGCTTTCGCGAAATCTTGTTCATAAATGGCGCTCCGAGGAACAGGGTATAATGGCAGGGACAAATACGGTGATTATAGATAATCCCAGGTTGGATGTGAGGCACTGGAAAGGCCCGAATCCATTGAGGATCATTCTTGATCGTACCTTACGGATACCAGGTAATTTTAATGTCCTGGATAACACACAGGAAACTCGGATTTTCAATGCTAAAAAAACAGGCCGGCAAGGGCTGACAGAATTTGTTAAAGTTGATTTTTCAGATAAAGATTTAGGTCCGGTATTCGAACAGTTATACAAGCGGAATATAGTATCGGTATTAGTCGAAGGAGGAAAAAAGCTGCTTGAATATATGATTAAAACTAATCTTTGGGATGAGGCCCGCGTGTTTGTTGGGGATAAGAATTTTGGTCAGGGGGTCAAAGCCCCTTATATTTCGAGTAAAATTGTGCATAAAGAATCCGTACTAAAAGATCGTTTATTGATATATCGTAATTCAGATTAGGGAAAGATTAAAATTCATTAAAATAGCCTGTAGGGCTATAATATAAATAGCCACGGGCAACGCCCGTGGGAAACGGAATGAATTAAAATTCGTCGCATCTATTAATTAAATAATTCAACGCGATATGCGACGAAAGCAACATACATTTTTCAAAGGCATCAAAATCAGAAAACTTAGATCTTAAACTGTTCTAAAAATTCCTGAAAAGAAGCCTTTAAAACATCCTGTTTGATCCTTCCCTTTCTTACTGTTAATAAGCTTTTATTCACAGTATTTCCAATAACTGTATTTTAGCTATTGAAAAAGAGTATTTTTTCGTTGATAATCGGAACATTAGGGAGCTTGTGCCGTATAAAATTCTATTGATGCAAAACTCTGAAAATGAATTGAAATGGCTCATTTTCTGGAATCCCTACCGATTAACAATTTTCGGCGGGAATATTTATTATGTAAAACAGATTGATTTTGAGGTTCAAACATTATAGGGAAAGGGCATGGAGGAATTAGTAAAATTTCTCTCTTTGTTTTTAAATTCATGAGAATAAGCAACCAATATATCTTTTACAATCTGATAAGAAGATTTCTTCTATTTTTCTTCATTTTTTGTATTTATGTTGCAGAAGGGTATGGGCAAACAAACTATTATTCAAAAGCCGCAGGAAATCTTAATCTTAAGGCAAGCTGGGGATTAAATACAGACGGATCAGGAGCGAACCCTCCGAATTTCACAAATGCCGACCAGGTTTTTAATATCAGAAACAATCCGATACCGACGATAGGCGCCAGCTGGACGGTTTCAGGAGTAAATTCAAAGATAATTTTAGGAGACGGTAGTAATGCATGTACATTTACCATACCTAGTAATTATATTCTAACTGCTACTGTTGATGTGTCCAATGCTGGAACGCTTAAGATAAGCAGTACTTCGGCAACTCCCTATTCAGGTACTTTAACTGTAAATAGCGGCGGCACCTATGAGCATTCTAAAAATGGAGGCACAATACCAACGGCTACCTGGGATCCAGCTTCGAATTGTAATATAACAGGTGTCACCACCATAGTCCCAACGGGTTTCGCTCAAACCTTCGGAAATTTAACTTGGAATTGTGCTAATCAGACTTCTAATTTATATTTAGAATCTAATATAACTATTGCAGGGGATTTCACAGTCCAAAGAACAATATCTACCGGGGACCATGCGAGCAACTCACTAAGAATGTCTAGTGGAGCTATTGGATATACCCTGAATGTAGCCGGCAATGTTATTATTAATAATAATGCTGCTTTTAAAATGAATAATGACAATGGTTCGTGCACAATGAATGTTGGGGGTGATTTTATTCAAAATGGTGGAACATTTGTTATTGTTACTGGTACTGCTAGTTCAACATTAAATGTTTCCGGCAATTTCAATATTTCAAATGGGGATTTTTACTTAAAGGAAGACGCTAATTCTGCCATTGGAACTTTTAATCTTGATGGGAACTTTACGCAGTCCGGAGGAACAATTACAAATAACATTCCCGGAACGGGTTATGGCAATCTCAATTTTAGTGGGGGATCAACACAGGTCTTTCAGAAAACCGGGGGTACTATTTCAGATGAGATTAATTTTAATGTAAACTCGGGCTCTGTATTAGATGTTGGAACAAGCCTTATTGATGGCAGTACCGGAACTTTTACACTCAGCTCCGGTGCAGGAATTATTACGGCTCATCCTCAAGGACTTTCAGCAACAGCAGGAACAGGCAGCATTCAGGTTACCGGTGCAAAAACATTTAACACAGGAGCGGATTATACTTATGATGGTTCCGTTGTCCAGGTTACCGGAAATGCCTTATCTACAGTGAACAATCTCACAATTGATAATGCTGCAGATGTTACACTTACTGGTGATGTTACTGTTACCAATCAACTCCTTATACTAACTGGATGTATTCTTTTTAATGGCAACACACTAACAGTTGGAGGTAGTCCCATTGACGGATTACCGGTAATTTCTTGTCCCGTTAGTGGCACACAAAGTAAAAATACAAATTCAGCTTGTACCTATCAACACAGTGGAACGGGATGGGATGCAACAGCAACAGATAATTGTGCTTCACCCACAGTAACCTATGCGCTTACAGGTGTTACAACAGGTTCCGGATCCAGTCTTGATGGTGTTTTTTTTAACTTGGGGAGTACTACGGTAACATGGACGGCCACAGATTCTGAATTGAATACAGATGTATGTAGTTTTACGGTTGAGGTGAATGATGATGACCCTCCAATACTTACCGGCACCATACCCGGGGGAGCCCAGGGGAATGTATGCATGGCT